>CALGTB010000281.1 GCA_937902285.1 uncultured Actinomycetes bacterium | reverse complement strand
TGGCAGCGGTAGCCGTTCGGGTTCTTGTAGAGGTACTGCTGGTGGTAGTCCTCGGCGAGGTAGTACGGCTGGTCGGCTGCGGGCGCGATCTCGGTCGTGATGGCCGGGTAGCCACGCTGGGTGATCACCTCGGCGTAGGCGTCGCGCGTCCGCTCGATGAGGTCGCGCTGCTCGTCGGTCGTGAAGTATGCGGCGCTGCGGTACTGGGTGCCCGTGTCGTTGCCCTGCCGGTAGCCCTGCGTCGGGTCGTGGTTCTCCCAGAAGACCCGGAGGATGTCGTAGGTGCTGATCACAGACGGGTCGTAGGCCACCATCACCGTCTCGGTGTGCCCGGTCATGCCCGTGCAGGTCTCCTCGTAGGTGGGATTGGGGGTGAATCCGCCCATGTAGCCCACGCTGGTGGAGACCACGCCGGGAAGTCGCCAGTAGATCTCCTCGGCGCCCCAGAAGCAGCCCATGGCCAGGTAGACGACCTGCGTCCCGTCCGGCCACGGTCCGGTCAGCGAGCCTCCGAGCACCGCGTGCACCGCGGGGGAGGGCAGGACGGGGGTGGCGCGACCGGGCAGGGCCGCGTCCGAGCCGACCATGCGGGACTTGCCGAAGCCGAGGATTCCCATCGCCCTAGGCTACGGGACATGGACGGATTCGACACTCGGGCGATTCATGCGGGCCAGGACCCGGACCCGCTCACGGGTGCGGTGGTGCCGCCCATCTACCAGGTCTCCACGTATGCGCAGGACGGCGTGGGAGGGCTGCGCGGGGGCTACGAGTACTCGCGGAGCGCCAACCCGACGCGCACCGCGCTGCAGGAGTGCCTCGCCGCGCTGGAGGCGCCCGGGCTGCCCGAGGCGGCAGGGCTGGCCTTCGCGTCGGGACTCGCCGCCGAGGACACCCTCATCCGCACGCTGTGCAAGCCCGGCGACCACGCCGTGATCCCCGACGACGCGTACGGCGGCACCTACCGGCTGTTCTCCCGCGTTGCCGGACCATGGGGAGTCGAGCACACCCCGGCTGCCCTGACCAGCCCCGATGCCGTGGCGGCGGCGATCATCCCGGGCCGCACGAGGCTCGTGTGGGTCGAGACGCCCACCAACCCGCTCATGGGCATCGCCGACATCGCGGCACTGGCCGATGTCGCGCATGCGGCGGGAGCGCTGCTGGTCGTCGACAACACCTTCGCCTCGCCGTACCTGCAGCAGCCGCTGCTCCTCGGGGCCGACGTCGTCGTGCACAGCACGACCAAGTACCTCGGCGGCCACAGCGACGTCATCGGAGGGGCGCTCGTCACCGCCGACGCCGATCTCGCCCTTCGGCTGGCCTACCACCAGAACGCGATGGGGGCGGTGCCCGGACCGTTCGACAGCTGGCTCACGCTCCGGGGCATCAAGACGCTCGGGGTCCGCATGGACCGGCACTGCGAGAACGCCCGTGTCGTGGCCGAGTTCCTCGTCGGCCACCCGGCGGTCTCGGTCGTGCGCTGGCCCGGACTGCCCGACCATCCCGGCCATGACGTGGCCGCGCGCCAGATGCGCGGCTTCGGCGGCATGCTGTCGTTCCAGCTCGCGGCCGGCGAGGGGGCAGCGGTCGACGTGTGCGGGCGCACGTCGCTCTTCACGCTCGCCGAGTCCCTCGGTGGCGTCGAGTCCCTGATCGAGCACCCCGCTCGCATGACCCACGCGTCCGCCGCGGGGAGTCCGCTGGAGGTGCCGCGCGACCTCGTGCGGCTGTCGGTGGGCATCGAGACGGTCGCCGACCTCGTCGACGACCTCGACCGCGCGCTCTCCGGACTCGCGTGAGGTTCGGCTCGTCGTCGGGCGGTGAGCGCGGCGAGTCGCGGTGGCCGATGGCCGTTGCGGTCCTGGTGGCCGCCGTCCTCCACCAGTTGCTCCCGCCGGCCCTGCGCGTCCAGCCGGGGTGGGTCTACCTCGTCGGCATCGTGGCGATCCTCGTGGTGCTGTTCGCAGGCGATCCCGGCCGCATCGACCAGCGCAAGCGATGGCTGGCCGTCGTCACCGGAACCCTCATCGGCCTCATCACGGCAGCCAATGCCTACTCAGCCGTGCAGCTCGTGGCCGGCATCCTCGACAACGCGGCTTTCACCGAGCCCGAGGAGCTGCTCGTCAGCGGCGCCATCGTGTGGCTCACCAACGTCATCGTGTTCGCGCTGTGGTTCTGGGACCTCGACCGTGGAGGTGCGGCGGCCCGCGCGCATGGCGGCGGCAGGCCCGCCGCACTGGTCTTCCCCGAGATGTCGCACACCGAGCACGTGCCGCCCGGCTGGTACCCGGTGTTCGTCGACTACCTGGCGTTCTCCTTCGCGACGGCAACCGCGTTCAGCCCCACGGACGTGTCGGCCGTGCGGCCCTGGGCGAAGGCCCTCATCGTCTGCGAGTCGCTCCTGTCGCTGACCCTCGTCGGCCTGGTCATCGCACGCGCGGTGAATGTCCTCCAATAGCGACGGCGTCCCCGCCTGAGGCGATACCGTGACGCCGGCTCCCCTAGGGGCGGAGCCGGGCGGCAAGCGCGGAGGGCATCAATGAGCATCGTCAAGAGTTTCGTGCCCGTGTCCCTGAGGGGCTATCAGCGGTCGTGGCTCACCGGCGACCTCATCGCGGGTGCCACCCTCGCGGCCGTCGCGATCCCCGAGACGATGGGCTACACCTCCATCGCGCAGACGCCCATCGTGACCGGTCTGTACACCGTCATCTTCCCCACCATGCTGTTCGTGCTGCTGGGCTCGTCTCGACTCCTCGTGGTGGGCGCGGACTCGGCGACGGCAGCGCTCCTGGCCGCTGGACTGGGAGCGGCCGCCATCTCGGGAGTCACCCCCGGCTCGCAGCAGTGGCTGGCCTACTGCAGCGTGATCGCGCTCATGTGCGGCGGGCTGCTCATCATCGCGCGGGTGTTCCGGCTCGGATTCCTGGGCGACTTCCTCAGTGCGTCCGTGCTCGTCGGCTTCCTCACGGGCGTCGGCGTGCAGGTCTTCTCGGGGCAGATCCCGGACATGCTCGGGGTGCCGAAGGGATCGGGGACCTGGATCGAGCAGCAGTGGACGATGATCACGTCGATCCCCGACCTCAACTGGCCCACCTTCGCGTTCGCACTCGGGACGCTGGCGATCATCCTGGGCTGCAAGCGCTTCGTGCCCAAGGTTCCCGGCGCCATCGTCGCCGTCATCCTCTCGATCATCATCTCGGCGGCGATCGACGCGGAGGCCGATGGTGTCGCGATCGTGGGCGCGGTGCAGGGCGGCTTCCCGCCGATCGGCCTGCCCGAGGGCATCAGCATGAGCGACATCGCGGACAACATGGCCACCCTGACCGCGATCGCCTTCTCGTGCTTCGTGCTCATCATCGCCCAGAGCGCGGCGACGTCGCGCAGCTTCGCGATGAAGCATGGCCAGCCGGTCGACATCAACCGCGACATCGTCGGACTGTCCGCATCGAACTTCGCGGCGGGACTCAGCGGCACGTTCGTCGTCAATGGCAGCCCCACCAAGACCCAGATCCTCGACGAGCAGAAGGGCCGCACGCAGCTCGCCAACCTGACGATGTCGCTGATCGTGCTCCTCGTCGTGCTGTTCTTCACCGGGCTGCTCGCCGACATGCCGAAGGCGGTGCTCGGTGCGATCGTGTTCCTCATCGGCGTCGACCTCGTCGACATCAAGGGCCTTCGCCTCATCGCCGCCGTGCGCAAGGGCGAGTTCGTCATCGCGGTGATCACCGCGATCGTGGTGTGCGCGGTGGGCGTCGAGCAGGGCATCATCCTGGCGATCGTCGTGTCGATCCTCTACATCATCAAGCGGCAGTACACGCCCAACGACTACCTGGTCGGCGTGAGCAAGGACGGCGAGCCGACGTACCTGCCGCCCACGCCGGGGACCCAGAGCGCGCCGGGCCTGATCATCTTCCGCTACGACTCGGAGCTGTTCTACGCCAACGCGAACCGGTTCGTGGACGATGTGGAGGCGCTCATCGGTGCCGCACCGGATCCCGTCGAGTGGCTCATCCTCGACGCCTCGTCGCTGGACGATGTCGACTACTCGGCGGGGAAGGCCCTGCAGGGGCTCCTGGACTACCTCGAGGCCCGCTCCATCACGCCCGTGCTGGCCCGCGTCGACACCAGCCTGCTGGCGACGCTGCAGAAGTACGGGATCGACAAGCGCATCGGGACGGACCACATCTTCGGCAACCTCATCGATGCCTACAACGCGTTCGAGGCGCGCGCACAGCCGAAGGCGTAGCCGCGCGCGTGCAGCCGAAGGCGCAGCCGGCCGCCGGGCTCAGGGGCGCTTCGTCATCTGCTCCAGCAGGGCGCGGATCTCGGCCTGCTGGGCCGTGAGCGCGTCGAGCCGGCTGAGCAGCACGTCGTGGCTGACGGACTCGTCGATGTCAGCATCCGCTTCGTCCTCGGCAGGCGCGTCCGGGTTGCCCTTGCCCTTGGGGCGGTTGACGAACCAGGTCGCGACAGTGGCGCTCACCGTTCCGATCAGCCCGATGCCGACGATCATGAGCACCGCCGCGACCAGGCGGCCCGCCTGGGTCACGGGCGTGTAGTCGCCGTAGCCGACCGTGGTCGTCGTCACGACGGCCCACCAGATGGCCTCCCGGAAGGTGAGGATGGTGGCGCCGGGGGCGTCGTACTCGATGCGCCAGACGAGGAAGGCCGCGCTCAGGACGACGATCGCGACGATGCTGACGATCGAGCTGGCGATCCGCTCCGTGCTGACGGAGGCCAGGGCCTTGCGCAGGACGAGGGCCACGCGCAGGAGCCGGAGCATGGGGACCAGGACCATGAGCAGGTCGAGCTTGTGGGTGCGCACGAAAGCGCCCTTGGGCGATGAGCACGCCAGGCGCACGACGTAGTCGATCGCGAAGGCTCCCCACACGACCCAGGTCACCAGGTTGAGGATCCTGATCAGCGCAGGAGGGGCATCGGGGAAGCCCCACAGCAGGACGAACACGCCGAGGAAGACCAGGGCGAGGATGTCGAGTGGCTTGCGGGTGAGCTGCACCCAGCGCTCGCCGCGTGCGGACAGGACGGAGGTCGGGGCTGAGGTCATGGGCGCCATTGTGGCTGCCCCTTCCCGGCGGTGACTACGAGGTCGGCTGCGGCAGGGGGATCGAGTCGGCGGTCAGGCAGCTCGGCCCGCTGCAGGCGCGCATGGCCTGCAGCTGCGAGTAGAGCCCGGCGACCAGCGTGGGGTCGGCGGTGGCGGCGATGTTGTTCTGCTCGTGCGGGTCCGCCGCGAGGTCGTAGAGCTCGCGCTCGCCGTCGCGGTACACCACGAAGAGCCACTGCTGCGTGCGCAGTGCGCCGAACGAGGGTGGTGCCTGGGCCTGGTAGTCCGGGTCGCCGGGCGTGGACCGCCCCATGCTCTCGGACAGCGCTGCGGTGCGCCAGCCCTCGGGCGTGGTGCCGGTGCCCAGGATGCCCGCCAGCGAGCGGCCGTCGACCCAGTCGGGAGCCTGGGCACCGAGCAGCTCGGTGAAGGTGGGTCCGAGGTCGACGGTCGAGGTCAGCGCGTCGACGCGGGCGCCCGGCGTGATGCCGGGCCCGAGGACGACCATGGGCACGACGGTGTCCTCGTGGAAGGCGGTGCGCTTGCCGTTCGACAGTCGGTGCGCGCCGGCGTGGTAGCCATTGTCGGACGTCACCACGACGAGGGTGCTGTCGCGGCGCCCGGTGCGATCGAGCTCGGCCATCACGGCGTCGACGGAGTCTGCGACCGACTCGGCCGACTGGGCGCGCTGTCGCCACATCTGGTCGAGCTGCCACTGCTTCCACGGCGTGAGCGGCTTGAGCTTGCGCATCCACGTCGGCTCGTTGACCCCCACCGAGTTGTAGGTCGGGGTGCGGGGGGCGACGGCGTCGAGGTGGGTGTCCTTGTTGCGCGTGGCGACCGGAGCCGGCTTGTGGGGGTTGTAGGTCGCGAGCTCGAGGAAGAAGCCGTCGGGAGCCGTCGCGATGAAGTCGACGGCGCGGTCGGTGATGACGTCATTGAGGAAGTCCTCGGGCTTGCTCCCGTGCCGCTCCAGCCGGCCGTCGGAGTTCAGCACGTAGTCATAGCCGTCGTACGACTCGCCACGGGAGACGGGAACGGCCCACTTCGTCCAGCCCGGGGGGACCTCGCGCGTGGGGCCGGCCTCCGCGGTGGGGTAGTCATTCAGGTACTTGCCGAAGAGCGCCGTGGTCACTCCCGCCGACTGCAGCCACACGGGCAGGCAGTCGGTCTCCTCGCCGCGGTCCTTGAAGGTCGGCCATCCGCCGCCGGTGGCGCCGGTGTTCGAGACGACGAGGTGATTGTGGATGTACTGGCTGCGCAGGATGGACGTGCGCGAGGGGCAGCACAGGGAGTCGGTGACGACGTGGTGCGTGAACGTCATCCCCTGCTCCTGGAGCGCGGCCAGTCGCGGGATCTCGCGGAACAGCGCCCAGTCGAGATCGTCGGCGAGGACGAACACGATGTTCGTGATGTCGGAGAGCGACCCGGTGGCCGTGGCGGCGGTCGTGGGCTGCTCGACGGGCGCCGTCG
The DNA here is from genome assembly GCA_937902285.1 of uncultured Actinomycetes bacterium. Taxonomy (GTDB): domain Bacteria; phylum Actinomycetota; class Actinomycetes; order S36-B12; family S36-B12; genus UBA10649. The sequence continues at coordinate 18,544 of CALGTB010000281.1, read as the reverse complement.
TGCTCGCCCCAGGCCCGACGGTGAGGGCCGCGGAGCCCACTCCGCGGCCGGACGTCGACAGGGTGGTGGTGGCCCCCGAGGGTGACGAGGTGGCCGCCGTCAGGACTCCCATGGCGGCCACGGTCGCCACGGCCGTGAGGGCTGCCGTCGCGACGACGATCGCGCGCCGATGGCGCGGTGCGTCGGTGTCGCTCATGCGGTTTCGGGCCTCCGGGTCCGGTTCAGCGTCTCGGGCATGACGTACACCAAGATAACCGCTACCAGGCTGAGGGCCGCACCCGCCGCGAACGCCCACTCGAAATCGAACCGGTCGATGAGCAGCCCGGCCACGAGGGGGCCGATCACGGCGCCCACGTCGGACATCATCTGGAAGGTCGCCACCACGATCCCGCCGCGGCGGCCGCCCATGATGTCTCCCACCACCGCGGCCGGGGCCGACCCGAGGAAGGCGGCCGCAGCCCCCTGGATGGCCATGGCGAGCAGGAACAGGATCGTCCCGGCCAGCGCCTGGCTGCCCCAGCCGTTGGTGGCCACGTCCGTCAAGGCGAGCGCGACCATGCCGGCCGTCGTGCCGATGGTGCCGATGAGCAGGGCCTTGCGGCGTCCCTCGGTGTCGGCCATGCGACCGGCCGGGAGCAGCAGCAGCGCCTGGATCGCGGCCGCGACGAGGAAGCCGATGCCCGTCAGGGAGGCGCCGCGCTCCATCCCCTCGGTCACGAAGAGCGGCACGGCGGAGGACCTCAGGCCGAACACGACGAACCCGGTGACGAGGTTGGTCCCGAGGGCGGCCTGGTAGGCGCGGTCGCGCAGGGCGTCGCGCAGCTGCTCGAGCTTGTTGGACTGGCCCTCGCTCACCTGCTCCTCGCGCTCGCGCAGGCGTGAGGAGGACATGTAGACGAGGGCGACGATGGCCGCCGCCATGAGGGTGACGGCGTAGACGAAGAAGGGCGCCCGGATCGACCACGCCACCACCAGCCCTCCCACGGCGGGGCCGGCCACCCCTCCGAGCAGGAAGCCGCCCTGGAACGCGCCCGCGGCCCGGCCGCGCTGGTCGGGCTCGACCACGCGCAGGAGCAGGGCCATGGCCGACACCGTGAACATGCTGGAGCCCAGGCCGCCCACGCCGCGCAGGATGAGGAGCTGGCTGAAGGTCTGCGAGAGCCCTGCGACAGCGCTGGAGACCGACACGATGATGAGGCCGGAGGACATCACGACCCGCTCGCCGAGGCGGTCGACGAGGGCGCCGGCGAGGGGGGACGTGACGAACCTGACCAGGGCGAAGACCGAGATGACGGCGCTGGCCTCCAGCGCCGACACGCCGAAGGACCGCGCGAAGACCGGCAGGGCCGGCGCCAGGATCCCGAATCCCAGGGCCACGCAGAAGGCCACCGCCGAGAGGATGGCGACCTCGCGGGGAAGGCCGGCGAGGAGTGGGGTTCGTGCGACGGCGCGTCCGAGCCGCTTGGTCCTGCTCACGGCCGGGGACGGCACAGCGGCAGGCGTGTCACCTCGGCACTCTATCCTCCGGCGTGTGCCCCCTTCCGCCGTGTACGCCGCCGAGGACCAGTGGTCGGCGGTCCTCGACCGGGGCGGATCGGTCGACTTCTTCGGCTCGCGGATCGACGTCCCGCTCCAGCGGCGCTTCGGCGACCTCGCCTCCGTGCAGTCGTACGCCGATGCCGTGATGTCGCTGACCTGGGTCGTGGAGGCCTATCCGGAGGCGGGGCCGGTAGCCGTCCGCGAGCGTGCGGGGCAGTCGCGTGCGCACTACGAGCCGGCGACGGGGGTCATCGCCATCCCGCTGAGGACGATGTGGGCCGGGCGCGAGGCGGTCATCCTGCACGAGCTGGCGCACCACCTCGCCTGCAGCACCCGGCCTGCCCCGCCGACGGGCGCCCGACGCCAGTGGCACGGGCAGGCGTTCCGGCAGGCCATGTGCGGCCTCGTCCGCGCCGTGCTGGGCGTGGAGGCCGAGCTCATGCTCCGCGCGGGCTACGAGGAGGCCGGGCTGCGCACGGTGGCTCCCGCGTGAGCCTCGACCGGATCGCCGCCCTGCTCGCCAAGGCCGAGCGCACGGACAACGAGGCCGAGGCCGACGCCTACCTCATGAAGGCCCAGCAGCTGGCCACCCTGGCCAGCGTCGACCTCGCGGTGGCGAGGGCCCGCATCGCGCGTCGGGAGGCGCGCCAGCAGCCGGAGTCGCGCACCACCACGATCGGCGAGAAGGGCCGCCGCGCCAACCCGCACCTCATCGCCCTGTTCATCTCCATCGCGCACGCGAACGACGCCCAGGTCGACGTCGCGGCCAACAGCACGTACGTCATCGGCTACGGCATGCCGGCCGACCTCGACGTCGTCGAGACGATGTTCGGGTCGCTGGCCGTGCACATGGTGCACAGCAGCCAGGGCTACGTCACGGCTGGCACCTGGCGGGGCGAGACCTACGTCGCCCGCGTGCCGTCGCGGCGGCGCACCGAGCGGCGGCCGCACACGGCCCAGACGGCCCGGGCCGCCTTCTACCGCGCCTACGTCGCCCGCATCTCCGAGCGGCTGGCCCAGGCGCGCCAGGAGGCACTCGACCGACTGGCCCGTCCGGAGCCGGCCGCGGCCCCCGTCGACGGCGCGGTCGTGCTGCGGCAGAAGGCCACCGAGGTGCGTGCCTTCCATGCGCAGGCGTCGCGGGCGCGCGGGTCATGGGGCGGCTATTCCGGGGCGGTGCGCAGTCCGTCGGGGTCCGCCGCCGAGGCCGGACGCAGCGCTGCCTCACGCGCACGGCTGGCGCGCCAGCAGGAACTCCCCGGCAAGGGGCCCGCACTCCCGTCCTGAGTGCCAGACTCACGGCGTGGACGACCAGACGGCCCCGGTGCCCCGGATGGACGACATCGAGTCGGCGGCGCGGCTCCTCGACGGGGTGATCCGCGACCTGCCGCTGGCCGGCGCCCACTGGCTCGAGCAGCGGGTGGGCGGCACCGTCCGCCTCGTCACCGAGAACCTGCAGCGGGCCGGGTCGTTCAAGATCCGGGGCGCCTACAACCGCATCGCTCGGCTCAGTGACGAGGAGCGCTCGCGCGGGGTGGTCGCGGCCAGCGCCGGCAACCATGCACAGGGCGTCGCCGTCGCCGCGCAGCTGCTCGGCGTGCATGCCACCGTGTTCATGCCCGAGGGCGCCACCATCCCCAAGGTCCAGGCGACCCTGGGCTACGGCGCCGAGGTGCGGTTCCACGGAACCACGATCGACCAGGCGCTCGAGGCCGCCACCGCGTTCGCGCGCGAGACGGGAGCGGTGCTCATCCACCCGTTCGACCATGCCGATGTCGTCGCCGGGCAGGGGACGCTGGGACTCGAGATCGTCGCCAAGCTCCCCGACGTCCGGACCGTGGTCGTGTGCACGGGCGGAGGGGGCCTGCTCGCCGGCGTGGCGCTCGCCGTGAAGTCCGTCAGCCCGACGGTCCGCGTCGTCGGCGTGCAGGCCGAGTCCGCTGCGGCCTACCCTCCGTCGCTCGAGGCCGGGTCACCGGTCAGCCTTCCGTCGATGTCGACGATGGCCGACGGCATCGCCGTGGGACGCCCCGGCGACGTCCCGTTCGCGATCATCCGCGACCTCGTCGACGAGATCGTGACGGTCACCGAGGACGAGATCTCACGCGCGGTCCTGCTGCTTCTCGAGCGGGCGAAGCTGGTCGTCGAGCCGGCGGGCGCCGCGGCTGCCGCTGCCGTACTGGCCCATCCCGAGGCCTTCGAACCGCCGGTGGCGGTCGTGATCTCGGGCGGCAACGTCGACGCGCTCGTGCTGCTGCGGATCATCCGGCACGGCCTCGCGGCGGCCGGGCGCTATCTCACGGTGGTCGTGCGCATGCCCGACCGGCCGGGATCGCTGGCCCGCCTGCTCAACGACGTGCAGGCGATGCACGCGAACGTGGTCGACGTCGAGCACAACCGCGTGGACGCCGGACTGCGCGTGGACGAGGTCGACATCGTGGTCCACGTCGAGACGCGCGGCCCCGAGCACTGCGCGAGCCTGCTGGAGGACCTGGCCGAGCGCGGCTACCGCACGGTGTCGTACCGGGTCGGCGGGGATCAGGCCCCGTAGGCCTCGACCTTGAGGATCTCCACGACCATGTCCTTGTCCTTGATGGGGTAGGTCGCCGACTCGCCGACCCGCTTGCCGAGCACCGCGGCCCCCAGGGGCGAGGTCGGGCTGTAGACCTCGATGGACGCGTGGGCGGCCTCCTCGCGGGAGCCCAGCAGGAAGGTCTCCTCCTCGTCCCACGCCGGGAATCGCACGGTGACGACCTTGCCGGGCGCCACCTCGTCGTGCTCGGAGTCGGGCACGCCGATCCGTGCGTGCTCGAGCAGCTGCTTGAGCTGGCGGATCCGGGCCTCGTTCTTGCCCTGCTCCTCGCGGGCGGCGTGGTAGCCGCCGTTCTCCTTGAGGTCGCCCTCGTCGCGGGCGGTCGAGATGCGCAGGGTGATCTCCTGGCGACGAGGTCCCTCGCGCTCGGCGAGCTCGGCCTGGAGGCGGTCGTAGGCCTCCTGGGTCAGCCAGGTGATCGGATGCTCGGTCATGTCACGGAAGGGTAGTCGCTCGCCCGCGGACGCGAGCGGCCTACCGGCCCGACCGGCGCGACCGGACGTAGTCCGTGACGACGAAGTCGCCGAGGCGACCACCGGAGACGCCGAGGACGCGTCCGCCGTTGCGCCTCGCCATGCCGTCGAGGAAGCGCTCGAGACCGGGGTCGTCGCCGAGCCGGAACCAGGAGATGGGAACGCGCCTGCGGGTCATGCGGTCGACCTGGGCGACGGTCTCGCTGATCGTCTCCGGTGAGGGCGGCCACGTGAACCAGCCCTCGCCGCCCGGCGTGAGATGGGCGGTCGGCTCGCCGTCGGTGACCACCATGACGATGCGCTGCGAACCGGGGTGCCGGTCGAGGAACTGGCCGGCCAGGAGCAGGGCATGGTGCAGGTTCGTGCCCTGGACGTAGCTGGCCTCCAGGTTGGGCAGCTCATGGGGCTGGACGACGCGGGCGACGTTGGCGAACGCGATGATCTGGAGGGCGTCCAGCGGGTACGCGGACGAGGCGAGGGCGTGCAGGGCGAGGGCCATCGTCTTGGCCTCGCGCCACGTGTCGTTGGCGACCATCGAGAACGACTGGTCGATGAGCAGGGCCACGGCCGCCCGCGTGATGGTCTCGGTCTCGTGCACCTCGAAGTCGTCTGCCGACAGGCGCGTGCGGTCGCGCCCTTCGATGACCTGACGGGACACGGCGTTGCGAAGTGTTCGCACGACGTCGACGGGCTGCTCGTCGCCGAACGTCCACGCCCGACTGGTGCCGGTGAGCTCGCCGGCCGCACCCGAGCGACGGATCTCGTGATTGCCGCGGGTGGAGCCGTCGAGGGAGTCGAAGACGGTCCGGAGCGCTGTTCGCCCGATGCGGCGGATCGCCTTGGGCGTGAGCTGGAGGGCCTCGCCGTCGTTGAGGAGGAAGCCCTGCTGCTCGAGCTCGCGCTGCAGCGACCGCATGGCCTCGAGGTCGTCGCGGGCGGCCCGCCCGAGGACGCGCTCGATGGCCTCCTCGTCCACATCGTCGAGATCGGCGCGGGCGAAGCCATCGCCCAGCGCGTCGGCCAGGCCCTCGAGGTCGGCCAGCTCGTTGAGCGCGTCGGTGGCCTGGGGGAGGCCGAGGCGCTCGTCGCCGTCCATCGCCTGCCGCCCGTTCCAGGCGAACTCCGGCCGCAGGGTCCGCAGGCTGTCCTGCAGCGATGCCATCTCGGACTGGAGGTCGAGGTCGTCGAGCGCGGCATCCATCGCCGACTGCAGCTCGGCGCGCTGCTCCGGGCTGAGCGACTGCATCATGCGCTGCATGGCGGCGGCCCGGCGGGCGAGGTCGTCGATGAACTCGTCGATGGTGTCAGGGGCGTCGGGGAAGAAGTCGCGGTGCTTGTCGATGAACGCGGCGTAGTCGTCGCTCACGTCCTCGCCGCGCTGGTGCTTCTCCAGCAGCGCGTTGAGGTCGGACATCATCTCCCGGAGAGCGAGCCGGCTCTCAGGCGAGGACATGCTGCTGATGCCGTGCGTGAGGTCGCGGAACTGCTGGTCGATCACGTCGCGCTGAAGGCGGTCCTGGATGCGCTCGAAGGCCTCGCGGGCCTCGGGCGATCGCCAGTCGTAGGGGGAGAGCTGCTGCACGGCCCGTCCGATGTCGTCGGGAACGTTGTCGAGGAGGGCCTCGCGGAACCGCGCGTCGTCGGAGGGGTCGGGGAACAGCGCGGCCCGCTCGGCGGTGAGGGCCTCGTCGAGGAGGTCGCGCAGGTCGTCGAGCAGGCCGTCCATGCGGCCGGACTGCTCGAGCGACCGACGTCGCTCGCGGATCTGGCGGGCCATCTCCTGGAGCCCGCGCCGGCCCTGGGGTCCGTCGCGCATGAGGTCGCGGAGCGCCTCTGCCACCGACTGGCCGCCGAGGATCCGGCGCGCGAGGTCGTCGACGCCCGCGCCGGCGTCGGGCGGCGCGGCCAGCGGATCGGGCCCGCCGTGGAAGGCGCCGTAGCGGAAGCCGCTCATCCGAGCAGTGCCGACGTCACGCTGCGCCGTACCGGCTGACGCCGCCGAGGGAGTCCTTGTCGATGCGCCGAGTGAGCCACAGGCCCTCGGCCGCGAACTCGACGCACGCGGCCACGAGGCCGGGCGACTCCGCGGCAGAGGTGCCCAGGCGCGGGTCCGACTCGAGCACGCTCACCAGCCGCCCCAGCCCCTCGAGCGGACCGAGCTCGGTGAGCAGGGTCTGCGCCGGGACAGAGTCGCCGGCGATGAGCGAGTTGCCCTCGTCGAACCAGGCCACGAGGGCCGTCAGGGTGGGACGCACATCGCCACCGCCGAGGTGCGCCCGCCACGCGTCCGCGGTGGCACGGCGCGCCAGCAGCTGCAGGGTCTCCTCCTCGCGGCCCTCCTCGCTCACGTCGAACTCGACCTTGCCGCGCAGCGTGGGCACCACGCCGGCGAGATCGCCTATCCGGGCGACGGGGTCGGCCTCGCCGCTGAGGGCCGCCCGCCGAACGGCCGCACCCGACAGCGCCTCGACGCACGCGATGGCGAAGCGGGCGGACACACCGCTGCGCTGGTCGACGGCAGGGGAGTCGCGCACCTCGCGGGTGAACCGGGCGACGACGTCGAGGAGGTGGCGGGGCACGACCGCCTGGATGAGGGCCTCCTGCCGGATGAGCTCGGTCTCGGCGGCGAGGCTGGCGGGGTAGTGCGTGCGGATCTCCGCGCCGAAGCGGTCCTTCAGCGGGGTGATGATCCGCCCTCGGTTGGTGTAGTCCTCGGGGTTCGCGCTCGCCACGACCAGCAGGTCGAGCGGCAGCCGCAGCTGGTAGCCGCGGACCTGGATGTCGCGCTCCTCGAGCACGTTGAGGAGGGCCACCTGGATGCGCTCGGCAAGGTCGGGCAGCTCGTTGATCGCGAAGATGCCGCGATTGGTGCGGGGCACGAGGCCGTAGTGGATGGTCTCGCTGTCGCCGAGGCTGCGTCCCTCGGCGACCTTGACCGGGTCGACGTCGCCGACGAGGTCGCCGACCGACGTGTCGGGCGTGGCCAGCTTCTCGCCGAAGCGCTCGCTGCGATGACGCCAGCCGACCGGGAGGTCGTCACCCTGCTCGGCGGCCAGGCGCCGGCAGCGGGCGCAGATCGGCGCCGTGGGGTCGTCGTTGATCTCGCAGCCCGCCACGACCGGGATCCACTCGTCGAGCAGGGCGGACAGCGAGCGGATGAGCCGCGTCTTGCCCTGGCCGCGCTCGCCGAGGAGCACGACGTCGTGTCCTGCGAGCAGCGCCCGCTCGAGCTGCGGGCCGACCGTGTCCTCGAATCCCACGATGCCCGGGAAGCAGGGCTGGCCCGCGCGCAGGCGCGCGATCACGTTCTCGCGCAGCTCGGCCTTCACCGGACGCGGCTCGTAGCCCGACGCGACGAGGGCGCCGAGCGTGGCGGGCAGATGGGCGGGAACAGGCGGCGCGAGGGAGGTCACCTGCCCGACGCTACGACGTACGGGGCCAAACCGCGAGAGTTGTCAGCGGGCAGCGGAATCCGGGACGAAGGGCTGGTCGGGCGGCACGACGCCGGGCGGGAACTGAGGCGGCGGGACCGCGGGCAGGGCGCCGGGAGCGCACCCGAGCAGCTCGGCGGTGTAGGCCGGGGCCAGGGTGCGGAGCGCATAGGTGGTGATGACCGCCTTGTCGGGCGACTGGGCCGGGATCTCGACGACCGCGTAGCCCACATCGATGCGGCTCTCGTCCTGCGCACGCAGCACGCACTGCAGCGCGTCCTGGGCGTCCGGCTGCGCCTGGAAGGTGATGTCGACGCGGTCGGGGCCGACGATCTCCCAGCTGATGAGCCGGGTCTGCACCCTGCCGCTGCTGAGGGCGATGGTCGCCCAGGCCAGCGCGGCCACGAAGGAGACCACCACGACCACGATCGCGATGCGCCGGCCGAGGGGCCGGCCGACAAGCCCGTACCGCTCCTGCATCGCCGGACTCAGTTGGTCCCGGGTGAAGGGTGACGGCACGTGGTGGAGACTAGTCCCGTGACCCCTCCGCTCCGCCTCATGGCCGTGCACGCCCATCCCGACGACGAGTCGAGCAAGGGTGCCGCCACTACGGCCCGCTACGTGTCCGAGGGCGTCGACGTCATGATCGTCACCTGCACGGGCGGCGAGCGGGGCGACGTGCTCAACGCTGCGGCCCAGGCGGCGGTCGACGAGCGCGGCCTGCTCGCGGTGCGGCGCGACGAGATGGCCGAGGCCGCGGGCATTCTGGGGGCCCGCCACGCCTGGCTGGGCTTCGAGGACTCCGGCTACCCCGAGGGCGATCCGCGCCCTCCGCTGCCCGCCGGCTGCTTCGCCGACCTCCCGCTGGCGGACACCGTCACACCGCTGGTCGCGCTCATCCGCGAGTTCCGGCCGCACGTCGTCACGACGTACGACGAGAACGGCGGCTATCCGCACCCGGACCACATCCGCACCCATGAGACGACCATGGCGGCGATCGCCGCTTCGGCCGATCCGCAGTACGAGCCGGGCCTGGGCGGGCCGCCCTGGGACGTCCCGAAGACCTACTACAACATCCAGTTCAGCAAGGCCCGCGTCGAGGCGCTGCACCTGGCGATGGTCGACGCCGACCTCGACTCGCCGTACCACGACTGGCTCACCAACTGGGAGGACCGCCCCGACGATGCCGCCCGGATCACCACGCAGGTGCGGGTGGACGAGTGGTTCGAGGTGCGCGACCGGGCGCTCCTCGCGCACCGCACGCAGATCGACCCTGACAGCATGTGGTTCGCCGTGCCGCTGGACTTCCAGCGACGGGTGTGGCCGACCGAGGACTTCCAGCTCGTGCGATCGGCCGTCGAGGCCGTGCTGCCTGAGGACGACCTCTTCGCAGGACTGAGGGACACCTGATGATCACCACGCTCGCGCTCGTGCTCGCCGACGAGGATCCCGACGAGATGGCCCGGCTCATCGACGACGCCGGCCCCATCGCCGGACTGTTCGTCCTCATCCTGCTCATCGTCATGTTCTTCCTGTGGCGGTCGCTGACGAAGCAGATCAAGAAGATCGACCCGTCGCTGCCTGCCGGCCAGGATGACCTCGAGCAGGCGCACGACCGCGAGTTGACCGAGGAGGCACTGGAGCGTGGCGAGGCCGCGGCTCCGCAGCCGGATGAGCCGACCGGCTCGTAGCGCGCCATGACCCGCCCGGCTCCCCGCGATGCGCTGAGGCTGGCCGTCACGCCTCGGTGGCTGGCGGCGGCCGGCATCGTCGTCCTCCTCGCCGTGGCCGCGGCCCTGCTCGGCCGCTGGCAGTGGGACCGGACGCAGGACATCCTGGCCGCCGAGCGCGCTGCCCTCTCGCAGGCGATCCCCGTCGAGCAGGCCGTCGACCCGCAGGGCTCGGTGACACTGCCTCCCGAGAGCATCGGCCGGCCCGTGCTGCTCGCGGGCGAGTACGTGCCCGACCTCCAGGTGGCCGTCACGAACCGCGAGCACGAGGGGCAGCCGGGCGTGTGGATCGTGACCGGTCTGCGCCTGGCCGACGGCCGGCTGGCGGCCGTGCTGCGGGGGTGGCTGCCGGATGCCGAGGCCCCCGGGTCGGCGGCACCGACGGGCGACGTCAGGGTGACGGGCGTGCTGCAGCCCGACGAGACGTTCTACGCCGATGCCGAGGTACCCGTGGGAACGGTCGCATCGATCGCCCACGACCGCCTCGCCGCGCTGTGGGGTGACGTCGTGCTGCCGGGCTTCGTCGTGCTGGAGTCGCAGGAGCCGGCCCTGCCGCCGTCACCCGTGCCGGTCGTGCCGACCGTGCAGACGTCGGATGTGCCGTTCCCGCTGCAGAACTTCGTCTACGCCTTCCAGTGGTGGCTCTTCGCGCTGTTCGGCGTCGTCGTCTACCTGCGCTGGCTCTGGCTCGAGACGCGACGCTCCCACGATCCGGCCGGGGACGCCCCGGCCGGGGAGGTTCAGGCGAGCACGCCGATCCGGTAGCCGGCGAGGATGGTGGCGACGTTCGCTGCGCTGCCGTGCTGGGCGTTGAACGCTGCCGACGCGTTGGTGCCGCACAGCGCGATGATCCGGCTGGCGCCGCCGGGGTGCTGGTTCACCCAGCGGGTGAGGTTGTAGACGCTTCCGTTGACCGCCGCCCAGCAGTCGGTGGCGACGCGGTGCTTGCGCACCTGCTTGAGCGTGTACCGGCGATCCGCCCGCGGTCCCGCGACGACCACGCTGGCCGGGGTGATCGCTGCGTCCGCTCCCGCAGCGGAGGGGGTCACCAGCACGTCGATCTCGAAGCCGGCGAGGGTGTCGGTGGGCTTGCCCTGACCCTGGTGCTGGGCGGTGAAGGCTGCCGTCGCGTCCGTGCCGCACAGGGCCTCGATGACGGCCTCGCCGCCCGGGTGCTGCGCGATCCACGAGGTGAGGTCGTAGACGGTTCCGCTGACGACGGCCCAGCAGTCGGCGGGGGTGGCGTGCGCCTGGACGTCGGCCATGGTCAGGCCGGCGACCGCGCCCGCGTCCGCGGTGGCGGACGGACTGGCGCTGGCGTCGGGAGTGGCGGCCGGTGTCGAGGCGGGGGTCGCCGGCAGGATGCGGCCCTCCCACACGGCGGTGGCGCCGGTGTGGCCGACTGCGACGGTGAGGGCGATGGTGGCGAGGGCGACGAGGATCGCCACGATGCCCAGCACGGTCTGGAGCGCTGAGCGGCTCCCCGGGCCGGCAGCGGACGAGCGGCGCTGCACCCAGAACCAGGCGGCCGCGACGACGAACAGGCCGAGCGCCACGAGGGGAAGCCGGTCGCCGAGATCGGCGTGCTCCTGCGGGAGTCCGACCCGGGTGGCGAGCTGCTCTCCGGACTCCTTCGCGACGACGGCCGAGCCGACCCCGATCGCCAGGCCGGCCATGGTCACCCAGCCGAACGCCCCGCGCCATCGGGGCACGAGGACGATGGCGATGAGGGCCAGGGCGGACAGCGGCAGGATCACGACCGCCGCAAGCACGACGAGTGGATGAACGGGGATCCCGGCGATGAGGTCGAACGGGCCGTCGGTCGGGATGAGGCCGGCGCTTGGCGCAAGGGAGGTCATCGCGACATCAAACAGCACTTTCCGGATATTTGCGCAGTCAACTACCTCATCGGGCGAAGTGTTCACGTGCTTCTTACACAAGGCGCCCACGGGCGGTTCGACTACGGTGGGGCCTCATGATCACGGTCATCGGCGAGGCCCTCGTCGACATCATCGTCGACACCGAGGGGCAGGTGACCTCCGTCATCGGGGGCGCCCCCCTCAACACCGCGCGGGCCGTGGCGCGGCTGGGGATCCCCGCGACCTTCCTGGGCGGGGTGTCGACGGATGCCTTCGGCGAGCGCATCATGCGGCTGCTCGAGGCGGACGGCGTGACTCTTGCGCTGGGGGCCCAGGTGCCCGAGCCCACGACCCTCGCGATCGCCACCCTCGACGACTCGGGGGCCGCCACCTACCGCTTCATGATGGAGGGCACCTCCGCCGCCGTCGTCACCCCTGAGATGGCTCGTGCGCACCTCGGACCCGAGGCCCGCGCCCTGCATGTCGGCACGCTCGGCCTGGTGCTCCAGCCGCTCGCCGACGCCTCGGTGAGCGTGGTGGCGGAGGCGGCCGACGACCAGCTCGTGATGGTCGACCCGAACTGCCGCCCGAGCGTGATGTCGGGCTCGCCGGTGTTCCGCCGGTCGCTCGACGAGGTGCTCGGCCGCGCCGACGTGGTCAAGGTGAGCGGCGACGACCTGGGCTTCCTGTTCCCCGACGAGGACCCGATCGCGGCCGCCGCGCGGCTGCAGGGCGAGTCCGGGGCCGTCGTCCTCTTCACCGACGGGGCCAACGCCGTGCGCATCGTGATGGGAGGGCGCGAGGTCGTCCTCGACGTCCCGCGCGTGCCGGTGGTGGACACCGTGGGAGCAGGCGACTCGTTCAGCGGCGGCTTCCTCGCCCACTGGCTGCACGCCGGCCGGAGCCGGGCCGACATCACCGACCTCGATGCCGTCGTGGCCGCGGCCCGTTACGGGATCGCGGTGGCGAGCGTCACCTGCCAGCGACCGGGAGCGGACCCGCCCCGTGCCGACGAGGTTCCGGGAGGATGGTCGTGAAGGGCGCATTCCTGAGGTACCGCGTCATGGCCTATGTGACGGGTGTGGTGCTGGCCACGGCATTCGTGTGGCTCGTGCTCGGCCGGCTGCTGTGGGACTACGGCAACCCCGATGCCCGCCCCGGGCTCTACGGCTTCCTGTGGATCGCGCACGGCTGGCTGTACTTCCTCTACCTCATCACCGGCGTCGACCTGGCCTTCCGGGTGCGCTACTCCGTGTGGCGGACGCTCGCGATCCTCGTCGCCGGAACGATCCCGTTCATGTCCTTCGTTGCCGAGTACTTCGTGCACAAGGACATCAAGGCCCGGGGCCTCCTGGACCCGCCCGACCCCGCCTGACCTGGGACCTCTCCGGCGAGTGGGCTAGGGGAGTGACCAGTCGAGGGGCTCCGCGCCCAGCTCGTCGAGCAGCGCGTTGGCCCGGCTGAACGGGCGCGAGCCGAAGAAGCCCCGGTCGGCCGACATCGGGCTCGGGTGGGCGCTGGCGATCACGGGCACGTCGGGAAGGTCGGGCTCGAGCGACTGCGCGTCGCGCCCCCACAGGATGGCCACCAGCGGTGCGTCGGGTCGGGCGACGAGCGCCGTGATGGCCGCCGCCGTGATCGCCTCCCAGCCGATGCCGCGGTGACTGCCCGGCTCGCCGAGCCGCACGGTGAGGACGCGGTTCAGCAGCAGGACGCCGTTCTCGGTCCACGGCGTCAGGTCGCCGGACGCCGGAGGACGCTGGCCGACATCGTCGTGGAGCTCGCGGAAGATGTTCTGCAGGCTCCGCGGCAGGGGGCGCACGTCCGGCGCGACGGAGAACGAGAGCCCGACGGCGTGGCCCGGCGTGGGGTACGGATCCTGACCGACGATGAGCACCCGCACGTCGTCGAGCGGCTGCTCGAAGGCGCGCAGGATGCGGCTTCCGCCTGGGCCCCACGGTCGGCCCGCCGCGCTCTCTGCGCGGAGGAACTCGCCGATGCCCGCGAGCGTGTCACGGTGCGCAGCAAGTGCTGGAGCCCACGACGGATGGACGAGCTCCTCGAGCGCCTGGGCCATGACTGCACCGTATCGGCGGCCGTCAGCGCGGAACGAGGTGCACGGCCTGGCCCTTGAAGGTGGCCACGAGGCGCGCTCCGTCGACGATGCCCAGGTCCTCGCGGGCCGGACGCGTCACATAGGAGCTCAGGCGGAAGCCGGCGTCGAGCTCCACCCGGACGAGGGCGCCCTCGACGCTGACCTGGGTGACGGTGACGTCCAGCTGGTTGCGCTGGCTCGTCACGGCATCCGACCGCCGGGACTGCAGTGACACGTCCTCGGCGCGGATGCAGACGACGACCGCGGCCCCGACGTCCGGCGACTGATCGTCGGCGAGCGCTGAGGTGAGGATCCGCCCGGCCACCTCGACCTGCACGACGCCGTCGCGGACCGCCAGCACGGTGCCCGTGACGGCTGTCTCGACGCCCACGACGCCGGCCACCACCTGGTCGGCGGGCCGGTCGAAGACCTCCACTGGGGTGCCCACCTGGCGCACGCGCCCGTCGACGAGGACGACCAGGCGGTCGCCCAGGGCCAGCGCCTCGGACCGGTCGTGCGTGACCACGAGCGTGGGGATCCGCTGCTGGACGAGGATCTGGCGCAGCTCAGTGCGCAGCGACGCGCGCGTCGCGGCGTCGAGGGCGGACAGCGGCTCGTCGAGCAGGAGCAGTGCCGGCTGTGGCGCCAGCGCCCGGGCGAGGGCAACGCGCTGCGCCTCGCCGCCCGACAGCTGGGGAACCGGGCGCGAGGAGAGGTGCCCTGCGTGCGCTGCACCGAGGGCGTGCTCCACCCGTGCAGCGCGCTCGGCTCGGGGCAGGGTCCTCAGGCCGAAGGCGACGTTGGCGGCGACATCCAGATGGGGGAATAGCGCATGGTCCTGGAACAGGTAGCCGACGCTTCTGCGCCGGGCCGGCACGACCATGCGAGCCCCCTCGCTCCAGCGGGTACCGGCGAAGTCGATGGTTCCCTCGTCGAGCGGCTCGAGGCCGGCGAGGCAGCGAAGCAGTGTGGTCTTGCCCGCACCGGAGGGACCGAACAGCACGGTCACGGTTGAGGAGTCGTCCAGGTCGACGACGGCGTCGAGGACATGCCGGCGTGCGCGGATGGCGAGCAGCGGCGCGGTCACGTGCGCGGCCACACACTCAGCGGTGCCTTCCGCAGTGCGTACGTCGCGACAAGGACGACGGCGGAGAAGGCCAGCAGGATCAGGCTCATCACTGCGGCGGTTCGGTCGTCGAAGGACTGGACCGCGTCGTACACGGCGATCGATGCTGTGCGCGTCTCGCCGGGGATGTTCCCGCCGACCATGAGCACGACTCCGAACTCGCCGACGGTGTGCGCGAAGGTGAGGACGATCGCCGTGACGAGCCCGATGCGTGACAGCGGGAGCACCACTCGGGTGACCGTGGAGACCCAGCCGCGACCGAGCACGAAGGAGGCCTCCAGCAGTCGCCGGTCGATCCCGCTGAAGGCGGCCATGAGCGGCTGCACGGCGAACGGCAGGCTGTAGAGGACGGAGGCAACGACGAGCCCCGTGAACGTGAACGCGAGCGGCTCGCCCGTGACCGACTCCCACCAGCGACCGATGGGCGACCGTGAGCCCATGGCCACCAGCAGGTAGTAGCCGAGGACTGACGGGGGCAGCACCAGCGGAAGCGCGACGACCGCCTCGACGATGACGGTCCACCTGCGCTGCGAGTACGCGAGCCAGGCGGCCAGCGGGATGGACAGGGTGATGAGGATGAGGCAGGTCACGAACGCGAGCCGTGCCGTCAGGACCAGTGCCTCGCCGTCGATCACGGCGCCTCATCCGGCAGGAAGAAGCCGAAGCCCTCGAGCACGTCCCTGCCCGGGGGGCTGAGGATGAGATCCCGCACGGCCTCGGCGGCTTCGGGATCCTCAGCATCGGAGAGCACGACGCCCGACTGGTCCAGCCGCGGGTACAGGTCGAGGGGTACCTCAGCCCAGGTGCCGGTGTCGCTGAGGGGACCGGCAACGACGAGCGACAGGGCGATGATCGCCGCATCGGCGTTCCCGGTGCGGGCGAACTCGGCGGCCTGCGCCACGTTCTCGCCGAAGACCAGCTTCGAGTCGAGGACAGGGCCGAGTCCGGTCGACTCGATCGCGGCGAGGGCCGCCCGGCCGTAGGGGGCATGCTCAGGATTGGCGATCGCCACCGTCCGGATCGAAGCGTCGGCCAGTCCGGGCAGCCCGAGGGAGGTGGGCGCCTCATCCGGGTACCACGTGACGAGCCGTCCCACGGCGTAGGGGAAGGCGTCCTCGGGGCGCGCGAGTCCGTCCTCGACGAGTCCGTCGACGTAGGCCGCGTCCGCTGACAGGAAGAGGTCGAAGGGGGCGCCGTTGCGCAGCTGCTGGGCGAACTGCCCGGACGACCCGTAGGTGATGCGCAGCTCGACGTCCGGCCGCTCGTCGGCCAGGAGATCGGCCAATGCGTCGAGAGCTAACGTCAGGTCCGAGGCGGCCGCCACCCTCACCACCGAGGCGGACGCAGGCGCGTCGGGCGAGCCGCACCCCGCCAGGGCGAGGATCGCCGCCAGAGCGGTGACGGTGGCGCGAAGCATCAGTCGCGCTCCACGATGACGTTGGTGGACTTGATGACGGCGGCGACGCGCACGCCGGGCTCGAGTCCGAGCTCGTCGGCGGACTCGCGGGACAGCAGCGACGTGACGCGGTGCGGTCCGGCCTGGATCTCCACCAGGGCCATGACCCCGTCGCGCTCGACTCGGGTGACGATGCCGGGGAACCGGTTGCGCGCGGACTGCTGCACGGGGGCGGTTGGCGCGGGTGCCTGCTCCGCCATGAGGGCTGCGACGCTGCCGGCGTCGACCCTGCGGGGGCCCTCGCCGGCGCCGCCCTCAAGGCGGCCGGCCTCGAGCCAGCGGCGCACCGTGTCGTCGCTGACCCCGAGGAGAGCGGCGGCCTCAGAAATCCGCATCTGCGTCATAATCGGGCAGCGTAGCCCGCAATTGCGACTTGGGCTAGCGGTTCTGGCTCCGCTCACGCATGGCGAGGAAGAGCGGGAAGGTGAACGCCACGGCGGTGACGAACGAGCCCACGACGTACAGCCAGTACCAGCGCATGCGGAGGCGCCGGCCCTCGATGATGATGAAGACCGAGGCGGCGCTGGCCGTGACGAGGAGATCGATCGACAGCGAGGTCGTGGCCGGGTTCGCGAACCAGGCGCCGAGGAAGCTGCCGCTGGGCTCCAGCACTCCGCGTACGTTGAAGTACGCGGTGCCGACCAGTCCGACGGCGGCCAGCACGAGGTAGACCCACATGGTGTTCCGGCTGCGCCTGTCCATCGCCCCACTCTCGCAGGTCGGGGTTCATCGATTCGGGTTACAGTGGCAGGAGGAGGTGGCCATGTCATCAGCTCTGCTCTGGATGATCGCCGCCCTCGTCGCGGTCGGCGTCGAGATCGTCACCGTCGACCTCACCTTCGGCCTCATCGCGGTCGGCGCGGGATCAGCCGCGGTGGCCGCCGCGCTCGGTGCTCCGATCTGGCTGCAGGGCGTCATCGGCGTTGGCGTGGCGCTCGCCGGCATCGCCTTCGTGCGGCCCTTCGCCCTGCGTCACCTGCGCCGCTCGACGCCCAGCACCCGGACGGGCGTGGACGCCCTCACCGGTGCGGAGGGCCGCGCGCTCAGCGCCGTCACCGTCGTCGACGGTCGCATCTCCCTGCGCGGCGAGATCTGGTCGGCGCGGCTCGACGTCGACGTGACGTCGGTGCCGATCGACCCCGGCACCGAGGTGCTCGTCACTCGCATCGACGGTGCCACGGCCCTCGTCTACCCCATCGATCCCCGATGACCGTCGCCCGTCCACCCGAGGAGCACGCATGGAAGCCCTGATCCCCGCCGTCGTCGCCGTGACGGCGTTCATCGTCGTCATCCTCGTGCTCTCCCGCACCATCGTCATCGTCAAGCAGGCGAGCACCGCCATCGTCGAGCGGCTCGGCCGCTACCAGCGCACCCTGTCGCCGGGGCTGAGCATCCTCGTGCCGGTCATCGACCGCGTGCGGATCCGCGTCGACATGCGCGAGCAGGTGGCGTCCTTCCCACCGCAGCCCGTCATCACCGAGGACAACCTCGTGGTCTCGATCGACACCGTCATCTACTTCCAGGTGACCGAGCCCAAGGCGGCGACCTACGAGATCAACAGCTTCCTGCTGGGCATCGAGCAGCTCACCGTCACGACGCTGCGCAACGTCATCGGATCCATGGACCTCGAGGAGGCGCTCACCTCGCGCGATCAGATCAACGGCCAGCTGCGCGGGGTCCTCGACGAGGCGACGGGCAAGTGGGGGATCCGCGTCAACCGCGTCGAGCTCAAGGCGATCGATCCTCCCAAGACCGTGCAGGAGGCGATGGAGAAGCAGCTCAAGGCCGAGCGCGAGCGCCGCGCGGCCATCCTCACCGCCGAGGGGCAGAAGCAGGCGGCCATCCTCAACGCGGAGGGCGCCAAGCAGTCGGCGATCCTCAACGCGGAGGGCGAGGCGCAGGCCGCGGTGCTGCGCGCCGACGGAGCGGCGAAGGCGCGGGTGATCTCGGCGGAGGCCGAGGCCGTCGCCGTGCAGCGGATCTACGAGGGCCTGCGCACCGCGGATCCGCAGCCCAATGAGCTCGCGCACCGCTACCTGCAGGCGCTGCCCGAGGTCGCCAAGGGCGACGCCAACAAGGTCTGGATCATTCCTGCGGAGCTCACCGGCGCGCTGGCGCGCCTCAAGGACGGGCTGAGCGGGCCAACCCCCTGAGGGCCTCGCGCCGCGCGACGGCGCTCCGGTCGGGGTTCTGGTCGACGAACGACTGCACGGCGTCGGGGTCCCACGACGTTAGGTCGCCC
>CALGTB010000280.1 GCA_937902285.1 uncultured Actinomycetes bacterium | reverse complement strand
GCGTGCTGGCTCGCGGACCGCGACGGGTGGGACGCCCCAGCGTGGGCGCTTGCTGAGGAGCGGGTAGCCCGACCGTGGTGGTTCGTGTCGACGTCCGCCTACGGCCGGGCCTGGGCGATGGTGCAGTCCCCGGCGCAGTTCCGCATCCGCGGGGTGTTCATCACCGATACGGCCCTGCAGCGCGCATGACGAGCCTGGACGCAGCGGGCATCAGCTGACTTCTGCATGCACTCGACGCGGAGCTCGCAGCGAGGGGCACGACTGCGGATGTCTACCTCGTCGGCGGCGCGGCGACGCTGCTGCTGGCCCGCGACCCGATGAGCAGTCGGCCGTCGGGATCGACGGATGACGTAGGATGCAGGCATGATCAGCCGTCAGCCTCTCGTTCGTGTGACCGCGGAGCACGCTCCGCTTGGTCGTGGTGGGCCCGGCGCCTAGTTGGCATACTGCCGCGCCGGTCCAAGTTCTTGGGCCGGCGTTCTTCTTTGAGGAGTGAAATGGATACGCGCACAGCAGGCACGGGAGTAGATGCCGACGAGGCACGCGTCCTCTTGGAGCAAGCGCTGCGATACAACGAGGCCGAGGCTGCCTCGTCGCGACTTGTCCTTGACGCGCTGGTGCAAGACGGCGCTGCCAGCTCGGACAGCATGGGCAATGTGGTCGCGGCCGCGCGCCATTCGTTGGCTGATACGGAGTCCATTCTTGGCGAGGTCTCTGCCGCCTACAAGCGTCTGGACGCGGGCACGTACGGCACGTGCGAGGTGTGTGGGCACGGGATTGGTGTCGAGCGACTGCGATTGCGTCCCTACGTCAGGACCTGCGTCGGATGCGCTGGTGGCGCCATGCGGCCATGAGCCGCACCGTGGACGTGATCGCGTTGGATGTGGGCAGCTCCTTCCTGCGTTCCTTCGGCTCGGAGCGACTGGTGCGCGAGTCGGCTTGGGGTCGCCAGGGGGTCGTTCGTCGCGGGGCGGTGGCTGATCCGCGGCTACTGCGAGCGCATCTCAGGCGTGCGGTCGGGCGGGCTCGCGAGGTGGCGTTGTCGATGCCTGTCAGTGCCTCCGAGGCTGAGGAGTCGGAGCTTGTGGAGGCTGCGGCGAGCGGACTGCGTGCCCGCCGCGTCGTGACTTTGGCGGCTCCTGTGGCCGCGCTGCGATCCTCGCCCACATCTGGCCCTCAGGTCATCGTCGATGTCGGCGCGGACCTTGTGGAGACGTCATGGGCCGAGCCCGGCGGGTTCCACGTCGGAACGCGGCTGCCGTGGGGGGTACGTGATGTGCTCGAGGACCTTACCGTGCATGTGATCCGCGCCCATGGGGTCTGCACTGACCGATGGCAGCTGGGACCCGCTTGGGCAGGAAGCGTTGTCGTGGGGAGGGACATCGATTCGGGTGCAGCGCGTGTTGTCCGCATCACTTCGCGCGATATCGCTGCGGTCCTGGAACACCGGGCTGGTCGCATTGCCGACGCCGTCCGTCGGCTTCTGGCCGCACCACGATCGTCAGGGGCGGGGGTCGTGCTGGTGGGCGGTGGCGCGAATGTCATCGACATCCGCCAGGCCATCGCCCGGCATCTGACGGCCGTCATCGTGGTGCCACCCACCCCGAGCCACGCAGTCGTGCGCGGACTGAGCACTACATGACCCTCCCGTGGCCCAGGGACTTCGTGCGGCGCGGAAGAGACGAAGCCATGGGCATGCAGATCCACCTCAGGGGAGTGAGCTTGGGGAGAGGTCCTTATCGAGTGCAGGTCCAGTAATGAGATCTAGGGGCTCCGCGCCCGTCCTACCTAGCTTTCGGCTGGCCCCTGCATCGCGTTCGAGTTCAGGAACGTCGATGTCCTCACGCGAGACCACGTCCCGTGCAGCAGGTCAAGGTGTTGACTCAACCGACAGGAATCCCGAGCGAGTTCGTAGGGGGGTTGCGGGAGGGTGATGGCGGCGGGGATGGGAGCGGTGTTGGACGAAAGCCTCGATGGTGATGGTGCTGGTGACCCTGCGTGCGCGATCGGTCTGGTCTGTGTGGAATGCGGTGGGCTTGACACACTGAAGTGCCCCAGGTTTGATACCGCCTCCTTTTGAGTTTGGGAGGAAGCAGTCATGTCGAGGAGCTGGGTCGACCGGTGGATCGCCAACACGCTCCGTGAAGTCGAAGAGTTCAGAGGCACTTCCTCTTCTCACCTCGCATTATCGTAGTACAATATTCGAGTGCGCGAGGTCGGCATCAACGCCAGTGCCCGACGGCACGGGATCGAGGTTGGCGACATCAGGCACGCGATCACCCATGCCATGTTCAGCGACGACATCGACCCCGAGCC
Organism: uncultured Actinomycetes bacterium; assembly: GCA_937902285.1. Lineage (GTDB taxonomy): Bacteria > Actinomycetota > Actinomycetes > S36-B12 > S36-B12 > UBA10649. The sequence continues at coordinate 628 of CALGTB010000280.1, read as the reverse complement.
TCCGGTTCGGCGCCTTCACCTGGGGCCGGACCAATCGGGGAACATGCTCGAGGTCGTGACGTTGCACTTCGACGACGGTGGCGTGCTCGCGATCCACGCGATGCGGATGACGAAGCAGTATCGGCGACTCCTGGAAGGGCACCGCAATGGCTAAGAAGAAGATCCTCGGCGTCTCCGGTGGTCAGCCGATCACCCAGGCCGACGTCGAGCGGATGGCCGACGAGGCCGAGCGTGGCTACGGCGACGATCAGCTTCGTCACGTCGGCAGGGGCCGCCCCGCTCTGGGCAGCGGCCCTGCCAAGGCGGTCCAGGCACGGCTGGACCCCGAGTTGCATGCTGCCCTGGAGCGCCGAGCCAAGGCCGATCACAAGACGTCAAGTGAGATCGTCCGCGAGGCACTGCACGAGTACCTGTCGGCGTGAGCCTTGTGCGCACCGAACCATCGGCTCTGGCCCTTACATGGCCCTTTCATGCCCGGGGCGGTGGCCCTTTCTTGACGCGCCCAGGTGGGTCTGGGAAGGTCCGAGTGGTCCGGAATCCGGTGCAATCGCTTGATACTCGGCCCTCTGCGGCGTGATCGGGAAGGCTTTTAATCCGTAGGTTCGGGGTTCGAGCCCCCGGCGACCCA
>CALGTB010000279.1 GCA_937902285.1 uncultured Actinomycetes bacterium | reverse complement strand
GATGCTCGACGCGGTGCTGATGCAGGCGCGTCAGGTCGCGGGCTTGTAGGACAGGCCCCATTCGCGACAGGGTCGGGCGCGGTGGCGCTCGCGACTGACCGAGGTGAGTCCGTGGCCGTACGGTAGGAGGCGAACGATGAGGAATGCGCCCCTGTAGTCCAACTGGCAGAGACACCCGGCTTAAACCCGGCACAGTGAGGGTTCGATCCCCTCTGGGGGCACACCAGGTCCGACGACCGGGGAAGGGAGGTCGCATGGAGTTCCTGGCGTGGCTGCGCAAGGGCTCGTCGGGCAGTGCCAGCGGCGTGCTCGGGGCCTTCGACGTGATCTACAGCCCGGCGGCCGCACGGGCCCGCGAGGAACTGGACCGGCAGCACGAGCAGGTCATCCCCACCCCGTCGCCGGGCGACCGCCTGCTCGACGAGGGGCGCGTGGTGATTCCCGAACCGGTCGCCGCGCCAGACGAGCCGCCCCACCCCTGATTGGCGAAATCGCGATCGTCGGTTATCGTCGAAATATGCAGTCATCGAACCCTGTCCTGACCCGATACGAGAAGGCCGACAAGTCGGGCTTCGCCTACGACGAGGGCGTCAACGCCTACACGCAGGCGAGCACGTCCGGCGCCGGAGCGGCCGACGTCAACACGGCCTTCCAGCAGGTCACCGCCGGCGGGGGAGCCCGCCTCACGATCAACGATGTCGTGGTCAAGGGGCTGCTGGTCTTCGCCATCACCGTCGTGTTCGCCGTCGTCGGCTGGAACACCATCGAGACGATGCCGTGGCTCATGTGGGTCGGCATGATCGGCGGCCTCGCCCTCGGCTTCGTCAACGCCCTCAAGAAGGTGCCCTCGCCGCCCCTGATCATGCTCTACGCCGCCCTCCAGGGCGTGTTCCTCGGCGGCATCAGCAACTGGTACGACGCCTACGGCGCCGGCAACGGCAACCAGGGCATCGTCCTGCAGGCCGTCCTGGCGACCATGACCACGTTCGGCGTCATGCTGACGCTCTACCTCACGGGCGTCATCAAGGTCACCAAGAAGTTCCAGAGCATCATGATCGTCGCGCTGGTGTCCTACATGCTGCTCGGCCTCGCCTCGCTGGTCGCGGCCCTGTTCGGCGTCGGCGGCGGCTGGGGCTTCTACGGGGTGTCGGGCATCGGCCTGGCGATCTGCCTCATCGGCGTGCTGCTCGCGGCGTTCTTCCTGCTCCTCGACTTCGAGGCGATCAGCCAGGGCATCAAGCTGGGCGCCCCCGAGCGCGAGTCGTGGCGCATGGCCTTCGGCCTGCTCGTCACGCTGATCTGGCTCTACCTCGAGTTCCTCCGCCTGCTCGCGATCTTCTCGCGCAACTAGCAGACGCCGGGGCCACGGCCCCGGACGCAGTCACGGGAGGCTGCGCCGCAGTTCGACCAGCCAGGCCACGACCTGGCTGACATCGGACTCCGGCGCAGCCTTCGCTGCTTCGCGGTAGTCCCGTCCGACGACGGCGATGAGGGCCCCCACCCCCTGCGGCTCGAGCCGGGGCACCTCGGCGTCCGCCGGGATGTCATCGGTGAGGTGGCGGGTCTCCTCGACCAGCCTCACGGCCGTCTCATGGCAGGCCTCCGAGACGATCGAGACCTTGGTCAGGGGCAGGCTGGTGAGCCGGTCGACCACGCGGGCCAGCTCGGTGTCCAGCTTCCTCAGGCTGTCGGCGTCGGCCACGTCAGCCCGCCCGTCGCAGGAAGCCGCGGATGGCCTCGCGAGCCCCGTCGCGGATCTCCGGCCCGTGGGTGAACGCAGCCGTGGAGTAGTCGAGCTCGCCGAGGATGTGCGCCGACTGCTGGTTGGCCCGCCAGGAGGTGCAGAACGCCGCTGCGGGCCAGCGCATCCGCGATGCCATGTTGAAGATCGCATCGCCGGTGATGAGGACGCCGCTCGTCTCGTGAAGGAGTGACACGTGGCCCGGGGAGTGGCCCGGCGTGTGCACCACGCGAAGACCGCCCCCCACCTCGAGCACGTCGCCGTCGTGGAGCGCCTGGGCGAGCGGAACCGGGGCGAAGGTGGAACCGGGCATGCGGCGCGCGATGCGCCCTGCCGTGGTCGTGAGATCCGGGGGAGCGTTGCGGCCCTCCTCGAGGTAGGGCGCGTCGTCCTGGTGGATGTGCACTCCATCGGCATGCGTGGCGCCCACCATCTGGTTCGCTCCGCCGGCATGGTCCATGTGCGCGTGGGTGAGGACGATCCGGGTGACGTCGGACGGGTGCTTCCCGATGTAGGCGAGACCCGCGACGATCCGCCGGGGAGCCCGCCGCAGGCCGCAGTCGACGAGCGTGACCTGCCCGTCGTCGTCGACGAAGGCGTAGCTGTTGATGAAGTCGCCGAGCGTCGGGATGCGGTAGACCCGCGGGGCGAGGGCGACCGCCGGAGCGCTCATGGCGGCCAGCCTACGGCGATAGGGTCGGGCGATGGAGATCAGCGATTCGGTCCTGGACCTCATCGGCAACACCCCGCTCGTTCGCCTGAGCCGGGTGACGCAGGGCGTGGTGCCCGTGCCCGGCCCGCTGGTGCTGGCCAAGGTCGAGTACGTCAATCCCGGAGGGTCCGTCAAGGACCGTATCGCTGTCCGGATGGTCGACGCTGCGGAGCGCGAGGGACTGCTCAAGCCGGGTGGCACGATCGTCGAGCCGACGAGCGGGAACACCGGGGTGGGGCTGGCCCTGGTCGCGCAGCAGCGCGGCTACACGACGGTCTTCGTGTGCCCGGACAAGGTGAGCGAGGACAAGCGCAACGTCCTCAAGGCGTACGGCGCCGAGGTGGTCGTCTGCCCCACCGCGGTCGACCCCGAGGACCCGCGCTCGTACTACAGCGTCAGCGATCGGCTGGCCCGCGAGCTGCCGGGCGCCTGGAAGCCGGACCAGTACGCCAACCCCAACAACCCGCTGTCGCACTACGAGACCACCGGCCCGGAGATGTGGCGGCAGACCGACGGCCGGATCACCCACTTCGTCGCGGGTGCCGGGACCGGCGGCACCATCTCGGGAGCGGGCCGCTTCCTCAAGGAGGCGAGCGGCGGCACGGTGCGCGTCATCGCCGCCGATCCTGAGGGCTCGGTCTACTCGGGAGGAAATGGGCGGCCGTACCTCGTCGAGGGTGTCGGCGAGGACTTCTGGCCCACGACCTACGACGCGGCCATCCCCGACGAGGTCATCGCGGTGTCGGACAAGGACTCCTTCGAGATGACGCGACGGCTGGCGCGCGAGGAGGGCCTGCTCGTCGGCGGCTCCTGCGGCATGGCGGTAGTGGCCGCACTGCGGGTGGCGGCGACGGCCGGCCCTGACGACGTCATCGTGGTGCTGCTCCCCGACAGCGGGCGCGGCTACCTGTCGAAGGTGTTCAACGACGAGTGGCTCAGCAAGTACGGCTTCCTCCAGGCGGACACCGAGCGCACCGTGGGGGACGTCCTGCGGGGCAAGTCCGGCGAGCTCCCCCCGTTCGTCCACACCCACCCGACCGAGACGGTGCGCGACGCCATCGACATCCTGCGCGAGTACGGCGTGTCGCAGATGCCGGTCGTGCGGGCCGAGCCCCCGGTGATGGCGGCCGAGGTGGTGGGCTCCGTGGTGGAGCGCGACCTCCTCGACGACCTGTTCAACGGGCGGGCGACGCTGGCGGACAAGGTGGACGCCCACATGTCGGCGGCTCTGCCCATGGTCGGCGCGGGTGAGCCGGTGTCGGCCGCCGTCGAGGCGCTGCAGGGCGCCGACGCGGTGGTCGTCGTCGACGATGGGAAGCCCTCGGGCGTGGTCACGCGCCAGGACGTGCTGGGCTACCTGTCCCGCTGAGCCGGCGCCGGTCGCGTCGCGTGCCGACGTGTCAGCTGAACGCCTGCTCGGGCGCCTCGAACACGGTGACCACCGTGCCCGTACCCGGCGCTGCGAAGGCGCTCGCGAGGCCGCCCGGAACCGGCATGCGGCTCATGAGCACCGTCGCGCCCAGGTCGAGCGCATGCCGCTCCGCGTCGTCGACCGAGGCGACGGCGAACACCGGGTTCCAGTAGGCGGGGAAGTCGCCCGGTGACGGCGAGACGCTCGCGACCATGCTCTCGCCGTGCCCGAGCATGCCTCCACCCGTCGGCCCGGCCGGATGGAGCTCGAGGCCGAAGACGGACGTGTAGAAGGCGGACGCGATGGTGGGGTCGGACGACTGGTGGTCGAACCAGCACGGGGCGTTGGCCCGCCAGAAGGCGCCGAAGCCGGCGAAGTCGGCCTTCTGCCACACCGCGAAGACGGCCCCGGCGGGGTCCATCCCCAGCGCCATCGACCCCGCGCCCATGACGGCCATCGGCCCCATGAGCACCTGGGCACCGGCGGCCGTCGCGCGAGCCAGGGCGGCATCGATGTCGGCGACGCTCAGGTAGGTGATCCAGAATCCGTTGCCCTGCGGCTGCTGGCCGATGGCGGCGACGGGGGCGCCGTCGAGCATCGCCATCGTGTAGTAGCCGGTCTCCTCGCCACCGACCTCGAACGTCCATCCGAAGAGCCCGCCGAAGAAGGCCATGAGGCCCTCACGCGCGGCCGCGTCCGGGACCGTCAGGTCGATCCAGCAGGGCTGTCCTTCGGTGAACTCCATGGCCGCTCC
>CALGTB010000278.1 GCA_937902285.1 uncultured Actinomycetes bacterium | reverse complement strand
CGTGTCGCCGCGCGCCACGCCCAGGAGGGCCCGCCCTCCTGACACGTGATGCAGCGTCGCGAAGGTCGACGCGACGACGGCAGGGTTGCGCGTGACGAGGTTCGTCACGGCAGTCCCGATCAGGAGCCGGTCGGTGGCCCGCGCCGCGAGCGTCATCGACACGGTGATGTCGGGCGTGAGGTTCTGGCTGTCCTGGAACAGCATGCCGTCCCAGCCATCGGCCTCGGCTGCCCCGGCCGCGGCCTCGACCTCGTCGGGGAAGGCATACGTGCGCAGGAAGAACCTCGTCACGCGGATGAACCTACCGGCCGGGCATCAGTTGGTGCGGCCACCTCCCACGGGCCAAGTCTCGGGACTGCTGATGGTCTGCGTTCCCGAGAGGGTCACGTTCGTGTCGTAAGCACCCTCGGCCTCGGCGCGGACGCCTTCGAAGTAGGTGCCGGCCCCGGGGGCAGTGGTGATCGCAGCAGTCAGGCCGTAGTCAGCCCAGGCGGGGCCGTCCAGGCACGTCGACAGGGTTCGGCGACTCACGTGGCCGTCCAGGTACGTGTGGCACAGGGTCCGCAGGTTCTGCAGGAACTTCGCGTCGACCTTGGCCCGGGACCACGTGCGGAAGTCCACGATCCGCTTCATGAACGGGTCGGCGACGGTCACGCCCGCATAGCCGGCGTCATGCTGGTTGCATGCCGACCGGAAGTCCACGGTCACGCCCCCGTACTTCTGAGTGTCGAGCAGCCAGTTCTGCACCGCTTCGGCCGTCGACCCCCACTGCGCTCCCCCGCAGCCATTGGAGACCAGCGACACCGGCACTTGGATCGACAGCCACACGCAGGCGCTCTGCGGGTAGTTGACGCTCTCGTTGCCCGCCGCGTCCCGGGCCGACATGCAGAGGTAGAACGGGCCGGCAGCGCCCTCGACGGGGCTGAGCGTCCCTTCGGTCTGCTTGCCCGTCGCCGTGACGAGTCCGTCCGTTTCGTCCGTGAAGACCACGTCGCCTCCGGAGTACAGCGTCGCCGTCAGCTCGGCCTCACCGCTGTCATCGGTGGCCGAGTAGTCCACGGCGAACTCCCGACCGATCCTGACGATCCCCGACGGCCCCTTGAGGGTGACCGTGGGAGGCGTCGTGTCGATCGGCACCGCACGCTGCAGTGTCGCGCAGCCGGCCTCCGCGCAGAGTCTCAAGGAGTAGGTGCCGCTGCCGCCGTCACTGAGGCTCCAGTTCGCAGCCATACGCAGATCCGAGCAGTCAGTGAGGTTGAACCCAACATGGGTACCCGAGTACGACCCACCGCTTCCGTGGATGGTCCACATCTGCTGTCCTACCGGATGCACGCACTGGTTGAACGAGGTCGCCTGGACGATTCGTCCGACGTACTCCGTGCCCGATCCCGTGACCTCGACGATGCCGCCTTGGTATGACCACTGGCCGACGATCGGATCCACCGCGGTGGCGGCGACGGCCGCCCCAGGCGGCGCGGCGCCGGCCCCTGCGGGCGCTGCCCCCGCCAAGCCGACGGTCAGCGTCACCACCGCGAATCCCGAGATGATCAGGTGTGTGGTTCCGCGGTGCGTGAACATGACGACCTCCTGGCGTGAGTTACGCAAGGCACGGTTCTGCCATCTCCACGGTAGGCCGCTGCGCCGACGCCGCCGTAGGTCGTTGGTCCCGTCTCAGCCGCGGATGCGGTCTCACGCTCCCGGGTAGACCAGCGTCCACGGGGAGCCGCCGGACACCGACTCGCCGGGCTTCTGGCCCTGCGTCCACCACTTCGCCTGGTAGGGCACCTCTCCGACCTGCACCCGCGAGCCGGCGACGTAAGCCTGCTCGGGATCCCACTGCTCGTAGGTGCCCAACGGCAGGGTCGGCAGCGGCGCCGGCGTGTCCCCCGGCAGCACCGGACCCAGCAGGGTCCACGGAGTGTCGTACGCCGAGGCCACGGGCGTGTCCGGCGCGAACCCGCTCGTCCAGTACTTCGCCTGGTACACCTGCTGCTTCCACACCACCTTGCTGCCCGCCGGGTAGGTGCCCAGCGGATCCCAGATGGGGAAGGGACTCGTCGCGGGGTCGTCGACGATCACCGGCGAGGTCACCGTCGGGCTCGCCGACGGTGACGGGGCACCGGCCGACGGCTCGGGGCTGGCAAAGGCGTTCTCGTCGGTGTCGGCCGACAGCACGTTCGCGAAGCTCACGCCGGCCTGATCGACGCCGCTGCACGTGTTCTGGACGACCGTGATCACCGTCGGCAGCGGATGCGTGCACGTGGCATCGCGGTTCAGGTCCCACATGGAGATGAGGCCGACACCCTGGCCGCGGGCGAACGCGTTCACCTCCTCCGCATCGGCGATGGTGAACACCTCCCCCTCGACGTCGTTCTGCCCGATCATCGGTGTGATCCCGACGCGCCCCCAGGCCTTCGTGCCGTTGAGCGACTGCCCCACCTGACTCCACATCAGCCGCACCTGGCTCTGCAGGGCGCTCGATGCGGCGATCACGGCGTCGGCCATGCTCTGGGAGGCCGCCCGCGAGCCGCCGAAGTTCATCGTCATCCCGTTGACGCCTGCGAGATCGACGCCGGCCGCCAGCATCGACTCGACGGAGGCCATCCCCTGGTCCGTCAGCCCGTACGTGGCGACGGGCAGCGTCATCCAGATCGTGAGCGAGCGGCCGTCGGCTGCCGCACGGTCCTGCAGTGCCTTCATGGCGAGGGCACGGCGGTCCATCGCCGCCAGGTCGTCGAGGTTGGCTCCCTCGATGTCGAGGTCGATGCTGGCCAGCTCGTAGCGGTCGATCACGGCCGCGTAGGCGTCGGTGAGCGCCTGCTGGTCGGTGCAGGCGTTGCTCAGCTCCTGGTTCGCCTGACCGCCGAACGACACCCGCGCCCTGCCTCCCGTGAGCCTCAGCTGGGAGATCCGCCGGTCGAGCTCGAGGTCGGTCGCCGCCTGCTCGAGCGTGTAGTAGGTGCCCCAGGTCGGGGTGCAGGGCTCGTCGCGGCCGGCCACGACGAAGGCGAGGATGACGTCCTGCTGCGCGGGACCCGGCGGGGTCTCGAAGGGATACTGCGGCGTCAGGGTCACGTCGACGAAGCCGGCGAAGTTGGTGGGTCCGGGAGGCGTCGCCGGGATCACCGCGGGCCGGATGAAGTAGATGAAGGTGCCGATGACGGTCAGCGTCACGACGACGAGGATCCCCACGCGCAGGGGGGACACCCGCGTGGTCTTGGGCGGCCTGGCGGTGCCCGCCGCCGCGCTCGCGGACTCGGTCACGACGACCCCTCCTCGCGGTGGCGGCTGCGGGTGTCGCCTCGACGCGGGCCGGGGGCGCCGGACACGGACGTGCGCTCGACGCCCTGGGCCGGAGCCTCCGTGCCGGGACCGAAGTAGAGCACCGACTCCCAGTCCATCCCACGAGGCACGGCAGGCTCGTCATCACTGTCCGGGGCCGGGGTGGGTGCGGCTGGAGCGGGCTTCGCGGGCACCCGCACCCAGTTGGCCATCCCGACCGCCACGTCGACGACGGAGTTGCGGAGGCCGATGAAGGCGATGATCGCGTAGGTCGTGAGCAGGCCGTTGAACGCCGCGAAGACGGCGTTGCTCCAGTTCTTGCCGACGATGTCGTTCTGCAGGGTGTAGAAGGAGAAGACGGCGATGAGATAGGCGAAGAGCACGTACAGCGCCGGAGCCGCCGTGCGGTCCTTGACCTTGGGGGTTCGCGCGAAGGCGATCTTCGACTTTGCGGCCGCCTGCTGCATCGACTTGAAGGTGCCTGCGAGATTGACCGAGAGCAGGATCAGGTTGAAGCCGTAGACCCGGAAGACGTCCGAGCGCTTGTAGCCCAGGCGGTGGAAGTCGTAGGCCATCGCCAGGAAGTACGGGAGGGCGGCGGCCAGGATGATCGGGCTGAGGAGCTGGCTGTTGTAGGGGAACGTCAGCAGGAACACCAGTCCGAGGCTCGACCAGGCGATGGACGCCATGTAGTTGAAGCGCAGCCAGACCTGGGTCTTCCTCACCTTGTGGCCGGCCTTGCGCTGGCGCCGGATGTAGCGCCAGAACTTCGGCATGATGAGCAGGCCGCCATTGGCCCACCGCGCACGCTGCACCACGAGCGAGCCGAAGTCCGGCGGCGTCGCGCTGTAGCTCAGCCGCTCAGGGAAGTTGTAGAGCGTCCATCCTTGCGCGACGAGATCGATGCTCGACTCGGTGTCCTCGATGACCGTGCGGTCCTGCACGTAGCGCTTGACCTCGTAGCCATCGACGTACGACACCTCCTCGATGTCGTTCAAGGCCACCTTGCGGATCACGGCGTTGGCGCCGACCCAGAAGGTGGCGTTGTAGTACGTCAGGCCCTGATGGACGATGTGCTGGATGTCGGTCGTCGCGCCCGCGATCCGCTCGAGCCGGGTGGGGGCTCCCCTGAACGCCGAGTACGGCGTCTGGATGACGGCGATGCGCTCGTTGCCCGGCAGCTCGAGGTGGTACGTCAGCCGCAGGCAGTACTCGCGAAGCAGGACGCTGTCGGCATCGAGGGTGAGCAGGTAGTCCGTGTCGGGAATGACCAGGGTCGGGTCGGCGTCGGTCTCGCGGAGGATCTTGCCGATCCGCGTGTCCATGACCGCGTACTGGTGGCCCATGAGCCCGATGTAGGCGTTGAGGTTCATCGCCTTGTTCGCATCGTGCGGCAGGTGCGCGAAGGTCTTGCGCTCGAACGAGCTGATCTCAGCGCTGAAGGTCCACACGAGCCGCCGGTACAGCTGAGCGATGCGCTCGGCCGGCACCAGCGCTCCCTCGTCCAGCGCGGCGAACAGCGCCAGGGAGGTGACCTCGAAGTCCGCACCGAGGGCGGCCAGGACCTCGTCGGCCACGAACTCGTCGGCGTTGGAGTCGCGCGGGTAGCGCGACGCCTCGGCACTGAGCCACTCGGCTGCCCACGCGAAGTCGACGGCCAGGCCGCGGAGTGCCTCCAGCGATCCGGCGCCGCCACCGGCGGCCGTCCGCTCGAACGTCTCGAGCGCGGCGGTGAAGCGATCCCGTGGCCCGCTCAGCAGGTCCATGACCTCGCCCGGGAGGGCTCGGCAGCCCGCCAGACCCTCGATCGCGTCGGCCGACGTGGGGTTCGGCGGGTCGTCGATGAGCAGGACGACCCGCATGCTGGGGAACTCCTGGAGGGCGGCGGAGAGCACCGTGGCGCGCACGACCTCCGTGTCCTCCCGGTACGACGGGATCAGCACGGTGATGGACGGCCGGGTCATGGCGAAGTGCGCGTCGATCTCCGCCCGAGGGACACGCACGTGCGTGCGGGAGCGGTACAGCGAGCCCTGCCGTGCCAGCAGGTACATCAGGGCTGAGAACGTCAGGAAGGTCATCACCACCACGTACGAGATGGTCTGCGCGATGAACTTGCTGTCGTGGATCCCGAAGTCGATGAACTCGGCCACCACGGTCCGGAGGATGTAGGTCAGCCAGAGGGCGATGGTCGCGGCGATGGCGAACCCGCCCATCCACGTCGCCGCGTTGCTCGCCGGCGGGGAGATCGCGGGAAGAGGGGGGCGTGGCCTCTCGGAGCCCCACTGCCGGCGCCTGGGACTCGCACTCGCCGCCTGCGCAGGCTGATCGGTCATGGTCCGGAGTCCTTGTCATCGCCGTGCGGCCTCGTGACGCCACAGTAGTCGTGCGCAGGCCCGCGTGAGGCCGCGCGCCTGCCCGATGACCACGAGACGGCGCACGCGGCTATTCGGCCGCGACGATCTCCCAGGTCAGGTTGCCCTGGTCGTCGTTCTGGGTCACGGCGATCTTCGCCGTGCTGCCGTCGGCGGAGGTGACGTCGCACGTGAAGGTTGCACCCGACTGCACGGGGATGTCCGAGGGGCAGGTGACGGTGTACTCGCCGCCCAGCTGCTCCGTGAGGCCCTGCTGGAGCTTGTCCTGGACGTCGGTCTGGCTCAACGAGCTGCCGCAGGCGGCCAGCAGGCCGACCGTGACGGCGAGGGCGCCGAGGAGGGCTGCTGTGCGACCGTGCTTCATGTCTTCTCCCAGGATGGATCCGGATGCGTGCGCGTAGCCTACCGGCGTCCGGCCGGGAGCCCCTGCGGCCGCGATCGACCGTTTGGACCCCCCGATTCGCCGGGCGCGAGATAGTGGAGCCCGGGACACGTCAGCCGACGGCGCACCTGCGCGGTCGGCGAACGCCACTGGAGGTACGACCGATGACCGCGACGGCTGCACGAACCGGGCTCGCTCTGGCCACCCTCGGGGTGGCCTCGGCACTTCTCCTGTCGGCCTGCACGTCAGAGCCGGGTGCCGACCTGGCCTCGCTCGACGCCTCGTCATCCTCGGCCGCGGTCGGGGACACGGCCTCGCCATCGGAGTCCGGCACGGCCGTCCCGGGCGATGCCGCCGTGCAGGCCTGCGCGGCGTACTTCGAGCTCGACCTCCTCAACAGCACCTACGCGGGCGGCGCCGTGGCCGACGGTGACATGACCGAGGCTCAGGTGCGCGCGGACTTCCAGCGCCTGCTGCGCATCATGGTCGCGCAGGGCACGATCGCCGTCGCCGACGGGCAGGCGGGACAGAAGCTGCTCGCGAACGCCACCCGCATGAAGAAGGCCGTGAAGGGGCTCGCCAAGGGCCAGGCCCTGTCCGACCTCACCAAGAAGCAGCAGACCAAGTTCGCGCTGCAGTCGTCGCGCGTCGAGAAGGCCTGCGCACGCGCCGGTCTTCCCCTCCCCGACGACAACACGATCGCCCGCACGGCCGCGGGCATCTAGTCCGCTCGTGACCGAGCCCGTCGAGCAGCAGCACTTCGCCGATCGCATCTCCCTGCAGCAGGTCGATCGCGACATCTTCACCGGGTGGTGCCATTCCGGCGCTCCACTGAGGGCCTACGGCGGGCAGATCGCCGCGCAGGCCCTGATGGCAGCGGGCCGCACCGTCGACGAAGCGGCCCGTCACGTGCACTCGCTGCACGGCTACTTCCTGCGCCCTGGCGGCACGAAGGACTCGATCACCTACCTCGTCGACCGCCCGCGCGACGGCCGGTCGTTCTCGACCCGGTTCGTTCGGGCCGTGCAGCAGGGCGAGACGATCTTCATGATGACGGCGTCGTTCGCGACCACCGACGGCGGACCCGAGCACCAGTTCGAGATGCCCGACGAGCCGCGCCCGGGGGCCCTGGACGACATCGTCATCCCCATGTCCTCACGGGTCGACGAGCAGGGACGCGACCTCGACCATCCCGACTCCCACATCATCGGCCTGCGCATCGTCGAGCCTGAGCGTCCGATCGAGATGACGGACGGGCGCTTCGAGCGGATCGCCTGGGTGCGCATCCGTGAGGATCTCCCCGACGACTGGCTGACGCAGGCCTGTGCACTCACCTACCTGTCCGACCTCACGATGGTGAGCACGGCCCTGGCCCCCCACGTGGGGCTGCAGGGCCCCCACGACCTCATGCTCGCCTCGATCGACCACGCCATGTGGTTCCATGCGCCGACGCGAGCCGACCGCTGGCTGCTGTTCGCGCAGGACACTCCCGTCGCACGCGGCGGGCACGGGCTGGCGCGGGGACTCTTCTACGACCCCGACGGCGTCCTCGTCGCCTCCGTCGTCCAGGAGTCGCTCATGCGCACCCGCTACGCCTGACACCTTCGGGAGCGATCGGGATCTGCGGGACCTTGGTCCCACGATTCGGGGTCGGTATCCCCGTCCCCTGCCCCCCGCACGAGGCCATGCTGTGCCTATGGCGCAGGAAGCGATGTACGACGGTCGTGTCGTGGTGGGCTATGACGGCTCGCCGCAGGCCGACCTCGCCGTGTCCTGGGCGGCCGCTGAGGCAGCGCTCCGTGGCCGGGGCCTGACGATCGTCCACGCCATCCTCCCCTCTGTCGCAGCAGGCAGCCTCGGGGCTGGCCTTGCGCCG
>CALGTB010000277.1 GCA_937902285.1 uncultured Actinomycetes bacterium | reverse complement strand
CCCCACGCCACCGCGAGGATCAGCAGGCCGGCGGGGAAGGTGGCGAGCATCGCGCCGTGCCCGGGGTCGCTCATCTCGGTTCGGAGGGCCGCACGGTCCGCCAGCCGGCGCATGTACCGGGGCCACAGCAGGAGCGCGAAGGCGGTGGCGAGCAGCAGGAAGGCCACGGACAGCCATCGAGCCCACGCCAGGCCCCAGACCTCGGACTGCGTCAGCAGCACGACCGAGGTGGCTCCCGTGCCCATGACCATGCCGGATGCCGGCCGACCTCCGGAGCGCTCACGGTGACCTCCTATACCCCTTGGGGTATCTTACCGAGCCTCCGGGCGGGATGGCGGGGCGCACGGCACAATAGGCGGATGCCGAAGATCGCCGCCGCCACCGTCGCCGAGAACCGCGAGCAGCGGCGGGACGCGCTCCTGCTCGCTGCCGCCACCCTGATGCAGCGCGGCGGCGGCTTCACGGTGGCCGAGGTGGCCCGCGAGGTCGGGCTCTCCCGGTCGGCCGTCTACGAGTACTACAGCAGCGCCGCCGAGCTGATCGCCGACGTGCTCATCGACGAGCTGGCGGCCTGGTCGGACTCCCTCGCCACGGCGACAGGATCCACGCCACGCGAGCGGGTTCATGCCTGGATCCACGGGGTGCTCGACTACGTCGTGGACGGCCGGCATGCCCTGCTGCGATCGGCCGGCTCCATCGAGCTTCCCGCCTCGCGGCGCGCCGAGGTCGGTGCGCTCCATCAGTCGCTGATCGCACCCCTCGTCGATGCCCTCGCGTCCGCCGACTGCCCCGACGCCGTGCGCCAGGCCCGGTTCGTGTGGGGGGTCGTCGACATCAGCATCAGCCGGATCGAGTCCGGCGAGGTCGACGCCGCCGACGAGACGGCCGCCGTCATCGCCTTCGTCGACGGTGCACTGGGCGCCCAGTTCGCGTACTGACGCCGTGGCACCGACCCGCCGCATCCTCGCCACCAGCGGCGGCTTCGTGCCCGACGGCGGGCTGTGGGACGTCATGCGCCCGGGCCGGCTCATGCTCGAGGCCCTGAGGCTGAGCGGGGCGGAGCGACCTCGGGTCCTTCTCGTGATGACGGCCAGCGGCGACAGCGACCGCTACCTGACGATGACCTACTCCGCCCTGTCGTCCGCGCACTGCGACGTCGACCACCTCTCGCTGTTCACGCAGCCCAACCGGACGCCGGCCGATGCGCTGGCGTGGGCCGACGTCGTGTGGGTCGGCGGCGGCAGCGTGGCGAACCTGCTCGCCCTCTGGCGCCTGCACGGGATCGACGAGGCGATGTCCGATGCCTGGGACCGGGGCACCGTGCTGGCCGGCGTCAGCGCCGGCTCACTGTGCTGGCATGTGGGCGGCACCACCGACTCCTTCGGCGCGACGCTGAGGCCGATCGACAACGGCCTCGCCCTGCTGCCGTACGGGAACGGCGTCCACTACGACTCCGAGGAGCAGCGCCGGCCTCTTCTCCACTCTCTCGTGGCGGACGGCCTGCTGCCCCTGTCGTACGCCACCGATGACGGCGTGGGAATCCTGTACGAGGGCGTCGAGCCCGTCGAGGTCATCACCGACCGCGCCGAGGGATCCGCCGCCGCGGCCTATCGCGTCGAGCGCGTCGGCGGCGCCGTCGTGGAGACCCGACTGCCTGTCGGCCGCATCACGGCGTAGGCGACCGCGCCCGAGACGCCCGCCGTGACCAGCACCGCCGGCCACGTGCCGATCGCCGCACCCAGCGGGTGCGAGACGGCGAACGCGGCCACGTAGACGACGCCCACCAGCACGGTGGGACCGATCCCCCGCTGGCGCCGGATCCGCAGGGCGCACCACAGCCCCCCGACCACCAGGACCACTCCTCCGACCCAGCGGACGCCAGTCACCTGCGCCACGGCGAAGCCGAGCACGAGCGACAGCGCGACGACCGTGGAGACGAGGACCCGGTCCCGTGCCGGGGCGGCCGCAGCGTCGTCAGCCGGCAACGCGCGCGGCCTGCACCTCAGCGTCCTGGACCCGCTTCTGCAGGGTCGTGACTGCCGCCGTCAGCTCGCCGTCCCAGTGCTGGGCCCGGACACACCACATGACCGTGTCCTGGGCCTCGAGCAGGCCGTCGCGCATGCTGTGCGAGCAGTTCGCCCCCAGGCGCGTGAGCACGCGCTCCGTCGCCGAGACCCAGGTCTCCGCGAGCTGCAGGTGCTGGACCTCCTTGGCCATGTCGCGTACCTCGGAGCTCGCCTTCGGCACATCGGGGGTGATGTCCTTCAGCTGCTGCTGGACCCGGTTCACCGCCGTCATCAGGTCGGCGACCATCGGCGCGTGCGCGGATGAGTGCCGCAGTTCGTGGATGAGGTCCTCGCATGCCTTCTTGACGTCGGCCTTCGCAGCGAAGAACCTCTCGTCGGTGCGATGCGGCACCTCCTTGGCGGAGATCCGGGTGAGGCGGTTGGGGCCTGGAGTGCTGCTCTTCATCATGCGCTCCTCTGTTGACTGGCCGTGGCCAGAATGAGCGTCCTCGTTCCCTGTCCATTCTTGTGCACTTCCCCAGGCATCGCCTGCCAAACCGTGAACCCGGCGGGTCGGGCCCCGCCAGCGTCGTCGTGGTCACGCTTCCGCGGGGCATACTGGAGGCTCCCGACCTGCCGGAGGCCCACCATGACGTCGCGCCGAGCTCGAGCAACCATCGCCCTGCTCTGCGCCGCGGGCGTCGCCCTCGGTGCCGTCTCAGTGCTCTCGCCCTCGGCGAGCGCAGCACCCGCCAAGGCCGACGTCACGCTGACCATCACCGTCCTTCCGGGGCAGGTGCGACTCCTGCCCGGCGAGTCCGTGAGGGTTCGCCTGTCGACCAACCTCACCACCGGCTACAGCTGGGCCCCGAAGGTCACCGGCGACCGGTCCGCCGTGACCGTGTCGAAGGGCGTCTACACCGCGCCGAACACCGACCTCGTGGGTGCACCCGGCCGAACGGTCTGGACGATCACCGCACGGGGCACCGGCACCGCAGTGGTGAAGTTCATGGCCACACCGCCCGGCGGCGGGACCCCCGTGAATGACGGCTCCCTGACCCTCATCGTCCAGTAGCCGCACTCAACTAGGGTGCTGCGCATGCCTGACTCCACCGACGACGCCCCGCGTGTGACCATCGAGCGGGACGGGCACGTCCTGCTCATCGGCATCAACCGGGCGCACAAGCGCAACGCCATGGACCTGAAGGCCCTCGATGCCCTCGCCGACGCCTACCTCCTGCTCGACCAGGATCCCGACCTGAGGGTGGGAGTCGTCTTCGGCCACGGCGACCACTTCAGCGCCGGGCTCGACCTCGCCGAGGTCGGGCCGGCCGTGGCCGTCCACGGACCGGCGGCGCTCGCCGGCAGCAGCGGGGTGGATCCGTTCGGAGTCTGGGGCCGGCAGGTCTCCAAGCCGGTCGTCCTCGCCCTGAACGGCATCTCGTACACGCTGAGCATCGAGCTCGCCCTCGCGAGCGACATCGTCATCGCCGCCGACGATGTCCGCCTGCGGCAGCTGGAGATCGGCCGCGGGATCATGCCCTTCGGGGGCGCCACGTTCCGCGCACCCGAGCAGCTCGGATGGGGGAACGCCATGCGGTTCCTGCTCACAGGCGAGGAGTTCGGTGCGGCCGAGGCCCTGCGCATCGGGCTCGTCCAGGAGGTGGTCCCGGCCGGTCGCCACGTGGAGCGTGCCCACGAGATCGGGACGATGATCGCGGCGCAGGCGCCGCTCGGGGTGCTGGCCACCCTGGCCAACGCCCGCGTCGGTCGTGACGAGGGCGCCAGCGCCGCCACCGAGCACCTGCGCGCGGAACTGCCCGGCATCCTCGCCAGCGAGGACGCCGCCGAGGGGATCGCCAGCTTCCTCGAGCGACGCGACGGGCGGTTCACCGGCCGCTGACCCGGAGCGCGATTCGGGCAACGTCAGCATGCGCAGGCCCCGCCTCGTAGGGTGCGCAGATGGACCAGAGCACAGTTCAGGAGTTCGTCGTGCCGCCGCCGCACGACCCCATGGCGGACTGGCGCGACGGTGACGCGTGGCTCGCCGGAGGCACACTCATCTTCTACACCCCGATGCCGCACCTGCGGCGGCTGCGCGACCTGTCGCATATGGGCTGGCCGAGCATCACCGTCACCGACGACGGCCTCGAGCTGGCGGCCACCTGCGGGATCACCGAGCTCCACGAGTTCTCCCCTCCAGCCGAGTGGCGGGCGGGGACGTTCCTGCGCCAGAGCGTCGAGGAGTACCTCGCGAGCTTCAAGGTCTGGAACCGGCAGACGGTCGGCGGGAACATCTGCGCCTCGCTGCCGGCCGGCCCGATGGTGACGATGTGCGCGGCACTGGAGGCGAGCTACACGCTGTGGTCCACCGACGGCAGCTCCCGGGTCGTGCCCGCCATCGACTTCGTGACGGGCAACAACGCCAACATCCTCGAGCCCGGCGAACTGCTGAGGTCGATTCACATCCCGACGACGTCACTGCTCCGGCGGTTCACGGTGCGGCGCTTCACGCTGACCAAGCACGGGCGCTCGAGCGTCTACCTGGTCGGAACCCAGGACACGGCATCCGGAGAGATCCTCATCACCGTGAGTGCCTCGACCATCCACCCCGTCCACCTGCGCTTCGATGGCGCTCCGACCGCGGACGACGTGCGGGCCTCGATCGATGAGCTCGTGCCCGAGGACCTGTGGTTCGACGATCCCAACGGCACGCCGGCCCATCGCCGGCACCTGACCCATGTCTTCGCGGAGCAGATCCGCGCCGAGCTCGCCAGCGCCTGACAGGAGCCCCCATGGCCATCACCGTCAACGGAACGACCTTCGACGCCACCCCCGCTCCCGGGCAGTGCCTGCGCACCTACCTCCGCGAGCTCGGGCATCACGGCGTCAAGAAGGGCTGCGACAGCGGCGACTGCGGGGCCTGCACCGTCTGGCTCGACGGGAAGCCGGTGCACAGCTGCCTGGTGTCCGCGATGCAGGCCGAGCGGCACGCCGTGACCACCATCGAAGGGCTTGCGGACGGCGACACCCTGCATCCCGTGCAGGAGCAGTTCCTCAAGGCGCCCGGCTTCCAGTGCGGCTTCTGCACGGCAGGCATGATCATGACCTGCGCGGGGATGAACGAGGAGCAGCGTGCCGACCTCCCCGCCTCCCTGCGCGGCTCCCTGTGCCGCTGCACGGGCTACCGGGCGATCGCCGACGCCATCAACGGCATCAGCGGCATCGACGAGGAGGTGCCTGCCGGGCAGGCGGTCGGCGCGAGCATCCCGCCCCTGGAGGGGCACGGGGTGGTCACGGGCAGTGTCGAGTACACGATGGACCACGACATCCCCGATGTCCTGCACCTCAAGGTCGTGCGATCGCCGCACGCCCACGCCCGCGCCCTCTCGATCGACACGACCGCGGCGAAGGCCGTTCCCGGTGTGGTGGCGGTCTACACCCACGAGGACGTGCCGGATCGGCTCTACGACACGGCGTGCCATGAGAACCACCTCGTGGATCCCGATGACACTCGCATGCTCGACACCGTTGCCCGGTTCGTGGGGCAGCGCATGGTGGCCGTCGTCGCCACCAGCGTGGGAGCGGCGGAGGAGGGCTGCCGCCGCGTCGTGATCGACTGGGAGGTGCTGCCCGCGGTGTTCGATCCGCAGGACGCCATGAAGCCCGGTGCCCCGGTGATCCATCCCAAGGGCACCACCGACTCGTTCATCCGCCATCCCGAGAGGAACATCCTGCTCGAGATCCACGAGGGCCGCGGCGACGTCGAGGCCGGCTTCGCGGCCGCGGATGCGGTCCACGAGGCCACCTACACGACGCCTCGCATGGCCCAGTCGGCTCTCGAAACCCACGGCAGCGTCACGTGGGTCGGCGAGGACGGCGTCCTTCAGGTGCGCACGAGCACCCAGACGCCCTTCCTCACGCGCACCAAGCTCTGCTACCTGTTCGACCTCCAGGCGAGCGACGTCCACGTGTTCACCAAGCGCGTCGGCGGCGGCTTCGGCGGCAAGCAGGAGGTGTTCACGGAGGACCTGTGCGTCCTGGCCACCCTCGACACCGGCCGCCCGGTGCAGTGGGAGTTCACCCGCGAGGAGGAGTTCTACGGAGCAGCACCCCGGCACCCCATGCGCATCCACGTGCGGCTCGGGGCCACGTCGGACGGTCAGCTGACCGCGATGCAGATGGACGTCACGTCGAACACCGGCGCCTACGGCAATCACGGCGGCGAGACCCTCTACGCGAGCACCGGTGCACTGACCTGGTACCGCTGCCGAAACAAGCGGTACGACGGGCGCGCTGTCTACACCAACAACGTCCCGTCCGGGGCGATGCGCGGCTACGGAGCCGTCCAGCCGACGTTCGCCGTCGAGTCGGCCATGGACGAGCTGGCACGCCGGATCGGCATGGATCCCCTGGAGTTCCGCCGCCGCAACATGGTGGTGCCCGGCGACGACATCGGCATCCACGAGGGACCCGGCGACGACGTCATCGCCGACTACGCGCTCGACCAGTGCATCGACCTCGTGGAGGCCGCGCTCGCACGCGGCAACGGGGTCGAGGCGCCCGCGGGCGATGACTGGGCGGTCGGCACCGGCTTCGCCATCTCGATGTTCGAGTCGTCGCCGCCCACCGAGCACCGCTCCGAGGCCAGCGTGACGCTGATGGAGGACGGCACCTACCAGGTCAACGTCGGCACCTGCGAGTTCGGGAACGGCACGACGACGGCCCAGGCGCAGTTCGCCGCCGCCAGCCTCAGCACGACCATCGACCGGGTGACCGTGCTGCATGGGGACACCGAGACGAGCGGCTGGGACACCGGGGCGTTCGCCAGTGCCGGCCTCAATGTGGCGGGCAAGGCCGTGGCACTGGCCTCGGCCGCCCTCGCCCACCGCGTGCTGGGCTATGCCGCCCGACGGCTCGCCGTGGACGTCGAGGCCTGCACTCTCGAGGCCGACGGGGTCCGCGCGGGCGACGCGTTCATCAGCCTCGTCGACCTGCGGGCGGCGGCCGCGGCCGAGGGCGTGACGCTGGCGCAGGCCCGTCGCTCGTACGGGTCACCCATCAGCAACGGCTTCAACGCGCACGGTGTCCGCCTCGCCGTGAACACGACCACCGGTGAGATCACGCTGCTGCAGGTGGCGCATGCGGTCGATGCCGGGGTGGTGATCAACCCGATGCAGCTGCGCGGACAGGTCGAGGGCGCGGTCACCATGGGCATCGGCGGGACGCTGACCGAGTGGTTCCAGACCGGACCTCAGGGCGAGGTGCTGAACCCCGGGCTGCGGATGTACCGCATCCCCAACTTCGCCGACACCCCGCCGATCGAGGTCCACTACGCGGTCCAGCGCGACTCGTATGGCCCTTTCGGCGCCAAGGGCGCCGGCGAGCCTCCCATCGACCCGGTCGCCCCGGCGATCGCGAACGCCCTCCACGATGCGACGGGGGTCCGCTTCCGCGACCTGCCCTTCACGCCCCCGCTGATCTTCGCGCAGCTGCAGAGGCCCTGACCTGCGTCAGCAGGCCGCGACGTCCCCGCGCGAGCCGCCCTCGGCCGGGCAGACCCGAACCGACCCCACGACGTCATCGAAGGACCAGCCCGAGACCGTCACGGCGTACACACCCGGCCGATGGGGCGCGGTCATCGCGCCGTCAGCCAGCGTCACCGAGATGCGGCTGCGATCGAACGTCCCCCGGAGCGCCAGCCTGAGAGTGGCGCTCGAGCCGTGCTGCACCCACCCGCACTTGAACACCTTCGCTGTCGCACTCACCGTGACGAGGCTCGCCGGGCACGAGCCACGCCCAAACGGGAACGCGCCGAGTGCCGTGAACCCCTCGAACGAGACGTTGTAGGAGATGTCGGCGTACTCCCACTGCTTCATGGACGCGATCACGCTCGCGCCCGTGCCCGCCTCGGCGTAGGGGGACGTCAGCGAGGTCGACGTGACGTCAGGCGAGGGCTGGGCCTGCGCAGGGACGGCCGTCACCCCTGTCACGACGACGATGGCGGCCGTGACGACGGCGGCGGCGAGCACTCTCATGCGGGCTCCCAGGTAGGTGGACGGGGACGACCACCATGCTCCGGCATCGGGGCAGGAGGCGCGCCGGTATGGGCACGTTCGTCAGGAGGCCCGCCGATGCTGAGGGCGTACGGTGGGGCCATGGCTGCTCGTGACGCCGTTGCAGGTGTCGCCACGGCGCTCGGCGTGGCTCTCCTGATGCTGCCTCCCCCGCCCGCTGGCGGAGTGGCCATCGCATCGGCGCGGGAGGACTCGCCGACCCTGGCCGTGGGCGACTCCGTCATGCTGGGGGCCCAGCCCTGCCTCGAGAGGCGCGGCTTCCACGTGGATGCCCAGGGGTCGCGCAACGTGAGGGCCGTACCCCCGGAGCTCGGGCGGTACCGACCGCTTCCGGACATCGTGGTCGTGCATGCGGGCACGAACGGGGGTGCCGAACGCTGGCAGTTCGACGCCATCATGGACACCATCGGGAGGAAGCGCCAGGTCGTCTTCGTGACGGTGCAGCTGCCCGATGGCACCCCCCGCTACACGTTCGAGGCCTCGACCAACAAGGCGATCCGCGCCCTTCCGCGCCGGTATCCCAATGCCCACGTCGCCGACTGGCAGGCGCTCTCCGACGAGCACCCCCGATGGCTGGGAGGCGACGGCATCCACCTCACCCCCGATGGCTGCACCGGATACGCCCGCATGGTGGCGGACGCCGAGCGCCGGGTCATCATCCTGACGAATCCGTACGTCCCGATGGGACCTCTCGCTCGACAGTGAGACCCGCGTGGTTCATGACCTGTTCATCGGCGCCTGCTTCACTGCCTCGATGACCATCAGCCGCCGCGCCCTCGTCGTCGGCACTGTGGGCGCCGTCATGGGCATCACCAGTGCGGGTCGGTCGGCGGCAACCGCGCTTCCGGCCTGCACCCGGCGAGGCGAGCTTCTCGTCGCCAACGGCTGGCTCCATGAGTGCGTCGCGGGCAGGCGCGGGGCACTGCGCTGGCGACGCGTGCGGCGTGTTCCCGCCCTGCAGCCAGCAGACCCCGTTCCGAGCCTCTCCCCCGACTCATCGACGGCACCGGAGAGCCGGATCGGTGTCCCCCTCGGTCCGCTGGCCTCCTTCGCCGCCGGCAGTCGGTCGATGGTCACCGTCCGCGACCGGACCGGAAGGCCGGTCGAACTGGTCGTCCTGCGAACGGCGCAGGGGCTTACGGTCCTCGACAGCCGCTGCACCCACCGCGGGTGCGTGGTGACCATCGAGGATCCGCATCTGACCTGCCGCTGCCATGACTCGGTGTTCGACGGGTGGACCGGTGCTCGACTGTCCGGGCCGGCTCCGAGCGGCCTGCTCGAGTACCGATCCGAGGTGGTTGACGGCATCCTGTTCGCGTTCGGCGTGTGACCTCGCCTGAAAGAGCGCTTCGACCATGGCTCGCGCGCACGTTCGGCCCTAGAGTTCGCGCATGGCCATCGTCCACCGCGCCGAGCTCACGCCCACCAAACTCGAACTCCTGGCAGCCTGGCTGCCCACCCAGGCCTTCTTCGAGGACGGTGGACCCATCGACAGAGTCGCGACGTTCCGGCTCGACGACCCGGCCGGCGAGGTCGGGGTCGAGACGTTCATCGTGAGCAGCGGACACCGGCTGTTCCACGTGCCGATGACCTACCGCTCGTCCCCGGTCGACGACGGCGTGCTGATCGGAGAGATGGAGCATTCCGTTCTCGGCCACCGATTCGTGTACGACGGCCCCAGCGATCCGGTGTACGTGGCGGTGACGACGGAGGCCATCGTCACCGGCGCACAGGACGTCGACATGTTCTTCGCGGACGGCACACCTGTGCCTCGCCCCGAGTGGGTGGCACGCGCGGTCGGCTCCGGTGACGGAGACGCCTCAGTCGCTCGCCTGGCAGTCAGCCGCGCGATCCCGGCCGATGCTCCTGACGGCGCGCCGAGACTCAGCGCCACCTGGGAGGGGCAGAGCGATCCCGTGGCGCTCGCCTGGCTTTCGCAGTAGTCGGTGGATCACGGTGGGGCGGGTCGGGCTCGAACCGACGACGACCAGATTATGAGACCACTTCCGGCCGCCTAGAGCCGTTGCGCTGCAAAGCTTTTCGAGAATATTGTCATCATCGTGCCATTGTTGTGCCACTTGATCAG
>CALGTB010000276.1 GCA_937902285.1 uncultured Actinomycetes bacterium | reverse complement strand
CATCGCCGCCGCCCAGGCCACCGTGCGCTCGACGTCGACTGCCGGTCCCATGCCCACCATCACCTGCACGCCCGCGCTCGCCGCGTGGTCGCACAGGGCGTCGAGGCGGACGAAGGCGTCGTCGCCGAGGGCACCGCCCGACGCGCTCAGCGACTCGGGCAGGACGGCCACCTCGCACGTCTCCGCCAGGCCCTCCGCTGCCAGCCGGTCGATCAGGGCACGAAGCTCGGCGAGCACGGCCTCCGCCGCCTCGGGAGAGTCGACGGTGGGCGCGGCCCGCTCGAGACTCACCCAGTACCCGTCGTCCCCGAGGCCGGCCGCGACGGCCAGCGCCTCGTCGAGCGAGTCGCCACCGACGACGCGGCCCACGACGGCGCGGCCGATCGGCGTCCTGCCGATGAGCGTGCCCAGCGACTCATTGCGTGCGACAGCCGAGAGTGCCTCGCGTATCACCGTCGACTACTCGCCCGGCTTGCGGGTCGGGTCGAGGAGCGCCTGGATGGCGGGGCCCACGAGCGCGACGACCTGGTCGTCGGTCGCGGAGGCGAGCGGCTCGATGCGCAGCAGGTAGCGGGTGGTCGAGACCCCCACGAGGTAGGAGGAGATGAGCGTCACGCGCAGGCGGGCGTCCGGCACGCCGAGGGCGGCCACCACGCGGTCGACGACCGTGATCTGCACGTACTCGGTGAGGAAGCGCAGCTGCGCCAGCGCCGCCGCCGACTCGTCCGGCGACATCGCGGCCCGCGCGGCGCCCGCCGACATGGCCGCAGCCTGGTCCGACTGGATGAGCCGGGTGAGGTCGCGTCGCACGTTCTCGTCGCCCATGAGCGACAGCGTCATCCGGACGAGGCGGTCGCCCATGCCGTCGAGCCCGGGAGCGATGAGCTCCGGGACGGCCTGGCCGGGATCGAACGGCAGCCTCATGGCCGCGGCGAAGAGCCGCTCCTTGTTGTCGTAGAGCGACTTCACGACGCCCGGCGCGACTCCCGCGGCGGCGGCCACGGACTTCATCGTCGTCTGGGCGTACCCCCGGGACGCAAACGCCAGCCGGGCGGCCGAGAGCACGGCGCCGGCAGCGTCCTGCGGGCTGATGCTGCGGGGGTCGCTGGCCACGATCCCAGCCTATGCGGGAGGGGCCAGATGCCGGCGTGCGAACTGCAGGGCCTCCGCCAGGTCGCTCTCTCGGGAGGCCCGGTCAGGCGCCCGGCGGGTGCTCACCTCGACGATGACCGAGCCCGAGAATTCGCGGGCGCCCAGCACGGCGAGGACCTCGGCCACCGGCTGGTCGCCCCGGCCGGGGATGAGGTGCTCGTCGCGGGCCGAGTCGGTGCCGTCGGCCAGGTGCAGGTGCGCCAGGCGGTCGCCCAGGTCGTAGGCGAACTCGACGGCGTCGCTGCGGGACACGGCGGTGTGCGAGAGGTCGAGCGTGGTGTGCGGGTAGTCGTCGTTGCGCACGTCCCAGTCGGGCAGGTAGGCCGCGATCGATCGCGGGCCGGCCCGCCACGGGTACATGTTCTCGACCGCGAAGACGATCTCGGTCTCGGACCTCATCCGCTCGAGCCCGGTGACGAACTCGCGCGCGTACTCGCGCTGCCACCGGAACGGCGGGTGCACGACCACGGTGTCGGCGCCGAGCCGCTCAGCCACCTCCTGCGCGCGCTGCAGCTTGCCCCACGGCTCGGTGCCCCACACGCGCTGGGTGATGAGCAGGCAGGGGGCGTGGATCGAGAGCACCGGGACCTCGTAGTGGTCCATCAGCGCCTTGAGCGCGTCGGAGTCCTGGCTCGTGGTGTCGGTGCCGACCATCACCTCGACGCCGTCGTAGCCGAGCGACGCCGCCATCTCGAAGGCCGCGGCGGTGGTCTCCGGGTAGACGGACGAGGTCGACAGCCCGATCCTCGGCGCGGGGCTCATGCCCGGCGCCAGCGATCGGTGATGATCGTCGCCACCCACACGAGGAGGGCACCGGCGAACCCGACGCCGATCGCGATCACGGCGTACTTCTCGGGGCCGAGCGACAGGGCGAAGAAGTTCGAGAACCACGGGATGAACAGCACCCCGAGGAACGCCACGACCATGGCCACCACGATGGCGAGCCGCAGCGCGTTCAGCGGACGGGCCGACTGCAGGAGCACGGCGGTGGTCACGATGAAGAGGGTCGTGGTCGCCGACGACTGCGCGCTGAGCAGCGGCTCGCCCGCGTTGAGGGCGAGCTGGAAGCTGGTGAGCGCGGCGACCGCGGCGATGACGCCGGACGGGGCGGCGAAGAGCAGGACGCGCCGCAGGAAGCCCGGCCGGAAGCGCTCGGTGTTGGGCATGAGGGCGAGGAAGAACCCCGGGATGCCGATCGTCAGCGCGCCGATGAGCGACAGGTGCCGGGGAAGGAACGGGAACGTGATCGCCGTGATGCCCACCACGATCGAGATGATCATGGCGTAGAACGACTTGGTCAGGAACACGTCCGAGACCCGCTCGATGTTGCCGAGCACCCGACGGCCCTCGGCGACCACGCTGGGCATCACCGACCAGCGGTTGTCGAGGAGGACGAGCTGCGCGACGGCGCGCGTGGCGCCCGAGCCCGAGCCCATCGCGATGCCGAGGTCGGCGTTCTTCAGGGCAAGCACATCGTTGACGCCGTCGCCGGTCATGGCCACGGTGGACTGCTTCAGGTGCAGCGCGTCGACCATCTCCTGCTTCTGCGCCGGCGTCACCCGTCCGAAGACGTTCGACGCCATCACCACCTCGGCCAGCTCGGCGGGGTCGGTGGGCAGGCCGCGGGCGTCGACGGGCTTGTCGGCCCCGGGCACGCCCGCCTGCATCGCGATGGCCCCGACGGTCGTCGCGTTGTCGCCCGAGATGACCTTGACCGTGACGTCCTGCGCCAGGAAGTAGGCGACGGTCTCGGCGGCGTCCGGCCGCAGCTGCTGGTTGATCACCACGAGGGCGACCGGCTCGACGGCTCCGGGGCCCTCGTCAGCGGTGGGCGTGGCATCGGCCTTCGCCAGCAGGAGCACCCGGGCCCCGTCGGCTGCGAGCTCGTCGGCGCGCCCGCGCACGGCATCGCCGTCGGCGATGAGCATCTCCGGTGCGCCCAGCAGCCACGTGCCCTGGCCCTCGAACGTGGCGGCGGACCACTTGCGTGCGCTGGAGAAGGGCACCGACCCCGTGACGGTCCACCCCGGCGAGGGGTAGTGCTCGGAGATGGCCTCGAGCGTCGGGTTGGGGTTCGACTCACTGGCGCCGAGGGCGCCCAGCACTGCGGCCAGGCGGTCGGCCCCGTCGGCAGTGGTGCCGCCCAGCGAGGCCGGGTCGCCGACCGTCACGACGTCGCGCACCTTCATGCCCGGCTCGGTCAGCGTGCCGGTCTTGTCGACGCAGATCGTGTCGACGCGCGCCAGCACCTCGACGGCGGGCATGTCCTGCACGAGCACCCGCTTCTGGGCGAGCCGGATGACCGACACCGCCATGGCGATGCTGGTCAGCAGGACCAGGCCCTCGGGGACCATCGTGACGACGCCGGCGATGGTCCCCCGGATGGCCTCGTCGACCGGGAGGTCGGCACGGACGAGCTGCGACCACAGCAGCAGCAGGCCCACGGGGATGAGCAGGAACGACACGACGCGGATGAAGCTGTTGATGGCGTCGCGCAGCTCGGAGTTGGTGAGGTGGAACTTCTTGGCCTGCTCGGTGAGCCCGGCCGCGAACGAGTCCTTGCCGACGCGCGTCGCCTGGTAGAGGCCCGAGCCCGCGACGACGAACGAGCCCGACATCGCCGGCGCCCCCTCGACCATGTCGACGGGGTCGGCCTCTCCGGTGAGCAGGCTCTCGTCGATCTCGAGCCCGTCGGCCTCGACGACGACTCCGTCGACGACGAGCTGGTCGCCCGTCCGCAGCACGATGAGGTCATCGAGCACGACATCGCCGGGGCTCACCTCGACGTCGGCTCCGTCGCGGCGCACGACCGGCTTCGCCTCGCCGATGACGGCGAGCTTGGCCAGGGTCCGGGAGGCCCGCCACTCCTGGATGATGCCGATGCCGGTGTTGGCCACGATGACGAAGCCGAACAGCGAGTCCTGGATCGGCGCCACCAGCAGCATGACCAGCCACAGCGAGCCGATGAGCCCGTTGAACCACGTGAAGGTGTTGGCCCGGACGATGTCGCCCAGGCTGCGGCTGCGCGCATCGGGGGCGTCGTTGGCCTGCCCGCGCGCCACCCGCTCGGCCACGTCCGCCGCGGTGAGGCCGACGACCGGGTCGGTGAGGTTCTCGGGCAGGGCGGGGGCCTGGCTCATCGTGGCAGTCCGTCCATGCGTCGCAGGATGATGCCCTCGCGAAGGGCCCACGGGCAGACCACGAGCTCGTCCACGTCGAGCAGCTCCATCGCAGCCTCGGCTACCACCGCTCCCGCCACCATCTGCTCGGAGCGTCCCTCGGAGACGCCGGGGATCCGGCTGCGCTGCGTGGCGGTCATCCCGGCCAGCCGCGGGACCAGCTCGCGCACGTCGTCGAGCCGCAGGACCCGGCGCACGTGCACGCCCTCACTCGAGGGGGCGGCACCGGCGATGCGGGCCAGCTGCCGGAAGGTCTTGGACGTGGCCACGGCCAGGCGCGGCTCCCCGACGCGACGCAGCCGTCCGGCCACCTCGGCGATCCCTGCCCGCGCATGCCGACGGGCCTCGCGGACGGACTCCGGGCTCGGCGGGTCGCCCACGAGGTAGTCGCGCGTCAGCCGCCCGGCACCGAGCGGCACCGAGACGGCCACGTCGGGCTCCTCGTCGGTTCCCGAGGCCAGCTCAAGGGATCCTCCCCCGATGTCGAACGCGAGGATGCGGTCGCTCGACCACCCGAACCAGCGGCGCACCGCCAGGAAGGTCATGCGGGCCTCGTCCTCGCCCGACAGGACCTCGATGTCGAGGCCCGTCTCGTCCCGCACGCGGGCCAGCACCTGCTCGCCGTTGGTGGCCTCGCGGATCGCCGACGTCGCGAAGGCCATCACCTCGGTGGCGCCCTTGTCCTCGGCCAGGCGGAGTCCACGGGCCACGAAGTCGACCAGCTGCCCGATCGCGGGCTCCTCGACCCCGCCGGCATCGTTGAGGTGCTCGGACAGGCGCAGCGGCATCTTCAGCTTCGAGGCGGGCACCGGCGCGGCCCCGTAGTGCGCGTCGACCAGGAGCAGGTGGACGGTGTTGGATCCCAGGTCGAGAACGCCGAGTCGCACGACACGAAACTAGCGGGCCGACGCACCCTGCGCAGCATCGACTCCGCCGAAGTCAGCGCTGCACGCGATTCACCGCGACGTCGCCTCGACCACGTAGGGTGTGGCCATGCCCGAAGTGCCGCTCGGCTTCCCCCGCCAGTGGGTCGAGTTCGTCGATCCCGCCGACTCCACGCACCTCATCAAGGCCGACCTCACCTGGCTCACCTCCCGCTGGACGTGCATCTTCGGGCGAGGCTGCGCGGGCATCGACGCGAGCCGGCCCGATGCGGGCTGCTGCGTGCACGGCGCGCACTTCTCGGAGA
The DNA here is from genome assembly GCA_937902285.1 of uncultured Actinomycetes bacterium. Taxonomy (GTDB): domain Bacteria; phylum Actinomycetota; class Actinomycetes; order S36-B12; family S36-B12; genus UBA10649. Next base: position 1,876 of record CALGTB010000276.1, on the reverse strand, counting down.
AGAAGGACCGCAAGCGCGTGGCGAAGTGGGTCGAGAAGCTGACGCCCGAGACGTGGCAGCAGCACAAGGTGGGAGAGAAGAAGGGCTGGGTCGTCGAGGAGGACGGCTCCGAGAAGACCCGCGTCGTCCGCGGCGCATGCATCTTCCACAACGACGAGGGGTTCGAGGGCGGCTACGGGTGCGCCCTGCACCACCTGGCCGCGGCTGAGGGCGTCTCCTACATCGAGACCAAGCCCGAGGTCTGCTGGCAGCTTCCGCTGCGCCGCTCGTACGACACCCGCACCTACGAGGACGGCACCGAGCACCTCGTGGTGGTCCTCGGCGAGTACGAACGACGCGACTGGGGCGCAGGCGGGCACGACTTCCCCTGGTACTGCACGGCCAACACCGAGGCCCACATCGGCACCGAGCCCGTGTTCGTCTCCAACCGCGACGAGATCGTCGCGCTCATCGGGCAGTCGGCCTACGACGAGCTTGCCCGGCTGTGCCGCGCCCGCGACCTGCTGCTCCAGCAGAAGCGGTTCGACCTCGGCCTCACGCCCCACCCCGCCGACCCGAGGTAGCGACGGTGGCCAAGGTTCAGGTCGCGCCCTACCGCTGCACCGACTGCGGCTGGACCACCGCGAAGTGGGTGGGCCGGTGCGGCGAGTGCCAGGCGTGGGGCACCGTCGAGGAGGTCGGCGCCGTGCGGGCGCGCACGACCGCGGTTGTCGCCAGCCGCACCCCCGCCGTCCCCATCGGCAGCGTCGACATCGCCGCCGCGCACGCCATCCCCACGGGCACGCCCGAGCTCGACCGCGTCCTGGGCGGCGGCTTCGTGCCTGGGGCCGTGCTGCTGCTCGCCGGTGAGCCCGGAGTCGGCAAGTCGACCCTGCTGCTCGACACGGCGGCCACCTGGGCGCGCTCGGGCCGTCGGGCCCTCTACGTCACCGGCGAGGAGTCGGCCGCCCAGGTGCGCCTGCGCGCCGAGCGCATCGAGGCCATCGCCGACGAGCTCTATCTCTGCGCGGAGACCGACCTGGGCAGCGTGCTCGGCCAGGTCGATGCCACCGCCCCGTCCCTGCTCATCCTCGACTCGGTGCAGACCATCAGCAGCGCCGAGGTCGACGGCGCAGCGGGCGGGGTCACGCAGGTCAAGGAGGTGGCGGCCTCCCTCATCGCGCTGGCCAAGTCGCGCGACATCACCGTCGTGCTCGTCGGACACGTGACCAAGGACGGCTCGGTCGCCGGTCCCCGCGCCCTCGAGCACCTCGTCGACGTCGTCCTGCACTTCGAGGGCGACCGGCAGGGCCCGCTGCGGCTCGTGCGGGCGGTGAAGAACCGGTTCGGTCCCGCCGACGAGATCGGCTGCTTCGAGCTCGTCGACGACGGCATCATCGGCCTCGCCGACCCGAGCGGCCTGTTCCTCGGCGACCGCCGCAACCCCGCCCCCGGCACGTGCGTCACGGTGACGATCGAGGGCCGGCGGCCCCTTGTGGCCGAGGTGCAGGCGCTCATCGCGCCGACCAGCGCCCCGCAGCCGCGGCGCGTCACCAGCGGCCTCGACTCCTCGCGCATCGCGATGATGCTCGGCGTCCTCGAGCGCCGCGCAGGGGTCAAGCTGGCCACCGCCGACTGCTTCGTCGCCACGGTCGGAGGCGTCCGCCTGGCCGAGCCCGCGACCGACATGGCCGTGGCCCTGGCGATCGCCAGCAGCGCCGCCGACCGCGCACTGCCGGCCGGCCTGGTGGCCTTCGGCGAGATCGGGCTCGCGGGCGACGTGCGCCCCATCGGCTCGCTCGAGCGCCGGCTGGCCGAGGCGCACCGGCTGGGCTTCACCGAGGCGATCATCCCCGCGCGGGCCCTGCGTGCCCGTGGGCCGGCGGCCGGTCCGCCG
>CALGTB010000275.1 GCA_937902285.1 uncultured Actinomycetes bacterium | reverse complement strand
GTGACCTGCATGCGCGAATACTAGGCGGCAGGACTCTCGTCCGCCTTCGGGCCATTGCGTCGCTGGGCGAACAGGGCCACGATCATCGCGACGAAGGTGACGAGGTAGATCTGCCCGATGATCGCCTCGCTCGTGGCGAGCAGCCGGCCCAGGTCTCCGGCCGCGGTGAGGTCGCCGTAGCCGACCGTGGTGATGGTGCTGAGGCTGAAGTACATGAAGGACGTCGACGGCTGCGGATCGCCGAAGAAGGGCGTCCCGGCGTACGCATTCACTGCCTCGAAGGCGTAGAAGAAGGCCACCGGGATGAGCAGGTAGGCCGAGATCGCACCCTGGAGGGTGCCTCGGGAGATCTCCCGGTGATGGAGGAGGCGGCGGACCACGATGACCGGTGCCAGGACCGCAAGGACGATGAGGGTGGTGGGTGGCGCGGCGACCACGGCGCGCGAGGCCGGGATCGCTCCGGCCGCGATCGTGACCGCCAGCACGAGGTACGACACCACGAGGATCGAGATCAAGAGGGTGGCCAGGCGCCACCACCGATGCGAGACGCCGGAGGCCCGAAGTGCGAGAAGGAGGGTGACCCCCACGAACACCGTGGTCACCATGGGGCCGAGCGCCGCGCTTGCCTCGTCCGTGGAGCGGTCGACGTCGATCAGCGACAGCATCGCCACCGAGGCGATCGTGACGATGAGAAGGAGACCGAAGCGGTCCACATAGGGCGACGCGTCATCGAAGATGCGGTCGCTCTTCGGCTTCCTGGCCATTCGGGCTCCCATCGCCGGGGGCCCTCAGGCTACTGAGTCGGGGACGCCGAGCGGCCGCGCATGGCCCTGCTCAGGATGGCGCCGCCGACGATGACCAGCAGCGCGATGCCGGCGGCCATGGCCGCCTTGCGGGCCGGACCGCGCATGGAGTCGGTCGAGTCCTGCATGACCGACAGCGCATCGCTGCGCACCTCGAGGGTGTCCGGCACCGAGTCGGCCGTCTGGGCCGCGACCGACTCGGCGAGGCTCATCTCGTCGGCCTTGGTGAGGAAGGCTGCGTGGCCGTCGCCCGCTGAAGCTGAGGTGCTCGCCATGACGGATCCCTTCGTTCGAGGCTGCCAGGATCGGCTGGCCTCACAGTCCTGACCGGGGCGAGGACGCCTCGTGCTTCGAGTGTATGCCCGTCGGGCTCAGCTCCTCGACGGCCTCGACGAGGGCTGCCGGCGTCTGCCAGTTGACCATGTGGCCCGCACCCTGCACCCACACCATCCGCGCGCCCGGGATGCCCTCAGCCAGCTGCTCGGACTGCCACGGCGGCGTGGTGTTGTCGGAGGTCCCGCAGATGACGATGGTGGGCACGGTGATCTCCCCCAGGCGATCCTTGCGGTCCTCGGAGCCGAAGGCCTCGAGGATGGGCAGCAGAGCGGCGTGATCCTGCTGACGGAAGGTCTCGAGGAAGACCCGCGCCATGGCCGGCGACGGCGCGTCGCCGCACAGCGACGCCGCGAAGAGCACGCCGACCGTGTCGTTGGCGATGACCTTCTGGAGCACGCCGGACCGAAGCAGCGGGATCTGCACCTTGTTCTGCGGAGCGTCGCGCGTCACGTCGCCGGAGAACGTGGCGAAGAGCACGAGGCCGGAGATCCTCTCGGCGAACCCGGGAACCTCGAGCATGGCGGCGATGGCGAGGAAGCCGCCCATCGAGTGCCCGACGAGAACGGCGTCGGACGTGCCGGTGTGGTCGAGGACGGCGAGGTAGTCACCCGCCATCTGGATCGAGCCGACGCCGTCGGTGCCGATGGTCGACTGCCCGTGACCCCGCTGGTCGAAGGTGACGACGCGGTACCCCTGATCGAGGAGCAGGTCCCAGATGATGCTCCACTCGACGAGCGTGATCGCGAACCCGTGGGCGAGCACCACCGTGGGCCCGTCGCCTGCCTCGATCACCCTGATGCGCGTTCCGTCGGGCCGGTCGAGGAAGCTCGTCACCCCGCGAGGCTCACGGCCCACGACCTCGTACGGGTAGGGATCCGCCAGCCCGCGGATGCGGTCGGCCTCGGCCCGGGCGCGACTGACCGCGACGGCCGTGCCCACGGCCGCAGCAGCGAGCCCGGCCCCTACGAACAGTCCAGCCCTCATGCGCGCTCCTCGGTCGGCTACGTCGATCCTGCCAGCCGTCGCTCCAGCGCGTCGAGGATGAGATCCAGCCCGAAGGTGAAGTCCTCGTGCCTGCCCGACGCCATGACGTGCCCGATCACCCGCGCCACGTGCGGGAAGTCCGGAGCCGAGAGCTGACTGATCACCTCGGCAGAGACCTGCGGCGCCTCATCCGCCTCGAACGGCAGGTTCAGCTCCTGCAGGGTGAATCCGTAGAGATGGCTGTCCAGCGTGTTCCAGGCGTCGAGGGCCCCTTCGACGGTGAAGCCACCCTCGAAGAGCCGTCCGAACGTCGCGTCGAGATACCGCGTCATCCCCGGCCCGATGTTGTACCGCGACATCAGCAGCATCGCCGCCCACGGATGCGCGAGGAGGACCCCATGCGCAGACAGGGCGCGCTCGCGCATCGCGTGCTTCCAGTACGTGCCGGCAGGGGGCACCGCGATGTCCTCGACCACGAGGTCGATCATCGCGTCGAGGATGTCGTCCTTGCTGCCCACGTGGTTGTACAGGGACATGGCCTCGACGCCGAGCTCGCGCCCGAGGCCCCGCATGGTCAGCTTGTCGATGCCGTGCTCATCCGCCAGGGCGATGGCGGCGCGCAGGACCCGATCGCGCGTCAGCGGCGCGCGCCTGTGCGTCGCGGTGTCGCCGGTCTGTGGCATCAGCCCTCCCTGGCCCGTGAACGTACACCGTAAGCGCGTTTGACAGCCGGGCGGCCCGCGCGTACCTTACGTCGTAAGCATACAGCGTAAGTCCCCGCCGGGCGTCCGGCACCAGCCAAGGAGAGACAGATGAAGGCGATCGTGCAGCACACCTACGGCTCGACCGACGTGCTCGAGTTCCGGGACATCGACCGGCCGACGATCGCCGACGACGAGGTGCTGGTGCGCGTGCGCGCGGCCGGGGTCGACCGGGGCGTCTGGCACCTGATGGCCGGGCTGCCCTACCCCATCCGCCTCGCCGGATACGGCGTCCGAGCCCCGAGGACGAGCACGCCCGGCATGGATCTCGCCGGCGTGGTGGAGGCGGTCGGGGCGGCCGTCACCCGGTTCCAGCCCGGCGACGAGGTGTTCGGCGTCGGCACGGGCACGTATGCGGAGTTCGCCCGCGCACGCGAGGACAAGCTCGCGCCCAAGCCGGCGGCACTCTCGTTCGAGCAGGCCGCGGCGGTGCCCATCTCGGGGCTGACCGCCCTTCAGGCCGTCCGCGACCATGGACACGTTCAGCCGGGCCAGCGCGTGCTCATCACCGGAGCGTCCGGAGGGGTCGGCTCGTACGCGGTTCAGATCGCGAAGGCGTACGGGGCTGAGGTGACCGGCGTCTGCAGCACCGCGAAGGTCGACCTGGTGCGCGCCCTCGGCGCCGACCACGTCATCGACTACTCGCGCGAGGACTTCGCCGCGGGATCGGTGCGCTACGACCTGATCCTCGACATCGGGGGCAATGCCACGCTCAGCCGGCTGCGCAGCGCCCTGACCCCGACGGGCACGGTGGCCATCATCGGAGGCGAGACCGGTGGGCGCTGGCTCGGCGGATTCGATCGCAACCTGCGCGCCCCGCTGCTCTCGGCGTTCGTCAGCCAGAAGCTGCGCGCCGTGATCGCATCGGAGAACTACGAGGACCTCCTCGTCCTGCGCGACCTCATCGACTCGGGCATGGTGACGCCGGCGATCGACCGGACCTACCCCCTCGCCGAGGCGCCGCAGGCGATCCGCCACGTGGCCGAGGGACGGGCGCGCGGCAAGGTCGTGATCAGCGTCTGAG
>CALGTB010000274.1 GCA_937902285.1 uncultured Actinomycetes bacterium | reverse complement strand
ACTGGCGGAGGCGGAGGGATTTGAACCCTCGATGGGATTGAAGTCCCAAACCGCATTAGCAGTGCGGCGCCATAGACCGGACTAGGCGACGCCTCCCCGCTGCGAGGAGACCCAGCAGCCCGCACAGACTAGCGAACGCCGCCCCGAGCCCAGCCACACGGTGGCAGCAGGGCCTCCGCTCCTCTGCCGGACCCGCTCCTGCCCGGACCATGCGCGCGCCGGCGGCGTGGGCGCGGCAGAATGCGCCGCATGACGACTCTGGCGATCGACTGCGGCGGCGGCGGGATCAAGGGCTCCGTGCTCGACGAGAGCGGCACCATGCGCGCTCACCCCATCAGGGTCCCCACTCCCTACCCGCTGCCGACCGCACTGTTCGTCCAGACCCTCGTCGACCTGGCGGCGCGGCTGCCACCCGCCGAGCGGGCGACCGTGGGCCTGCCCGGCATGATCCGGCACGGGGTCGTCGTCACCACCCCCCACTATGTGACCAAGTCCGGACCCCGCAGCCGGGTGCTGCCCGAGCTGGTGGAGGAGTGGGAGGGCTTCGATGCCCAGACCGCCGTGGCCAACGCGATGGGCATCCCGGTCCGGGTCCTCAACGACGCGGAGATCCACGGCGCCGGCGTGATCGCGGGGCAGGGCCTCGAGCTCGTCCTCACCCTGGGCACGGGCCTGGGGTGCGCCATCTTCGACGGCGGACGGCTCGCCCCGCACCTCGAGATGTCCCAGGCGCCCATCCGCTGGGGACTGTCGTACGACACCTACATCGGCGAGCACGAGCGACGCCGGCTCGGCGACGCGCTCTGGTCGCGGCGGGTCGGCCGGGTCGTCGAGGGGCTGCGGCCGGTGTTCCTCTGGGACCGGCTCTACCTCGGCGGTGGCAACTCCCGCCACATCACGCCCACCGTGCTTGCACGGATCGGTGACGACGTCGTCATCGTCCCCAACTCGGCCGCCCTCGTCGGGGGGGCCCGGGTGTGGCAGCTGCTGATCGACTGATGACGCCCGGGTCGGCCGCCGATGCCGAGCTGCGTCGCACGCAGGCCGTCGGCGTCGCGATGTACCTCGTCGCGGCCCTGCTTTTCGCCCTCAACGGCGTCTTCGCGAAGAACGCCCTCAACGCCGGGCTCGACCCGATGCACCTCACCGAGCTGCGCAACGGGGGAGCCATGGTGGTGCTGGTGGCGTACGTCGCGATCCGGCACCCCGGGCACCTGCGGCTGACCCGCAGCGAGCTGCCCTTCCTCATCTCCTACGGCGTCATCGCATTCACGCTGGTGCAGTTCCTGTACTTCCTCACCATCTCCCGACTGCCCGTGGGCATCGGCACGCTCCTGGCGTTCCTCGCGCCAGTGGTCGTCGCACTGTGGATGCGCTTCGTGCGCAAGCAGCCCGTGGGCAACCGCATCTGGCTCGCAATCGCCCTCACGCTCCTCGGCCTGGCCCTGGTCGCCCAGGTGTGGAGCGGCTTCACGCTTGACGCGCTCGGCGTGGCCGCCGGGCTGCTGCTCGCTCTCGCGCTCGCGGCCTACTGGCTGCTCGGGGAGTCCGGCCAGGAGCGGCGCGACGCCGTATCGCTCACCATGTGGGGGTTCGTCTTCGCGACCATCACGTGGTCGGTCATCGCGCCGTGGTGGACCTTCCCGTGGGACGTCCTCGCCTACCCGACCGAGCCCCTGCTCGACGGCGCCCCTGCACTGCCGGTCTGGGCGCTCATGCTCTGGGGGGTGCTCCTCGGGACCATCGCCCCCTTCCTCCTCGTCCTCGGCTCGTTGAGACGCATCGGCGCGCAGCGTGCCGGCATCGTCGGCACCACGGAGCCGCTGTGGGCGGGCCTCATCGCGCTGGCCCTGCTCGGCGAGACCTTCTCCGTGGCCCAGGGGATCGGGGGGCTCGTCGTGCTGACCGGGGTGGTCGTGGCGGAGACCTCGCGGCGGTCGGGCGTCGCCGTCACGCCAGGAGAGTTCCCGCAGATCCACGACTAGCGAAGCGCTCGTCACCCGGTGGGCAGCGGCCGTGCCTGCGGTAGGGTCCGACCGCGCTGCACGCGAGCAGCGCACACGGGGGGCAGGATGGAGAATCGACAGCGTCTGCTCAATCCCACGCTGATGGCGCTGGCGGCGGCGCTCGGCGGCCTGCTGTTCCTCGTTGCGCACCGGTTCGAGTCGCCGACACGGGACTTGGTCCTTGGTATGGCGACGTCATTCGTCTTCTTCGTCGTGTTCGATCTGCTTCTGGCCATAGATGTGATCGTCCGCGAGGGACGGCTGCGCGCCTTCTTCGGAACGGAGCTGACGCGAGATCAGCTGCTGTTGACCTGCGCCGACTTCGAGCTGCACGACGATGCACGAGCCGTGCTCGAGCAGAGCCAACTCCGGATCCACTATCAGCGGCCCCACCTGGAAGGTGCCCCGCTGCACACCGAGCCCATTCTGTTCGACCGGTCAATGTGCCTGAGTGACATCCAAGGGCTGATGTCTGTCGCGGCCATGCTGGGCGGCCGGCAGAAGAAGGTCCCGATGCTCGTCCAGGACGGCGAGGTGTGGGCCACCCATGGGGACTGCAGCTTCGTGGCATCCGGTCTGACCGACAACCACTGCACCGAGCTGTACCGCCTGGCCGACCAACCCAGCCTTTTCGCCATCGGCTCGAACGACGGTCTTCCGACGGTGCGTCTCCTCGACGGCCTCCATGTCGAGAACGACCGGACGACTGAGTACGCGATCATCGTTCGATACCACCCGGATCGACATGGCCGGCCCAACCGCCGGTGGTTCCTCATCGCCGGACTGGAGGAGTTCGGATCGGCCGCCGCTGGCGATTTCCTCGCTCGCGAGTGGCGGACGCTCAGCAAACTCGCCAGGAAGGGCGACGACTTTGTCGCCGTGGTCGCCCTGCCGCGAGGCCGCGTCGCCAGCGCACAGCTCCGTCACGTCGTGGCGCGCGATGCGTCACGCGCCTGGAGGGTCGCTCTTCCGCAGTAGGCAGGAGAGCTCACCCCCCGCTCCCGGTCTCAGTGAGCCTCGCGCCACCCGTCACGTCGAGAGCAGGTACAGCGCGGGTCGATCGGCCCGGGCGACCGGGACCCATCCGTCGGTCGCGAGCGCCTCGACGCAGGCACCGGCAACGGCCGTCGCCACGTAGCCGTCCCACGCCGACGGGCCGGCGGTCGCGCCAGCCACGATCGAGTCGACCCAGGCCTGGAGCTCGATCCGATAGGCATCCTCGAACCGGCCCAGCCACTCAACGGGAACCGTCCGTCCATGCAGGCCCGACCTGCCCGACGCGACGAACGAGCCATCGCCCAGCTCGAGGGTCCCCTCCGAGGCCACCACCTCGCAGCGCACCTCGTAGCCGTACTGAGCGTTGCCGAATGACTCGACCTCCACGATGACGCCGCTAGACGTGCGCAGGACGACCAGCAGCGGGTCCCGCAGCCCGTCCCCGGCGTGCGGCGTCGTCCGTCCTGCGATGACCTGCACGGACGCGTACTCCTCGCCGAGCAGCCATCTGTTGACATCGATCTCGTGCACGACGGAGTTGGTCAGTGACATCGCGCTCGTGTGGTCGCGCCCCACCCGCCGGTTGCGATGGATGCAGTGGACCAGCAGCGGCGCGCCCACCTCGCCCCGGTCGAGCCGTGCCTTGAGCTCGGCGTACCCCGGGTCGAACCGCCGCATGAAGCCCAGGGTCAGCAGGCGCCGGCCGAGCGTCACCTCGGCAGCCACCACCGCCAGGGCGTCGTCGAGCTGCGGCGCGAGCGGCTTCTCGCAGAGCGTCGGCTTGCCCGCCGAGATGCAGGCCAGTGCCTGAGCGGCATGCAGGTCGTCCGGTGATGCGATGACCACCGCATCGAC
>CALGTB010000273.1 GCA_937902285.1 uncultured Actinomycetes bacterium | reverse complement strand
CGGCCTGCCGGCGGACACCGTGAGATGCGCCTGCACGCCGAGCGCGGTGAGGGTCGCCGCCACCTGGCGTCCAAAGGGATCGTCGCCGATGCAGCCGACGAACGTGACCGGGAAGCCGGAGGAGCCGAGCCAGGCGGCGGTCATGGCCGCCGAGCCGCCTGGCTGGATGCTGATGCGGGCGGGGGTGTCACTGGCGTAGGCGATGGACGTGGCGATCCGGGCCGTCACGTCCATCATGACGTCGCCGACCACGACGCAGCGCCCCATGTCAGACAGCGGCATGCCGCAGGACTACATCGCCGCGGCGCGGGCGGCGTCGGCGACGGCGATCCGGGCGGCGAGCTCGGCGTTGCGGACGATGATCTGCTCGTTGACGATCAGGCTCGCGCCGTGGGTGGCTCGGTGGAAGTGGTCGAGGAGGAACGGCGTCACGTCCTTGCCGGTGATGTTGCGCGCCGAGGCCAGCCGAACGCCCTCCTCGAGCACGGCGTCGTGCAGGTCGGGGTCGAGCTGCTCGGACTCCGGAAGGGGGTTGGCCACGATGAGCGCCGACGGGATCCGCAGCGAGTCGCGGACTCCCATGATGCGGGCCACGTCCTCGGCATCCTGCGCCGACCAGTCGACGGCGAAGCCGGAGTCGGTCAGGTAGAAGCCCGGGAACCGGCTCGTGCCGTAGCCGAGCACGCCCACGTTCAGGGTCTCGAGCCGCTCGATGGTCGCGCCCACGTCGAGGATCGACTTCACCCCCGAGCAGACGACGGTGATCGGCGTCTCGGCGAGGGTGCTGAGGTCGGCCGACTCGTCCCAGCTGTCGCGGGCCTGGCGATGCACGCCGCCGAGGCCGCCGGTGGCGAACACCCGCAGTCCGGCGAGCATCGCGATGTGGCTGGTCGCCGCGACCGTCGTGGCCCCGCTCCCGTCGCGCGCGACGAGGGTGGCGATGTCGCGCACGCTCACCTTCACGACGTCGTCGCGGTTGGCGACCTGCTCGAGGAGTCGCTCGTCCAGCCCCACGTGCACGCGTCCGTCGAGGATGGCGATGGTCGCCGGCACGGCGCCACGCGAGCGCACGATGTCCTCGACCTCGGCTGCCACCCGGAGGTTCTCGGGCCGGGGAAGCCCGTGGCTGATGATCGTCGACTCCAGCGCCACCACCGCCCGGCCGTCGATGAGGGCCTCGCGGACCTCGTCGGTGATCGTCATGACATCGGGGGCGAGGGCCAGGGTCTGGGCGTTCGTCACCCCTTGACCCTACCCGCGGGGCCGGGGACGGCGTGCGGACCCGGGTGAACGTTCGGTGCCCGTGCCACCGATCCGAGGGGGAGAATGGGGGCGTGGCCGCCGGCAGCACGACCCCGGTCCCCGGGAGGGGGTACCCGGACGAGTGGGAGGCCGACGTCCTGCTGAGGGACGGGCACCCGGTGCACCTGCGCCCCATCAGCCCGGCCGACGGCGAGGCACTGCGCGCCTTCCACGCCAGCCTGTCCGATCGCACCGTCTACTACCGCTTCTTCTCCGTCAAGCCGACCCTGTCGGACGAGGACGTCGTCTACTTCACGACGGTCGACCACCATGACCGGGTCGCGCTGATCGCCCTCGACGCAGGCTCGATCATCGGGGTGGGGCGGTACGACGCCATCGGCGACGGGACGGCCGAGGTGGCCTTCGTCATCCGCGACGAGACCCAGGGCCTCGGCCTTGGGTCAGTGCTGCTGGAGCACCTGGCGGCAGCCGCCCTCGAGCGCGGCGTGCAGCGCTTCGTGGCCGAGGTGCTCCCCGACAACCGGAGGATGATCGCGACGTTCCGCGAGGCGGGGTACGACGTGACGCAGCGTCGCGAGGAGGACGTCCTCGCCGTGTCCTTCGACATCGAGCCGACCACCGCCAGTCGCGCCGTGATGGCGGCCCGCGAGCAGCGCGCGGAGGCGCGCTCGGTGCAGCGGCTCCTGCAGCCGCACGGAGTGGCCGTCATCGGCGCGAGCCGGCGGCCCGGCGGCCTGGGTCACGCGATCCTGCGTCACGTCGCCGACGGCGGCTACACGGGCAGGCTCGTCGCGGTGCATCCGGAGGTCGACGAGATCGCCGGCGTGGCCTGCGTGCGCTCGCTCGCCGAGGTGGCCGGGGAGATCGACCTGGCCGTGGTGGTCGTCCCGGCGGACCGGGTCGCCGATGTCATCCGCGATGCGGCGGCCGCCGAGGTTCACGGCCTGGTCGTCGTGTCCGGCGGGTTCGGCGATGTCGGCGGCGAGGGTCCTCGGCTGCAGGAGGAGCTGGTCGGCCTCGTGCACGGCACGGGCATGCGCCTGGTGGGGCCCAATGCCCTCGGAGTCATCAACACCGCGCCCGACGTGCGGCTCAACGCATCCCTGGTGCCGCAGTTCCCCTCCGCGGGGCACGTCGGCCTGTTCTGCCAGTCCGGGGCGCTCGGAGGCTCGATCCTCGGCCGCCTCGCAGCACGGGGACTGGGAGTCTCCACCTTCGTGTCCGCGGGAAATCGGGCGGACATCTCGGGCAACGACCTGCTGCAGTTCTGGGAGGAGGACGAGCGCACCAGCCTCATCGCGCTGTACCTCGAGACCATCGGGAACGCCCGCAAGTTCTCGAGGATCGTCCATCGGCTGTCCGCATCGAAGCCGGTGGTCATGGTGCGCACGGGTGGCGCGGGCCAGCGGCATCCGCTCGGTCACGACGTGGGCACGACGCTCCTGACGCAGAAGGCGGTGGACCAGATCCTCGGCGACTGCGGGCTCATCGTCGTCGACAGCATCGACCAGATGATCGGCGTCGCGCGCGTGGCGGTGAGCCAGCCTCATCCGCCAGGCCCCGGGGTCGCGGTCATCGGCAACAGCGACGCCCTCGGCGTGCTCGCGACGAACGCCCTGCACGGCACCGGCCTCGCGGCGGCGCGACCCGTCGTCACGTTCGCGCGTCAGGCCCCCGAGGCTGCCTACGCGGAGGCACTCGCCGACGCGGTCGCGGACCACGCCGTCGGCGTGGTGCTCGTCATCCACGTGCCTGCCATCGAGGAGGCGTCGCAGCTCGACCTCGCCGCCATCATCGGCTCGCTCCCCGAGGCGGGCGACGATGCGCCCCACCGCCCTGCCGTGGTCGCGGTGATGCCCGGCGGCGTCGGAGGCGGCAGGCCCGGCGAGGTGCCGGTCTTCGAGGATGTCGAGGACGCCCTGCACGCCGTGACCGCCTACGTCCGCTACGCCGAGTGGGTCCGGGCGGACGCCCGTCGGCGGTCGGCCCCCTCCTCCCGACCCGAGCCCTCCGACGAGCGGCTCGCACCGGGGACGCTCGCAGCGGAGGAGGCGCTCGCCCTGCTGCCGCCGGGCCTCGCGACGCTTGCCGCCGGCGACGGGGGAGCGCCGTCCGTCGGCGCCCGCATCACCCTGGTCGACGATCCCCTCTTCGGCCCGGTCATCGAGGTCGGCGTGGACGACGCCGTTGCGCAGGCGCTCGACGACCGGTCGTCGCGCCTGGCACCCGTGGGGCTCGACGGCGCGCGCGGCATGCTGGAGGATCTCGGCGCCCTGCCCGTGCTCGCGCTCGACGAGGAGGGCATCGAGGCGATGTCCACGATCCTCGCCACCGTCAGCGCGTTGCCGGCGAGCACGCCGGGCGTGACGAGTGCCGACCTGCGGGGGGTGGCTCCGGTCCTCGGCCGGGACTTGACCCTGCGGGGGATTTCGGTCACGGTGTCGCTCGAGCCAGCCGATCCCGATCCGACCACCCGCCGCCTCTGACCGCCTGTCGCGGTCCCACCCGTGAGGACCCGACCCATGAGCCCTGTCGTGCGCAGGGTGCTGCTCGGCAATGCGCTGTCGGCGATCGGCAGCGGCCTGACCATGCCCCTGCTGATCGTGTACCTGGGCCAGGTGCGCGGCCTCGGCACAGCCGTCGCCGGCATCGTCGTCGCCTACGTCGCCGTCGTGTCCCTCATCCTCCTGCCGGTGAGCGGGACGGCGGTCGACCGGTTCGGGCCCCGCCCGGTGCTCCTGGTGGGCCTGCTGGTGGAGGCGACGGGCGTGGCCCTGCTGACCCAGGTCGACAGTGTCCCGTCCGCGTTCCTCGTGGCCACCGTCGTCTCGCTGGGCGGGTCGTTCGTCTGGGGTCCGCAGTCCGCCCTCCTCGGCAGGCTTGCGGGTCCTGAGCATCGCCAGCGTGTGTTCGGCATCCAGTTCATGCTGCTGAACCTCGGCATCGGCATCGGAGGCATCATCGCCGCCGTGGTGGTGGATGTGTCCGAGCCCGCGACGTTCACGGCGCTCTACCTCGGTGACGCCGCCACGTACCTGCTGTACGTCGCAGTCCTCCTGACCATGCGCGGAGTGGCCGTGGGGCCGGAGCCCGTCGAGGAGGGGGCGGACAGCGAGGGGGGCTACCGCGAGGTCATCAAGGACCGGCTTCTCCTGCGCATCGCCGTGCTGGGCCTGGTCCTGCTGACCTGCGGATACGGGTCGCTGGAGATCGGCCTTCCCGTCTTCATCACCGTCATCAACGGCCTGTCGGTGTCGTGGGTGGCCGTGGCGTTCACGGTGAACACGATGACCATCGTCGTCATGCAGCTCGTCGCCCTGCGCGTCATGCGCGGTCGCTCGCGCAGCCGACTCATGGCGATCGTCGCGGGGCTCTGGGCCGCGTCGTGGCTCATCATGGGCGTGACCGGGCTGCTGCCCACGACGGCGGCCGTCATCCTCATCTGCCTGTCCACGCTGGTGTTCGCGGTGGGGGAGACCCTCTGGGCGCCGATCGCCCCGGCCCTGGTCAACGACCTGGCCCCCGATCACCTTCGCGGCCGCTACAACTCCGTGCAGGGGCTGGTGTGGGGGGTGTCCGGGGCGCTCGGCCCGGCCCTGGCCGGGATCCTGCTCGGCGCCGACCTCGTGGCCCTGTGGCTGACCATCGTCGTCGGGGGCTGCGTGGTCGCCGGCATCCTCGCGGTCCAGCTGCGCGGTCACCTGAGCCCGGCTCTCGACGGCCGGGTGCTCGGCGATCCCGAGGGTGGGACAATGCCCGCATGACCGACGCCGCACTCGTCCAGCAACTGCGCTCCGACATCCAGAGGTCGGGGTACTACCCCGATCTCGTCGCGGACGCCCTCGACACCGCCCTGGCGTCCGAGCCGCTGGCCTCCTACGTCGTCCACCACGAGGCGACCTTCGACCGCGACGAGCTTCGCCGTCACGTCACCGTCCTCGCGCTGACTCCGACCCGCCTCATCGTGGGCCACACCGACGAGCACCCCGTCGACGACAGCAACCCCAAGCCCTACGCGTCGGCCTCCACGGAGGCCGTGCGCCTGGAGCGGGTGGACTCCGTGGTGGTCACGCGCGTGGTCACGGAGCCGGAGCGGCACAAGCCGGGCGGGCCGGCCGCCGAGGTGGTCCTGACGATC
>CALGTB010000272.1 GCA_937902285.1 uncultured Actinomycetes bacterium | reverse complement strand
GCGCCTTGTTCGTGAACGGATCGCCACTGCCCAGGATCGTCACCCGGATCTCGCCGTCGGCCACTCGGTCGGAGTCCGGCAGCACCGTCGGTGCCAACTCGCGACCCGGCGACCCGACCACGGGGGTCGTCGTGAGCGGCGCGGTGCTGCCCTCGAAGGCCAGTTCCGTCATGTCCGTGATCTCGGTGCTCATGACTCAGCCCTCCCGGACTCGTCTGTCAACTGGACAGCGCCTTGGCCTTGAGCGCATCGAACTCCGCCTGGGTGATCGCGCCGGAGTCGTACAGCGACTTCGCCGATGCGATCTGGTCGGCCGGCGATGCGCTTGAGCCCGCCACCGACTTGATGTACTCGGCCTGCTGAGCCTGGGCTTGCCTGGCCTGATCCAGCTGCCTCTGGTGCATGCCCTTTCCGCGAGCGATCAGGTAGACCAGGATGCCCAGCCACGGGATGAGGATGACGAAGATCACCCACAGGGTCTTGCCGCCACCGCCCAGGTCGGGGCTTCGGAAGATGTCACCCAGGATCCAGAACAGGCACATGAACCACGCGAAGAAGAGGAAGAACTCGAACAGCGCCAGCAGGAACGACCCATTGTCGTTGAACATCGGTGACTCACTCTCCTTGACTTCAGGTCGGACCGCTGCCGACCACCACCACCAAACCCTGGCAGCCTGGTGCTGTCCTCGGGTCCACCGTTCCGGTGGAACTTCGCTGCCTCAGCGGGGCGTCACAGGCTCGGCCATCGGGCTGATGAACAGCACTGCGGCTCCCCCGGCCTCCTGGATGTCGCCAGTGACCGCACTCACGTGGTATTCCACGCCGGTGCCCCGTATGCGCGGGAGACTCAGCGTGACTCTGGCAACCGGCGCCCGGGTCTGGTCCGGGAGGAGAAAGGACAGGACGGCCTGCACAGCGCGGGTGCCGGCTCCGCTCGCCTCGGCGTACCAGTGGTCCAGGAACATTCCCGTAGTCAGGTAGCCGACCGACGACCCCGGCGCGGGCGTGAGGAACACGGTCGCCGGAGCCAGCCCCTGGAGGATCAGGGATGTCCCGTCGAACACGGTGTGAGAGGCGGTCTGAACGTAGGTGGTTCCGGTGAGCTCGTCGGTGAGTTCCATGGCTGCCTCGTCCTCGCTGCTGGACGGTGAGACGGCACGATGCGGTCACCCCCACTTCAGCAGCGCTTCCAGCGACGCGCTTCCACCGCATCGGTGGAGGCGATCGGCAGACTGTCAGTCAGTGAGCGAAGACTCCACCAGGCCCAGGACTCGGGCGCGTTCCACCGCCTCGGCCCGGGAGTTGACTCCGAACTTCCGGTAGATGGACAGCACGTGCGTCTTGACCGTCGATTGGGAGATGAACAGGTGCTCCCCGATCTGCTGCAGCGTCAGGTGACTGGGGAGGAACTGGAGGATGCGCAGCTCGGTCGACGTCAGGACGCCAGCGGACCCACCGTGGTGTGACATCTGGGCGAGTGCCTCCTCCGCTCGAGCGAGATCGTCGGCAGCACTGGAGGCGCGCAGTTCCGGGGTCAGGTGCAGGCGCGCCTCGTGGACGAGCAGTCGAGCGGTGGCACCGTCGCCCAACAGCATCGCCGTGCGAGCCTGAACAAGGCGTCCGGCGACCGCGAACCACGGTGCGATCTTGCCGGCCAGACCTGACAGTCGGCGCGCTGTCGCGAGCATGTCCGACGCGGCCGACTTGTCCCCGAGCAACGCCAGCACCAGGGCCTGAGCGGTCGCGCTGAGTGCACCGGTCGCGAGCCGATCGACATGATGAGCTCGGGCAACGTCGGCTGCCTCGGAGATCAGGCGAATGCCCCGCTCACGCTCACCTGCGGACAGGGCCATGAGGCCCATCCAGGACTTCGCGTTGGCGTGGACAACAGGGACGCCCAGAGAGTCGCCTAGGGACTCTGCCTCGATGAGGCTGTCAAGCGCGGCCGGGATGTCGCGCTGGAGCGTGAGGACGACCCCGCGGTTGAACGCGGCCGCGGCACGAAATTGACTGTCGGGCTCGAGCCCTTGCAGGGCTCGATCACATAGGTCGCGAATCCCGTCGAGTCCGCCAGTCCCGACCACAGCGTGGAGCGCGGCAAGGGTCGCCGAATACGGATCGCTCAGGGCACGCTCGCGCCAGTCGTGTCCGGCGTACCCCTCAGAGACCCGGATCCACCGCGTCATCGAGGCGGCATCCCCCTGCTGCAGTGCGGAGCACGTTGCCGCCAATGACAGCCACCGATCACCGGCGACCTGGTCGTCTGTCAGGTCGGCCAGCCAGGTCCGCAGGCGATCAATGTTTCCCGAGGCCACGCATCCAGGGACCGCTGGCCAGACGATCGAGGCCACCAGTTCGGTGTTCCCGGATGCCGTGGCGTGGCGGACGGCCGCGTCGACGTGACCGTGGGTTGCGAACCACCCGCTGGCCCGCTCGTGCAGGCCTTGGACGGAGGCGGCGTCATAGGTCAGCAGGTCCGCAACGAGCTGCTCGGCCAGGAGGTGGTGATACCGGTAGCGCTGGCCCGTGGAGTCCGTTGCGATGACGAGCTGGATGCGCCGGTGCAGGTCCGCAAGAACGGCTGCGGAGTCTTCACGTTGCAGAACCGCGTCGCACAGCGGGCCGTTGAGCTCATCAAGCATCGAGCTGGAGGTGAGGAACTGGCGATGGTCGTCGGACAGGGTCGCCAACACCTGTGTGCGCAGATAGTCGGCCACGATGCGGTCAGAGCCGCTGGCCAGTCGCTTGTCGTCCGTCGCGATGCGCTCGCCCGACCGTAGTTCCAGCGCCGTCAGGTAGACACCCACGGGCCAGCCCTCGGTGTGCTGAAGGATCGCCTTGGCATCGCCCCTGCTCGCTTCGACGCCCATGGCGGATAGCAACAGGGCGGTCTCGTCAAGATCGAACTCGAGTTCGCGCGGCAACAGCTCGCCAACACGTCCGGTTGCCCGCACTCGAGCCAGCCACTCGGGGGCCTGGCTCCGCGTCAGCAGCAAGATCGTCGAGCCCTCGGGGCATGCCGCGCACACGCACTCAAGGACCTGCTGCGCGCCAGCCGAGCCAAGGAGGTGCACGTCATCGATGACCAGGGTGAACGGGCTCTCCCGGCTGGCCACGACACGTGACAGGGCCGGCAACAGCGATGAGGAGAACGCCGGTTCCTTGCTTGTGATGCGGGCGCGGGCATCAGGGGCCGACGGCCCCAGAGTCTCCAGCGCGTCGAGCAGCACTTCGCTGAGCGCCGCCGGGTCGTCCAGGTAGGCAGAAACGCGAACAGTGGCGTGTGGGCGCACCCCATGAGCCGTCCATTGGCGGGCGAGAATCGACTTCCCGGCACCCGCCGGCGCACTGACCACGACGATGGGTGACTCACAGCGGTCTAGCAGGCTCAGTGAACGGCGGCGCACGATTTCGGACGCCACCGACGGGCTGTCGAGGTCGAGAGGGGCGCCACGAACCGAGTCTAGGCAGACCGGCTCAGGTCGGCTCACCGACGCGATCCCGCTCCTGTGGATCTCCACCCAAGCGGTGGAGCCACCGGGAGTGAGGAATCGGAGACCCTGAAGCCATGGATGACCCCAGGTCTGCCCGGAACGCCTATCACGGTAGGTCCCCGTTCGCCTCGGCGTCCAAGGCGCCGATTCTGCAGCGATTCGTCCCTCTGACTGGGTCGCTCAAGGGGTACAGCAGCGACCGACTGAAGATCGACGCGACGGCGGGTCTCACCGTTGCCGCACTGGCCCTTCCGTCAGGCATGGCGTACGCGGAACTCGCAGGTCTCCCGGTCACCGCGGGCCTGTACGCGTTGCTGCTTCCCGTTCTGGTCTACGCGGGGCTCGGGGCCACCCGACGAGGCGTCATCGGTCCCGAGGGGGCCGTGGCATTGCTCGTAGCGACGGCCCTGGCACCACTCGCTGCCGCGGGTTCCCCGGAGTACACCGCATTGGCGGCCGCCCTCGCGATCGCGGTGGGACTGGTGTTCGTTGGGGCTCGCCTGCTGCGCCTGGGCTGGATCGCCGACTACTTCTCGCAATCGGTCCTGGTGGGGTACATCACGGGCGTCGCCCTTCTCATGGCTCTGGGGCAGCTGTCCAAGCTGACCGGAGTCAGCAGTGATGTGGAAGGCGACGTCAAGGAGGCCATCGACATCGTCCTGCACCTTGGTGATGCGAACCCGTGGACCGTTGGTGTGTCGGTCGTGAGCCTGGTGTTGCTGGTCGGTATCCAGCGTGTCGCACCCCGGCTTCCGGGCGCACTGATCGTCGTCGTCCTGGGGATGTTCGCATCGTGGGCACTTGACCTGGCCTCGCACGGAGTCGACTTGACCGGTCCAGTCCCCGCCGGGCTCCCCGAGCTCGGTCGACCTGAAGTGGATCCCTCGACCCTGCCCTCGCTCATCCTTCCGGCGCTCGCCATCTTCCTGGTCAGCTTCGCCGACGCAATTCTCACTGCACGCTCCTTCGCTGCGAAGCATCGTGAAACCGTGGACGCGGATCAGGAGATGCTCGCGTTCGGCGCGGCCGACATCGCCGCAGGCTTCAGCCAAGGCATGCCCATCGGCGCGAGCGGGTCGAGAACAGCGGTCAACGACTCCATGCGCGCAACCAGCCAGGTCGGGGGCCTGGTGGCGTTCGTGACGATCGCGCTGATCCTGTTGTTCCTGACCGCCCCCATCCAGTACCTGCCCTCAGCGGTGCTGGGAGCCGTCATCCTCTACGCATCCGTGCGGCTCATCGACGCCGTGCAGTGGAAGGCCCTGGCCCGCAGCAGCCGCAGCGAGGTCGTGATCGCGATCATTGCCGCGTTCTTCGTCATCACCATCGGCGTGCTCGCCGCAATCGTCGTCGCCGTCATCCTGTCCATCGTGGACGTCATCCGACGTGTTGCAGCGCCCGATGACGCGGTGCTTGGGTGGTCCGAACGCGATGGGCGATTCACCGACGTCCGCTCCGATCCTGATGCAACGCTCACCCCTGGTTTCGTGATCTACCGCTTCAATGGACGGCTCTTCTTCGCCAACGCCCACTTCTTCAAGCGCAGGATCTGGGCCGCCGTCGACGGAGCGCCCAAACCAGTGCGTTCCCTCGTGCTTGACGCCACGGCACTCTCCGGAGTCGATGCAGGATCCGTGGACGCCATCGCGGAAGTCCATGCAGGATGCGTCGCCCGAAACATCACTTTCAACGTCGCGCACGCCACGCGCGAACTGCGGGAACGGTTCGATGAGACCGGCTTGACAGAACTCATTGGGACCGAGTGCTTCCACCCCACCATCTCTGCGGCTCTGGGTGACGGCGCCCACAACCGCAGCACGGAGGACTGGTGAGCGCCGTCCACGCAGGAGTGCTCCCGCTGCTCGGATAGGACGAGCGACGTCCACCATTCGCCTCTGCCGTTGATCGCC
>CALGTB010000271.1 GCA_937902285.1 uncultured Actinomycetes bacterium | reverse complement strand
GTCCGAGTCGTCGACGTCGCGGAGCTTCGCGTCGCTGCCCCCGGCCGTGCGGGCCCTCGCGCGCGAGCCCGAGCTGCTGGTGATGAGCAAGGCGAACTCCCGCTCCACCGTCCACCGCTCGGTCTATCTCGACTACGTGGGAGTCAAGAGGTTCGACGGCGAGGGCAGGGTCGTGGGGGAGCGACGGTTCCTGGGCCTGTACTCGTCGAGCGCCTACACCCAGAGCATCCTCGACATCCCGGTGCTGCGCCGCAAGCACGACCACCTGCTCGAGGCTCTCGACTACGTGGCGGGCTCGCACAACGCGAAGGACCTCCTGCAGTTCCTCGAGACCTATCCGCGCGACGAGCTCTTCCAGACCCATGACGACCTCCTCGCCCGCATCGCCGAGTCGGTGCTGCACCTGCAGGAGCGCCGGCACACGAAGATCTACCTGCGTCCCGACGACTACGGCCGCTACATGTCGTGCCTGTTCTACCTTCCGCGCGACCGGTACACGACGCCCGTGCGGCTCCGCGTCGAGGCACTGCTCATGGAGGCGTTCGCCGGGTCGTCCATCGACTACACCGTGCGCGTCTCGGAGTCCGTCCTCGCGCGGGTGCACTTCGTCATCCGGGTGCCCGCCGGCCAGGGCATCCCCGACGTCGACGTGGCCGCGCTCGAGGCGGCCGTCGCATCGGCCGCCCGCAGCTGGCAGGACGAGTTCAACTCGGCACTCGTCGCCCGCGTCGGCGAGGGGCCAGCGACGACGCTGCTGCGCACCTACGCCCACGCGTTCCCCGAGGCCTACAAGGAGGCGTTCGGCCCGGGCCGCGGCGTGAACGACGCAGTCGTGATCGACCAGCTGTCGTCCGGCGAGCTGTCGCTGGAGATCTACCA
Source organism: uncultured Actinomycetes bacterium (assembly GCA_937902285.1). GTDB lineage: Bacteria > Actinomycetota > Actinomycetes > S36-B12 > S36-B12 > UBA10649. Next base: position 6,280 of record CALGTB010000271.1, on the reverse strand, counting down.
GCCGCCCAACGGCGACCGTCGCGAGCTGCGCCTGAAGGTCACCCGCATCGGTCCGGCGATGTCGCTCTCGCGGGTGCTTCCGATCCTCCAGGCGATGGGCGTCGACGTCGTCGACGAGTACCCGTACGAGGTCTCGCGCGCGCTCAGGGAGCCGGCCTGGATCCTCGACTTCGGCATGCTCCTGCCCGATCGTGAGATCCCCGGCCGGTCGACCCTCCCCGAGCGGTTCGAGGAGGCCTTCGCCGCCGCCTGGAACGAACGATGCGGCGTCGACGGATTCAACGCCCTCATCGTCCGGGGCGGGATGCGGTGGAGGCAGGCCCTCATCCTGCGGGCGTATGCGCGCTACATGCGGCAGATCGGGTCGTCGTTCAGCCAGAAGTACATCGAGGACGTCGTGATTGCCAACGTGGGCATCACCCGGCTGCTCGTCGCGCTGTTCGAGACGCGCTTCGCGCCGGGTGAGGTCGCCGGACGCGCCGATGCCGAGGCACGGCTCATCGCCGAGATCGAGGAGGCGCTCAACGAGGTCGCCAGCCTCGACCAGGACCGCATCATGCGCACCTTCCTGGCGCTCATCACGGCGACGCTGCGCACCAACTTCTTCCAGGTCGACGACGACGGCATCGACCGCTCGTCCATCGCCGTCAAGCTCGATCCGCGGGCGGTGCCCGACCTGCCCCTGCCCAAGCCGCAGTTCGAGATCTGGGTGTACTCCCCGCAGATCGAGGGCGTGCACCTCCGGTTCGGATCGGTCGCGCGCGGCGGGCTGCGGTGGAGCGACCGGCAGGAGGACTTCCGCACCGAGGTGCTCGGACTGGTCAAGGCGCAGGAGGTGAAGAACGCGGTGATCGTCCCGGTCGGGGCGAAGGGCGGCTTCTACGCCAAGCAGCTGCCGGATCCGTCGATCGACCGCGAGGCCTGGCTGGCGGAGGGGAAGTCGGCCTACCGCGAGTTCATCATGTCCATGCTCGACATCACCGACAACCTCGTCGACGGGGCGATCGTGCCGCCGCGCGACGTGGTGCGGCACGACGGCGACGATCCCTACCTCGTCGTCGCGGCCGACAAGGGGACGGCGACGTTCTCGGACATCGCCAACGGCATCTCGCAGGAGTACGCCTTCTGGCTGGGCGACGCCTTCGCATCCGGAGGCTCGGTCGGCTACGACCACAAGGCGATGGGGATCACCGCCCGGGGGGCGTGGGAGTCCGTGAAGCGGCACTTCCGCGAGCTGGGGGTGGACACGCAGACGCAGGACTTCACCGTGGCCGGGGTCGGCGACATGAGCGGTGACGTGTTCGGCAACGGCATGCTCCTCAGCGAGCACATCCGGCTGGTGGTGGCCTTCGACCATCGCGACGTGTTCATCGACCCGGTGCCGGATGCCGCCACGTCCTTCGCCGAGCGTCGCCGGCTGTTCGACCTCCCCCGGTCGTCGTGGGCCGACTACGACCGCTCGCTCATCTCGCCGGGCGGCGGGGTGTTCCCCCGGGCGGCGAAGTCGATCGACATCAGCCCGCAGATGGCCGAGGCGCTGGGCCTCCCGGCGGATGTCGACGCGATGACCCCGGACGAGCTCATCAGGGCCTCGTTGCGCGCCCCCGTCGACCTGCTCTGGAACGGCGGCATCGGCACCTACGTCAAGGCGCAGAACGAGACCAACGCCGACATCGGAGACAAGGCCAACGACCGGATCCGGATCAACGGCTCCGACCTGCGCTGCCGGGTCGTGGGGGAGGGCGGCAACCTCGGGATGAGCCAGCTCGGCCGCGTCGAGGCGGCACGGCACGGCGTGCGCCTCAACACGGACGCCATCGACAACTCGGCGGGCGTCGACACCTCCGACCACGAGGTCAACATCAAGATCCTGCTCGACGGGCTGATCCGCAGCGGCGGCCTCGCGGCACAGGAGCGCAACGGGCTGCTGGCGCAGATGACCGACGTGGTCGCCGACCAGGTGCTCGAGGACAACTACGGCCAGAACGTGGCGCTGGGCAATGCCCGAGCCGGCTCGGCGAACCTCATCACGGTGCACCAGCGCATGATCCGCGAGCTCGAGCAGGCCGGGCTCCTCGATCGTGCGCTGGAGTTCCTGCCCGACGACGAGGAGCTGAGGACGCGGCGGATGGCGGGAGAGGGCCTCACCTCGCCGGAGCTCTCGGTGCTGCTCGCCTACGCGAAGATCTGGCTGACGGAGCAGCTCACGGAGTCCGGCATCGCCGACGAGCCGTACTTCTCGAAGGCCCTGACCGGCTACTTCCCGCCCGCACTCGCCGAGCGCTTCGGCGATGCGCTGGGCGCGCATCCGCTGCGCACCCAGATCGTCAGCACCGTCACCTGCAACCGGCTGCTGAACATCGCCGGGATCACGTTCGTGTTCCGGGCGATGGAGGAGACCGGGGCGAGCGCGGTGCAGGTCGTGCGCGCGGCATGGGCGGCGATCGAGGTCTTCGGCATCGCCAGCGTGTGGCAGCGCATCAACGAGCAGGACAACCTCATCCCGACGACCGCCCAGACCGCACTCCACCTCGAGAACCGTCGCCTGCTCGACCGGGCGTCACGGTGGTTCCTGCAGACCCGCGGCGGCTCCCTCGACGTGCAGGGCGAGATCGACCGCTTCGCCGCCGTCGTGTCCGACCGAGCCGACCTCGTGCCCAGCAACCTGCTGGGCAAGGAGCGCGAGCGCTGGGAGCGGCTGTCGCAGCGGTTCATGGCCGCTGGCGCCCCCGAGGGACTCGCGCGCACGATCGCGTCGGCGCTCGACGTCTTCGCACTGCTCGACATCACGGACATCTGCGTGCGCACGGGGGAGGCCCCCGACACCGTGGTGCCGCTGTACTTCGCCGTGTCCGAGCGCTACGACATCGATCGCACGCTCGTGCGGATCACCGGACTGCAGCGCGGCGACCGCTGGACGGCGCTGGCACGACAGGCCCTGCGCAGCGACCTCTACACGGTCGTTGCCGGGCTGACGTCGAGCGTCCTGGCCTCCACCGATCCGGCGCTGCCGCCGGTCGACCGCCTCGCGGTGTGGGAGGACGAGCACCGGGAGGGTGTCGCCCGCGCCAAGGCCACGCTCGACGACATCGCCGCCGTCGAGGATCCCGACCTGGCCACACTGTCCGTGGCGCTCCGGGCCATGCGCAACCTCGTGGCCCAGGGCAGCACGTCGGCCGGGTCGGAAGGGACCACGGGGCTGGCAACCTGAGCATGAGCCAGACATGCACATGCTAATGTATGTGCATGTCGTTGACCCATCGCATGCAGATCCTGCTCGACGAGGATCAGTACGCGCGGCTGAGCCGTCGCGCGAAGGCCGAGGGGCGCAGTGTCGGTGCCCTCATCCGCGAGGCGGTGGACTTCATGTGGACGGCTGGCGACTCCCGCAAGGCCGAGGCGGCGGCGGCCGTCCTCGCCGCCGAGCCCATGGCGGTGGGCTCGCCGGATGACCTGGCCCGTGAGCTCGATGGAGCCCGCGGTGGACGGTTCGCCGACCTCTGATGCTTCTTGTCGACACGTCCGTCCTCGTCTATGCGGTGGGCATCGACCATGCGCTCTGCAGCCCCGCTCGGCGGTTCGTGCAGGACGTCCAGTCGGGGGCAACGGACGGTCAGACCACGCCTGCGGTGCTCCAGGAGTTCGCGCATGTCCGGGGACGGCGACGGTCCCGCGAGGATGCCGCCCGGCTCGCCGACCGGTACGCGGCCATGCTGTCGCCGCTGGTCACGGTGACTGCCCGCGATGTGGCGGAGGGCCTGGACATCTGGGCGGGTGTGCCTGACATCGGCGCCTTCGACGCCGTTCTCAGCGCGGTGGCACTGGCGCACGGCGCCCGCGTCCTGTCTGCGGATCGCGCCTTCTCGCGCGTGCCGGGCCTGGAGTGGGTGGACCTCGCCGACTATTGAGCGGGGCAGCACGCGCTCAGGCGAAGCGCATCCCACGCTCGAGGTCCTCGATGATGTCAGCCGGATCCTCGAGTCCGATGGAGAGGCGGAGGATGCCCTCAGCGGGTCGGGCGCTCTCGTTGACCAGTCGGTGGGTCAGGGCGTACGGGTGCTGGATCAGCGTGTCGACCCCACCGAGCGACACAGCATGGGTGATCAGTGCGAGTTCGGAGCAGAACTTCTCGGCCGCCGTGAAGCCCCCAGCCAGTTCGAACGACACCATGGCTCCCGGCCCGCTCATCTGGCTCCCGATCAAGCCGAGGGGATCGGCGCCCGGAAGACCGGGGTAGAACGTCCGCGCCACCGCCGGCTGTCGCACCAGCCAGTCGGCGATGACCGCTGCGGATGACTGCTGGGCGCGCACGCGCAACGGCAGGGTGGGGATGCCTCGGTGGAGGAGGTATGCCGACCAGGGGTCGAGGACGCCGCCGGTGATGGTCCGGATCGGCCGCAGTTCGGCAGCGTGCCCGGGGTCCGTCGCTATCACCCCGCCCATGGCGTCGCCGTGCCCGCCGATGTACTTGGTGGCGCTGTGGAGGACGAAGGTGGCGCCCAGGCCGAGCGGCTGCTGCAGTACCGGAGTGGCGAACGTGCTGTCCACGAGGACGGGCACCACCCCTGCCGCGGCGACGATGGCGCGGATGTCGTGCAGTTCGAGGGTGGGGTTGCCCGGCGACTCGACGACGATGAGCCCAGTGTCGGGACGCAGGGCTCCCGAGACGCCGTCCGGCTCGGCGTAGGTGACCGAGGTGCCCAGCAGTCCCGCAGCGAGCAGGTGGTCAGAGCCTCCGTACAGGGGCCGGACCGCTACGACATGGGGAAGCCCCGCTGCGACCCGGGACAGGAGCACCGCGGAGAGCGCGGCCATGCCGCTGGCGAACGCGATGGCCTCGACCTGCCGCTGCCCGGGGCCGCTGCTCTCCAGGGCCGCGAGGGCGTCCTCGAAGCGCGCAACCGTGCTGTTCCACGCTCGTCGATAGACGGGCGACATCGACGGGGGCAGCTTGACCCCGGACGCGAGTGACTCATAGGCCAGTCCGCCCGCGTCGATCCCCTCGAGGGGCGCCGTGGTCGAGAGGTCGATCGGCAGCGCGTGGACGCCCAGGTCGGTGAGGTCGCCCCTGCCGGCATGGACGGCCAGCGTGCTCATGGTGTGGTTCGCGGGGGTGGTTGTCATGGCCGCCACTATGGACATGGATTCGCTGATCTACCACATCAAGCGAATGATCTGTAGGTTAGCGGCCGGAATCGCGAACTTTCTGCCGATCACGGAGGTGTCCGGGTGGCCGTTCCGAAGGATATTCAGCCCCTTGACGCTGTCGATCTCGCCCTCGTGAGTGCCCTCGTGACGGACGGCCGGATCGCGAACAACACGCTTGCGGCCCGGGTAGGCGTGGCGGCCTCCACGGCCCTGGGCCGCGTGCGCGCGCTCGTGGAGCGGGGGGTCATCAGGGGATTCACGGCCGACGTCGACCCCGTCCGGGTCGGGCGGCCCGTTCAGGCCATCGTGGCGCTGCGGCTGCGCGGTCATGATCCCCAGCACGTCATGGGGTTCGCCCGCCGCGTGGCCGAGCTGCCCGAGGTCATCCAGTCGTTCCACGTGTCCGGCACGGAGGACTTCCTCGTGCATGTCGCCGTGCAGGACCCCGAGCGACTGCGGTCGTTCGTGCTGTCCTCGCTCACGTCCGATGCCGCAGTCGCGGCGGCGCAGACGCACCTGGTCTTCGAGCACCAGCGCGGCCACTTCATGCGGTAGTCCGCTCGGGTTCCTGCGTGCTCTTCGCAGGTGCGGCGATGCGATCACGGGAATGGGCCGGCGTGCGGCAGGGTTACCCTCGTCGCCGGCCGCCCGTGCCGGCAGTTCGCCGCTGAGCCCTGGAGACGTCGTGATCCTGCCCGCACTGGTCGAGCCCGGCCCCGCCCTGAGCATCGACGAGGTCCGCCGCTACAGCCGGCACATGATCATCCCCGACGTGGGCATGACGGGTCAGAAGCGCCTGATGAACGCGAAGGTCCTGTGCGTCGGCGCGGGCGGGCTGGGCAGCCCGACCCTGATGTACCTGGCCGCGGCCGGCGTGGGCACGCTCGGGATCGTCGAGTTCGACACGGTCGACGAGAGCAACCTCCAGCGCCAGATCATCCACGGGCAGAGCGACATCGGGCGGTCCAAGGCGGTCAGCGCCCGCGAGAGCGTCCTCGAGATCAACCCGCACGTGACCGTGAACCTCCACGAGGAGCGGCTCGACTCGTCGAACGTCATGGACCTCTTCGCGCAGTACGACCTCATCGTCGACGGCACCGACAACTTCGCGACCCGCTACCTCGTCAACGAT
>CALGTB010000270.1 GCA_937902285.1 uncultured Actinomycetes bacterium | reverse complement strand
ATGACGTCGCGGCTGCGCCAGTCGTCGAGCGTGGCGGCAGCGCAGCGGGCTGCCTGCGTCGCCTGCGGGTCCACGGGAGGGATGGCCGGCGTGCAGGCACTGTCCGCTCGGCCGCTGAGGAGGACCACTCCGATCACCGAGGTGACGGCGATGATCGCGACCAGCGCGAGCGTCAGTGCGACGACGCGCCGGGTGTTCATCCCCGCGAGCCTACTTGCCGCCCACGGCACTGATCGGGGCCGCCATCACCATGCGGTCGAGCGGACGAACCGACAGCATCGTGTCCTTCGGCCGCTTCTGGAACAGGTCGAGCACGGCGAGCGTCGCCCGTCCGTTCGGTGACCCGCTGACCACGAGATCGGCCGACTTCGGGTTCGCGCTCGTGGTCACGTCGACGCCCGCGGTCGAGCCCGGGAAGGCGTCGAACCGGGCAGCGAGCGTGAACTCCGCCATCATCGCGTAGTCATCGGCGGGCATGAGGTACATCTCCGGGTGCCCGGTCAGCGCGGATCCGCTGGTGAAGACGCTCACGGTCGACGCGCCCGACTGCTTGCCCGCGATGATGCGCGAGAAGCCGCCCTTCTTGCCGGCGACCCAGCCGGTGGCCACGTTCACGCCACCGGTGTAGCCGTCCTCGAACGCCAGGAAGCTGCTGGTCCGCATCGCATGCTGGTGAGCCGCACCGGACGCGCCGTTGGGCGTGTAGAGGTCGAACATCCAGGTCTTGATGCGCGGCTCCATGCCCGGCCCGGGGGCCGTCACGACGCTCTCGCGGCCGCCGCCGTCGATGAGTCCGGTCGCAACGTCGACACCTCCCCGGAACGAGCCGTACGGGTGCCAGGTCGCGAACGTCCCGCGGCTGCGGGGGCCCGCAGCGAAGGCCTTCACCGTGGCGCGCATGCCCGGACCGGATCCGACGATGACGCTGTCGCCCACCTGCGTGCCGTCGAGGTTCGCTGACGCGACGCTCACTCCCCCGCGGAAGCCGGCGTCGAAGGCGAGCCGGTTGACGAGGAGGGTGCTGAACGTCCGCCCAGCCGCGTCCTCGGCACCCGAGAAGACCTTCACCCTGGGCTGCGCGCCCGCTCCCCCACCCACGATGAGGTCGAGGATCATGTCGCCGTTGACGTCACCCATGGCGACGTCAACCGGGGCCGTCGACGAGCCGAAGGGCGTGACGCGCGCCAGCTGCTTGCGCGTGCTCTCGTCGTAGACCGTCACCCGCGTGGGCCTGCCCCCCTCCCCCGGCACCGCGGCGGCATAGGCCGTCACCTCGGGAATGACGTTGATGATCGCCATGAGCCCGTTGTCCTCATGGTTCAGCCGGTGGCAGTGGAGCACGTAGGCACCGATGAAGTCCTGGAACTCCGTTCGCAGCGACATGACTCCGGGCGCGATGACGTTGCCCTTCGCGTCGTAGGAGGGCGCCGGCGTGTTCTGGTTGTCCTGGCCCCAGTCGAAGTCCGTGAGCGACACCTTGTTCACGGGGTCCTGGTACTTCACCACCTGGTAGTCGTTCACGTGGATGTGGATCGGGTGCTCGTCGTTGTTGTTGTTGACGAAGTTCCACTGCTCGGTCGTGTTCAGCCGGGGCTGGAGCAGCGGGATGTTCGGGAACTGGTTGGCGTCGAACTCGTAGGCGAACGTGTTGGGATCGTTCGCGTTGCTGTTCTCGTTGGTGAATCCGCCGCTGATGGTGAGCGTGCGCGAGACGTCGGGAGCCACGTTCGACAGGTCGACGAACGACGTGTAGGCGCCGAGCGGCTGGCCGATGGTGAAGGGCACCGTCGTGCCGGTGCCCGCGGCCGGCTGGACGGACAGCAGCTTCTGAGTCGGGTAGACGAAGAAGCCGTCGTCGTAGGAGATGTTCGCCGGATCGACCGTGATCGTGCCCGTCACCGCCGGGGACTTGGCCGTCTTGTTGTTGGTGTAGAGGATGCCCATGTTCGACGTCGTGGGCGTCGTCGCACCGGTGTAGGTGGGCATCTCCAGCTGCAGGCCGCCCGTGGCCGGCATCGTCACGGCGATGGCGTAGCGGGTGGCGGGCGGGAGGAGCAGCACCGTCCCGTTCTCGAGCACGGGCGCCTCGGCGTTCGTGTACGGGTTGCCGTCCTGCGCGACCACGGTGATCGGCGTCTGCTTCCCGGTGGCCGTCTCGGTGACGGCGACGCGCATGTAGCCGGCCTCGCTGAAGTTGCCGATGACCCAGATCTCCGTCTGACCGGGCGGGGTGCTGATCACCGGCTGGAACTGGCCGTTGACCGTGTACTGCAGGTCGCGCTGGGCATCCGGCAGGGCCGGGTCGGCAGGCACGACGGTCTTCTTGTCGTCGCTGACGAAGCGCTGAAGGTTGCTCGGCAGGTACTGGAAGACGCCCCTGTTGTTGTTGACCGAGAGCGGGCCGTCCCACCACGCCGTGAAGTACTGGGTTCCGGCCTTGGAGTCGCGGAAGTTGATGGGCGTCAGCTTGGGCTCGTAGGTGCCGTCGGCCAGGGACGACTTCGACGCCGGCTTGAGGGTGCTGACCATGGCCGGCCAGAAGGGGTTGTTGAGCACGGTCTGGCCACCGGCGCGGTCGAAGACGTAGTTGTACTGCAGGGCCATCGTCCGCACGGGCAGCTTGTTCGTCACCACTGCGGGGATCGCCCCGTCGGCCTGGCCGATGACGAGCATGCCAGCGAGACCGCGGTAGGTCTGCGGCGTCGTGAGCATGTGCCGGTGGGTGTGGTACCAGTACAGCCCCTCGGGATGGTCCGTGGGGATCTCGTAGGTGTAGGTGTTCGTCATGCCGGCAGGGATGTTGAGCAGCACGTTGTCGGAGTTGCCGGACGGGCTGACGTGGAGTCCGTGGGTGTGGTTGTTGTAGGGGGAGCTCGTGAGCATGGCCGGGTACAGGGCGACCGGCTCCCCCGCCGGCGTGAATGCCGGGTCGACGTAGTCGGTGATCGTGAGCCCGGTCATCTCGTTCTCGAGGTGGACGATCAGCGTCTCGCCCGGGTCGACCTGGAGCGTGGGTGCCGGGTAGACGTTGCGCGCAGTGGGAATGCCGTTGGACGAGGTTCCGCGCTGCACTTCATAGCCGAACACGAGCATGTTCGTCACGGGACCGGACGCCGTGTCGATGAAGGCCTTGCCCTGGTGCGCTGTGAGCGTCACCTCGAGCACGCCATTGGTCGGTGACAGCACGACCGGCTCGCGGTAGGCCTGTCCCCCGCCGACCGGCGCTGCCGGCGCGCTCGTGGCTGCCATGGCCGGCGTCGCCACGGAGGCATTCGCGAGGAGTGCGGCCCCGACGCTCACGTCCACCAGCAGGGCGGTGCCGAGGGCGAGGCTGACGAGGACACGACGGCGGGAGTGCTTGGGCATTCGCGCACGCTATCGGCTGTCACCACCTCGCCGAGCCCATCACACCCGCACAGACACGTTTGTCCGGCTATCGGACGCTACCGCCTCGCTCCTCACGCGGTTCCGAACCCGAATGTTCGAGGTTTGCAAAGACGGAACCCGGGGAATACCACGGGCGTCAGAAGTGTCATTCAAGTGATGGCCGCTTCGCAGGAGAGGGACAGACCATGAGCGAATCAATGCGCGGAACCCGCCTCGGGTACCTGAGTTACGAGACCGACGCCCACGTGGCACCGGCCGAGCGCCAGGTGGTGTCCTATGAGTGCCCCGAGGGCCATCACACGGTCGTTCCCTTCTCGGTCGAGGCCGAGGAGATCCCCTTCGAGTGGAACTGCCGCTGCGGACGCACGGCGATCCGCCCGGACATGAGCGCCCCCGAGGAGAAGCCGGCGCGTCACGTGCGCTCCCACTGGGACATGCTGCTCGAGCGACGGACCATCGCCGACCTCGAGCTCCTGCTCCAGGAGCGCCTTGAGCTCCTGCACGTGCAGGAGGGCGTCTCCAAGAAGGTGCCGCTGCGCAAGTCCGCCTGACGCGTCCCGGGAGTCCACCGCACCGATACTGGTGCGGTGGACTTTCGCGTTGCCGGGCCCGACGATGCCGAGGGCGTCGCCCGCGCACACGTCGACGGCTGGCAGTGGGGCTACCGGGGGCTGATGCCCGACGCCTACCTCGACGGGCTCGACTGGACAGACCGCCTGGACCGGTGGCAGGCGACGCTGCGGGATCCGGGCCCGACGCGGACGCATGTGGCGGTGGCTGACGGCCGCATCTGCGGCCTGGTGCACTCAGGTCCGGTGCGCGACAACGACCTCGTGCCCGCGGCGTTCCACGAGGTCTACTCGCTGTACGTGAGCGCGCAGGCCGCCGGCAGGGGTGCAGGGGCCCGCCTGCTCGCACTCGGAGTCGGCGGCGCTCCCCCGACGTCCCCGGGCACGGTGGTCTGGGTACTCGTCGGCAACGCCCGCGCTCGAACCTTCTACGAGCGCCATGGCTTCGTGCTCGACGGGGCGAGCAAGGAGTACGAGTGGGGCGGCGTGAGCCTGTCGGACGTGCGCATGAGAAGAGTCCCGACCCCTCCTTGATCCAGGAATGCTGCACTTCGCGTCGCAACGGGCTTCCGTTGCGACGCTAGCTGCAGGATTCAGGTCAGGTCAGGTGAGCTCGGGGCGTCCGGGCGGCACCGGCGGGCCGCCGTCGCCCTCGTCCTCGCGCCGGATCACGACGCCCTGGACCACGTCGCCCTCGTTCGGGTAACGGATGCCCGGCATCCGCACCGTCGTGAACCGCGCCTCGAACCACCGCCGCGCGCGGGCGCGGAACAGGCGCTGGGTGAGCGGAACCGCCAGCAGGAGCCCTACGAGATCGGTCCAGAAGCCCGGGATGGCGATGAGCACCCCGCCGACGAAGGCGAGGGCATGCCGCCCGCCGTCGAGGGGCTGGCCGGTCTGCTGGGCCTGCACGGCATCGCGCATGGCGGCGTCACCGGCGTTCCGCATCACCGCGAACCCGGCGGGGATCCCCGCGATGAGCAGCAGGAGCATCCACCCCCAGCCGATCAACTGCGCGACCGCGTAGGCCGTGACCACCTCGAGCAGCGGGAACCCGAAGACCAGAAGGCGCCGGCGGAAGGCGCTCACGACGAGCCGCCCTGCTGTCGCGCCCTGCGGCTCTGCGCCCGCCTGCGCACCCGTGTCACCTTGTCGTCGACGCCCCATGCAGTGACGCGCCAGAGGGCCTCGACGACGATCTTGCGGCTCATCTTGCTCGTGCCCGACGTGCGCTCGACGAAGGTGATCGGCACCTCCGTCACCCGCATGCCGCGCTGCAGCGCCCGCCATGCCAGGTCGATCTGGAAGCAGTAGCCCTGCGAGGCCACCTCGTGGAGGTCGAGGCGGCGCAGCGTGTCGGCGCGGAAGGCCCGGTAGCCCCCGGTGGCGTCGTGGATGGGAACGCCGAGCATGAGGCGCGTGTAGCGGCTGCCGCCCTTGGAGATCAGGCGCCGGCTCGCGGGCCAGTTCTCGGTCGCGCCCCCGGGCACCCAGCGCGAGCCCAGGACGAGGTCGGACGTGCGGAGCGCATCGAGCAGCCGCGGCAGCTGCTCGGGCTGGTGCGAGCCGTCGGCGTCCATCTCGACGACCACGTCGTAGCCGGCCTGCAGGGCCCAGGCGAACCCGGCCAGGTAGGCAGCTCCGAGGCCCTCCTTGCCGAGCCGGTGCATGACATGGACGTGGTCGTCATCGGCCGCGAGCTCGTTCGCTATGGCGCCGGTGCCGTCCGGGGAGTTGTCGTCGGCGACCAGGATGTCGGCTTCGGGGACGGACGCACGGATCCGCGCCACGATGGGAGGCAGGGTCGTGCGCTCGTTGAACGTCGGGACGATGACGAGGATGCGCCCGAGGTCGCTGAAGGAGGCGGACGTCATCCGTTCAGCCTAGGCGATCGCCCGGCGGCGCCGGCGCGTCGACCATGCCGACACCGCCGCGACGGCCACCGCCGCGAGGGCGACGGCGCACAGGAGCAGCTCGACGACATGGCCGATTCGGGCTGCGAGGGTGAGCTGCCCGCGCAGGGGAACCTCCTGTACGAGCCACCCCTCCTCCCCCTCATCGAGCCGCTGGACGACGGTGCTGTCGGGCGCGATGACCGCCGAGATCCCGGAGGTGGCGGCGACCACCACCGAGCGCCCGAACTCAGTGGCCCGCACGCGCTCGATGGCGAGCTGCTGCTCGGGCTGGGGGGTGCCGCCGTAGGTGGCGTTGTTCGTCTGGACGGTGATGACGCGCGCGCCCCCGTCGATCACGGCGTCGACCACCTCGCCGTAGGCGATCTCGAAGCAGATGACGTTGCCGACGGCGACGCCGCCGATGTCGAGGTTTCCCGGACGGTCACCAGGCCGGTAGTCGCGCGGGATCCGGTCGAGGCGCCCGATGCGCTCGGAGAGGAACTCGCGGAAGGGGATGTACTCCCCGAACGGCACGGGATGGGTCTTGATGTACATCTCCTGCGGGCCTAGAACCGGGTCCCACACGATGCCCACGTTCCAGACCCCCATGGGATCGTCCGGGATGCTGATCACGGCACCGACGAGGATCGGCACGCCCACGGCCCGCGCGGCGCTGGTGATCGCGTCCGCCGCCGACGGATCGGTGAACGGATCGATGTCCGATGAGTTCTCGGGCCACAGGACGAAGTCCGGCCGGGGCACGCGGCCGGCGTCGATCGCCACGGCGAGGTCGAGGGTCTGGGCGACGTGGTTGTCGAGCACGGCGCGGCGGACGTCCATCGCCCCCATGCCGAACTGCGGCGTGCCCCCCTGGACCAGCGCAATGACCGCGGAATCCGGGCCGCCCACGTCGTCGCCGTCAGTGGGCGGCGAGACGAGGGCCGGGATGAGGATCAGCGCCGCTGCGACGGAGAACCAGGCCGCAGACCATCGACGGAGCCCGGCTCGGTAGTCGAGCGCCCCTGTGACCAGCGATGCCCCGATGAAGGCGACGACGAAGCTGAGGAAGGGCGAACCGCCGATGGCGGCGTAGTTGAGCAGGCTCGTGTCGGGCTGCGCGAAGGCGATGTTCCCCCAGGGGAATCCACCCCACGGGACACGGCCGCGCAGGGCCTCCTCGAGGACCCACACCGAGGCCACCCACGCGGGGGCTGCCGGGAGCCGCGTCACCAGGGCGGTCGCACCTCCCACGAGGGCGAACCAGGCGGCGCAGTAGAGGGCGAGGAGCAGCCAGGCATCCGTGCCGACGACCCGCATCCAGCCCAGCAGGAGCAGGAAGAAGACGAGCCCGCTGAGCAGGCCCAGGCCCACGCCTCGGCGGATGGTGCTGCGCCAGGCGGCGGCCGTGAGGAGCGCGACCGAGGCGATCGCGTACGGGCCGAACGCCACGGGCGAGAAGGCCAGCCACATCGTGAGCCCCGAGAGGAGCGCCAGGGGCACGGCCCAGCGCAGGCCGAACAGTGGTGCCATGCGCCTAGTCCAGCATGCCGGTGTCGAACACCGTGCGGCCGGCGACCACGGTGCGCTCGCACGCGGGCAGCGCTGCCCCCGGCCCGAGGGCCGGCAGTCCAGGTGTGCCGCTGCGAGGATCCGTCGACCAGGCCGACAGACGGTCGTCGGGTGCCTGCACGACGACCTCGTCCACGCTCCAGACGGCGAAGTGCGCCGCCGCCCCGGGAGCGAGGACGCCCGACGACTGCTCCCCCACGGCCCGCCAGCCCGCCCGGGTGTGCGCCGAGAACGCCGCGCGCGTCGACAGGCGCTGCCCCGGCACGGTGTGGTGGACGGCGGCGGTGACGGCCTCCCAGGGGCCGAGGGACGTCACGGGAGCGTCGGAGCCGAAGGCGGTGACGACGCCCGCGGCCACGAGGTCGGCGAAGCGGTTCATCCGCGCGGCGCGTGCGGCCCCGAGCCTCTGCGCGTACATCCCGCCCTCGCCGCCCCACAGCCCGTCGAACATCGGCTGCATGCTGGCGACGATCCCGAGCCTGGCCATGGTCGCGATGTGGGCGTCGGTGAGCAGTTCGGCATGCTCCAGCCGGTGGCCCAGCGCCCGTACCGACGCCTCGCCCAGTTCGGCGGCCGCGGCCTCGAAGCCGGCGATCACCGCCTCACTCGCGGCGTCACCGATGACGTGGAACCCCGCCTGGAGGCCCGCCGAGGTGGCCGCGACGACGTGGGCGGCCACGGCCGCCGCGTCGAGGTAGGCCGCCCCCGACGTCGAGGGCGCATCCGCGTAGGGCTCGCACAGGCATGCGGTGCGCGAGCCGATGGCTCCATCGACGAACAGATCGCCCGCAACCCCGTAGGCGCCCAGGGCGCGCGCACGGTCGATCCCGCCACGCTCGGCCAGCTCACCCCAGTAGCCCGTGACGAGGGGTCCCGGCTCGCGCTCGCTCGTCGCGAGCAGTGCAGAGAGGTCGTCCTCGCCCGAGATCGTCGGCCCCGCCATCTCGTGCATCGCGACGATGCCGAGCTCAGCGCAGCGTGCACGCATCACGGCCTGTGCTGCATCGCGCTGGCCGGGGGTGACGCTGTCCAGGGCCGCCTCGCGCACGGCATGGTGGGCCTCGCGACTGAGGGGGCCCTCGGCGTCGTAGCCCGGCAGGGCGGCGAGCCCGGGCACCATGGCCGCCAGGGCACTGGACACCGCGGCCGAGTGCACGTCGACGCGAGACAGGTAGACCACACTCCCCCAGGTGGCCCGGTCGATCTCCTGTCGCGTGGGTCCGCGTCCCTCCGGCCAGCGGGTCTCGTCCCAGCCGTGGCCGAGGATCACCCCGCCCCGCAGGCTTCGCGCCCTCGCCTCAAGCAGGTCGAGCGCCTCACGCAGCGATGCCGTGCCCGTCAGGTCGAGCCCGGTGAGGGTGAGACCGGTGCTCGTCGCGTGCACGTGCGCATCGACGAAGCCGGGCGTGACGAGCCGTCCGCGCAGGTCGATCACCCGGTCCACGGCATCACGGTGCGTGTCGCCAGCCGAGTCCTCGCCCAGCCAGGCGATCGTGTCGCCCTCGACGAGCATCGCGGTGGCGAAGGGGCTCACCGGCGAGTAGATCGTGCCGCCGAGCAGGAGCACCCGCTCCGCGGAGGCCCAGCCGGGCCGCGTCACCGTGCTGAGCGTGGCCGCAGTGCCCGGCCGATCACCATGCGCTGGATCTGGTTCGTGCCCTCGACGATCTGCAGGGCCTTGGCCTCGCGGAAGTAGCGCTCGACCGGGAAGTCGACCGTGTAGCCCGCGCCGCCCAGCACCTGGATCGCATCGGTCGTGACCTTCATGGCGGCGTCCGTCGCAGCCAGTTTCGCCATGGCCGCCTGCATGCCGTACGGCAGTCCGGCGTCCTTCAGCCGCGCCGCGTCCACGTAGAGGGCACGGGCCGCGGCCACGGCGGTGGCCATGTCGGCCAGCATGAAGGCGACGCCCTGGAACTCGATGATCGACCGGCCGAACTGCTGTCGGTCCGCCGCGTACGCCACGGCCGCATCGAGGGCCGCCTGGGCCAGGCCGACGGCGCACGCAGCGATGCCGAGGCGCCCGGCGTCGAGCGCGGCGAGTGCGACAGTGAAGCCTCCGCCCTCCGTGCCCATGACCCGGTCGGCCGAGACGTGAACGTCGTCGAAGATCACCTGCGCCGTGGGAGAGGCGTTCGCGCCCATCTTGCGCTCGGGGGCCGCGGCGCTGAGCCCCGCGGCGTCCCCGGGGACGAGCAGGCAGGTGATGCCCTTCGGGCCGTCATCGGACGTGCGCACCATCGCCGAGTAGAAGTCGGCCACTCCGCCGTGGGTGATCCACGCCTTCGTGCCGTTCACGACGTAGTCGTCGCCCTCGCGCACGGCGCGCGTGATGAGTGCAGCGGCATCAGACCCCGAGTGCGGCTCCGAGAGGCAGTAGCCCCCCAGGAGCTCGCCGCCGATCATGTCGGGCAGCCAGCGCCGGCGCTGCTCGTCGCTCCCGAAGTTGGCCAGGCCGAAGCACGCCAGGTAGTGCACGCTGACGCTCACGCCGATGCTCATCCACGAGCGGGAGAGCTCCTCGAGGACCTGCAGGGTCACCTCGTAGGGCTGCTCGCCTCCGCCGTACTCGGCATCGAAGGGCAGGCCCAGGAGCCCGAGTCCGCCGAGCACCCGGAACGACTCGCGCGGGAAGACGGCGTTCGCCTCGGCCTCGGCGGCGCGCGGAGCGAGCTCGCGGGCCGCCACCTCCTCGGTGAGCGCCAGGAGCTCGACCGACTCCTCGGAGGGCAGCAGGCGCGTCACGGACGCGCCCTTCCATGCGTACGCCATCAGGCCACCACCAGTTCCCTCGTGCCGTTGTTCGCCACCAGGACCCCACTGTCCGTGGCGATGACGATGTCCTCGATGCGGGCGCCGTACTGGCCCTCGCAGTAGAAGCCGGGCTCGATGCTGAACGCCATGCCCGGCTCGAGCGTGAGCGCGTTCCCGAGGACGATGTAGGGGTCCTCATGCGTCTCGAGGCCGATGCCGTGGCCCGTGCGATGGATGAACAGGTCGCCCATCCCGCTGGCCTCCAGATGGTCGCGCGCCGCCGCGTCGACGCTCTCGCACGACACCCCTGCGCGGGCCCAGGCGACGGCTGCGGCCTGCGCCTCCTGCAGCACCCGGTAGCGCTCGGCGTACCCGTCGGGAACCGATCCCACGGCGTAGGTGCGCGTGCAGTCGCTGCGGTACCCGTCGGGCATGGTGCCGCCGATGTCGACCACCACGGCGTCGCCCTCCTCGATGACCCGATCGGACAGCTCATGATGGGGACTCGCCCCGTTGGGCCCGCTTCCGACGATGACGAAGTCGACGCGTGCGTGGCCCGCCGCAAGGATCGCGTCAGCGATGTCCCCGCCCACCTCGCGCTCCGTGCGACCCGGTCGCAGCAGGGACGGCACCTGCTCGTGCACCAGGTCGATAGCAGCCCCTGCGCCCAGCAGCGCCGCGATCTCCGCCTCGTCCTTGCGCATGCGCAGGTGCGAGATGACGTCGCCCGCGAGCACCTGCTCGACATCGGGCATGGCCGCACGGAGTCGCAGCACCTTCTCGGCCCACATGTGGTTGTCGAGGCCGACCCGGCGAGCGTGCGGCAGCAGGTCGCTCACGAGGGCGTGCGGGTCGTCGGTCTCACCCCACGTGACCAGAGAGATCCCGAGGCCTCCCACCGGGCTGGCCTCGGCCGCCATGCGCTCCAGCCGCGGCACGACCATCACAGGATCGCCCTCTGCCGGGACGACCAGGCAGGTGAGCCGCTCCAGGGGCAGCGCGTCGTAGCCCGTGAGGTAGTGGAGGTCCGGACCCGGCGTCACCAGGACGGCGTCGACCCCCCGGCTGCGCGCCTGCTCGCCGACGGCGGCGAGCCGCCTTGCATAGCTGCTGACCTGCATGAAGCCTCCGGTTGCTCGTCCGCACGATTCTAGTGCCGACCCCGATCCCCGCCCGGCTCTGCCAGACTGCCCCGATGACCGTCGCGGTGCGCCCGATCCTCGTCCTCGACTCCGCGTCGCTGTACTACCGGTCGTTCCACGCCCTGCCCGAGTCGATGGTCGCTCCGGACGGCCACCCCCACAACGCCCTGCGCGGATTCCTGTCCACGGTGACGCGGCTCGTGACCGCCCACTCCCCCGCCTCCGTGGTCGCCTGCTGGGACAACGACTGGCGTCCCCAGTGGCGCGTCGACCTGGTGCCGACCTACAAGGCGCATCGCGTCGCGGACGCATCGACCGGTGTCGAGGCCGAGCCGGAGTCGCTGTCCGCCCAGGCCGAGGCGATCGCCGACGTGCTCGAGGCTGCCGGCATCGCGCGACTGGGCTTCGACGGGTTCGAGGCGGATGACGTGATCGGCAGCCTCGCTGCTCAGGACCCCCGCCCGTCCATCGCCGTGTCCGGCGACCGCGACCTGGTGCAGATCGTGGACGCCCGGACACGACTGCTGCTCACCGTGAACGGGGGCATGGACAAGTGGCCCCTGCTGGATCCATCCGCGGTGCTGGAGCGCTTCGGCGTGCCGGCGGACAGGTACGTCGATCTCGCCGTCCTGCGCGGCGACCCGTCCGATGGCCTGCCGGGGGTGCCCGGGATCGGTGCCAAGACCGCGGCGAACCTCGTCAACGCCTTCGGCGGACTCGCGGGCATCGCGCGCGCCGCGGCAGACACTCCCGACCATCGGCCCATGACGCCACGTCTTGCCGCCGCGGTGACGTCGGCGGGCACCGTGATCGCGGACGCCGAGCAGGTGGCTCGGGTGCGCACCGACCTGCCCGTGCTGGACCGCGCCCCACACCTCGACCGGCCTCGGCTCGACGCGCTCGCCCAGAGGTGGGGCGTTCAGCGACAGGTGTCCGACCTCATGTCGGCGCTGGCGCGTCACACGGCCGACGAGTAGGCCACCACCCCGCGGTTGACCAGGTCGGCCGCCTCGTGCGCCGCCCACCGCACGTGGTCGTCACCCTCCACCGCCTGCGAGATCTGTCCCAGCAGGTCGATGACCTGGCGCATCCACCGCACGAAGTCACCCGCCGTGATGTCGCTGTGGGTCAGCACCTGCAGCAGGTTCGCCCCCTGTGCCCAGCGGTACGTCGCATCCACGATCCCCGGGTCGGGCCTGCGGGTGATCTCGAGGCCGTGCCGCGCCTCGAGCGCCTGCAGCTCCAGGTGCAGGGACACCAGGCGGTCCACCGCCAGGCGCACGCTGCCCGTGGGCATGGCCGCCGGCGTCTCGTCCTCGGATGACCGGGACTCGTAGACGACAGCGGCGCACACCGCCGCCAGCTCGGCAGGCTCCAGTCCGCTCCACGCACCGTCGAGGATCGACTGGGCCGCCATCAGGTCGGACTCGGTGTACAGGCGCATGAGGGTGCGTCCGGGCTCGGTGACCTGCGCCGAGTCGCCCGAGGACGTGAGGTAGCCCAGCTCGGTCAGCACCTCGCACACCCGGTCGAAGCGCTTGGCAATGGAGTTGGTGCGGCCCTCGACTCGACGCTCGAGGTCGCGGATCTGACGGTCGACGCGGTGGTAGCGCTCGGCCCATCGCGCGTGGGTCTCGCGGTCCGAGCAGCCGTGGCACGGATGCCGCCGGAGCTCGGCCCTCAGGCGCAGGATCTCGTCGTCCTCGGACGTCGCAGCCTTGCGTCTGCGCTCCTCATGCGGAACCTCGGAGACGGCGGAGTGCAGTGCGGAGACGAGGTCGCGGCGGGCCCGTGCGTCCTTCGCGACGAAGCCCTTCGGCACGGTCACGCTCGTGAGCGCCTCGACCGGCTGGGCCGTGTCGGCGACGCTGACGCGGCGCACCTGGCCGTCCCCGGTGAGCACCATCGGGCGCGAGACGAAGTTCGGGCTGCGCTGGCGGCGCTGGTCGAGGACGACCGCCGGCCCGGCCCGGCGACCGGTGCTGATGAACACGACGTCGCCCTGGCGCAGTGCCAGCCAGGAGTCCTCCGCCGCCTCCCGGCGCTCCGCCGCGGCACGGCGGTTCAGGTCCTTCTCGCGTCGCGAGAGGGCCTCCCGCAGCTCCGCGTACTCGAAGTAGTCGCCGAGGTGGCAGTTCATGGCGGCCCGGTAGCCCTCGCGGCCCTCCTCGACCCGCCGCAGCTCCGTGGCCAGCCCGACGACCGAGCGATCCGCCTGGAACTGCGCGAACGAGGTCTCGAGGACCTCGCGGGCAGCATGGCGCCCGAGCCGCGACACGAGGTTGACGGCCATGTTGTACGACGGCTGGAACGACGAGCGGAGCGGGTAGGTACGGGTCGAGGCGAGGCCGGCCAGCGAGCGGGGGTCGAGCCCGGCCTGCCAGAGGACGACGGCGTGCCCCTCGACATCGATGCCGCGGCGGCCGGCGCGGCCGGTGAGCTGCGTGTACTCCCCCGGGGTCAGGTCGACGTGCGTCTCCCCGTTCCACTTCACGAGGCGCTCGAGGACGACCGACTTGGCCGGCATGTTGATGCCCAGGGCGAGGGTCTCCGTGGCGAAGACCACCTTGATGAGGCCCTGCTGGAAGAGGTTCTCGACGATCTCCTTGAAGACCGGCAGCAGCCCTGCGTGGTGGGCGGAGAGCCCGCGCTCCAGGGCCTCCAGCCACTCGTCGAAGCCGAGCGCGGCGAGGTCCTCGTCGGGCAGGTCGAGGGTGGCCGCCAGCGCCGTCTGGCGGATGTGCCGGCGCTCGTCGGTGCTGGTGAGCCGGAGCCCGGCCTGCAGGCACTGCCGCACGGCGTCGTCGCACCCCGCGCGGCTGAACAGGAAGTAGATGGCCGGCAGCAGGCCGTCGCGCTCGAGCCGCTCCACCACCTCGCTGCGCCAGGGGGTCTTGGGACCGCGCCCGCGATGATGGTCGCGCCCGCCCCGGGCCCGCGACCCCGTGGGCCGGTCGCGACGCTCCTCCTCGCGCGCGAGCCGCACGAGCTCGGGGTTGACCACCCGCTGGTCGTCGTCGACGAACAGGTCGTACATGCGGGTGCCGGCCATGACGTGCTGCCACAGCGGCACGGGCCGATGCTCCTCGACGACGATGGCGGTCTCGCCGCGCACGGTCTCGAGCCAGGCGCCGAACTCCTCGGCGTTGCTCACCGTCGCCGACAGGGCCACGACGGTCACCGACTCGGGCAGGTGGATGATCACCTCCTCCCAGACGGCGCCGCGGAAGCGGTCGGCGAGGTAGTGGACCTCGTCCATGACGACATAGGCGAGATCACTCAGCGTCGACGAGCCTGCGTACAGCATGTTGCGGAGGACCTCGGTCGTCATGACGACGATGGGCGCCTCCCCGTTGATGGAGTTGTCGCCGGTGAGCAGGCCGACCCGTTCGGCGCCGTGCCGGGCCACGAGGTCGTTGTACTTCTGGTTCGACAGGGCCTTGATGGGGGTCGTGTAGAAGCACTTGCGCCCCTGGGCCAGTGCCAGGTGGATGGCGAACTCGCCGACGACGGTCTTGCCCGAGCCGGTCGGGGCAGCGACAAGGACCCCCTTGCCTGCCTCGAGGGCGTTGCACGCGCGCACCTGGAAGTCGTCGAGGCCGAAGAGGTAGCCGGCGGCGAAGGCCCCGAGCTCGGATCGTCCGACCGCCCCTCGGGCGAGGGCCGCGGCGTACCGCTCCGAGGGGCTGGGCATGCCCTCAGGCTACGTCCTGAGGCGGGGCTCAGCCCGACAGCACGCGCAGCGCCCCCGGCCGGGTCTCGATGCGCACCGGCAGCGCGCCCAGTCGTTCGCCGTCGGCGTAGGCGACCTGCCCCGCGGCGGTGATGGCAAGGGAGCGTCCGCGGAAGGTGCGCACCGCGGGGTGATCGACATGCCGCCCGCGGAAGACGGTGGGGAACACCCGCAGGAACAGGGGCTTGCTGACGGCGGACAGCCAGGTCACGTCGAGCATGCCGTCGTCCGGCACGGCCGCGGGGCAGATCCGCATGCCTCCCCCGTAGCTCGACCCGTTGCCGACGGCGACGAGCATCGCCTCGCCGCTGATCACCTCGTCATCGAGGGTGAGGGCGTAGTGCGCGGGCCGGAAGGACGCCAGCTCGCGCACGATGGCCACGTTGTAGCGCTGGCCCCTCAGGCGGGTCATCGTGTTCGCCCGCTCGTTCACCGCCGAGTCGAAGCCGGTCGACAGCACCCCCAGGAAGTAGGCCTGGGTGCCGTCGCCGACGGTGGCATGGCCCACGTCGACCGAGCGCTGCGACCCCGACGTGAGGGCCGCTGCGAGGAACCCGGCCGCGGCTCCCGGGCTGTCCCGGGGGAATCCCAGGGCCAGTGCGATGTCGTCGCCCGACCCTGCCGCCATGACCCCCAGCGGCACGTCCGTGCCGACGAGGGGCTGCAGCGCCTCGTGGACCGTGCCGTCGCCTCCGCAGACCAGCACGGCCCGGGCACCCGCTGCCACGGCCTCGTGGGCAGCCTCCCTCGTGCCCTCGCCGCTCGTGGGCTGCACCACCGTGCAGCCGAGTCCGGCCTCAGCGAGCACCGCGGACAGGGCGGCGGCGTGCTGTCGACCGCGACCGCCGCCCGCCTCGGGATTGAGGATCAGCCAGGCCTGCCCCACCTCAGCTGCCGTCGTCGAGTGGAGACGGGGTGTCGTCGAGCGGCGAGGGGTTCTCGTCGATGGGTGATGGGGTCTCGTCGAGCGGTGACGTCTCGTCGTCGTCGTAGGCCGCGTAGTCGATGTCCGTGCCGCGACGGCGTCGCTCGCGGCGTCGGTCGTTCAGCAGGGAGATGCCGACCGCCACCATCACGAGCACGAAGATCGGACCGGCCAGCAGCATGAGGTTGATCGGGTCGCCGGTCGGCGTGGCAACGGCCGAGAAGGCCAGCACGAGGATGATGATCCAGCGCCACCAGCCCAGGAGCCTGCGCCCGGAGAGCACCCCGGCGAAGTTGAGCAGGACCAGCATCAGGGGCACGAGGAACCCGATGCCGAACACCAGGATCATGCGCAGGAAGAACGACAGGTACTTGTCGACGGAGACGATGTTCTCGACGCCGTCCGGCGTGAACCCGAAGAGGATCTGCAGGCCGTACGGCAGGAGGACGTAGGCGAGCAGGGCGCCGGCCGCGAAGAGCGGGGCGGCGACAGCGGCGAAGCCGAGCCCCCAGCGACGCTCGTGCTGATGCAGCCCCGGGGTCACGAAGCGCCACAGCTGGTACAGCCACACCGGCGACGACAGGATGAGCCCCGCCACGGCAGCGACCTGCATCTGGAGCACGAACGGGTCGGCGACACCCGTGAGCGCGAGGATGACCTCACGGCCCTCGGAGCGGGCCTGCTCGACCACCGAGTTGAACGGTGCGCTGATCCACGCGAAGAGGGCGTCGTAATACACCCAGCCGACCACCATGCCGATGCCGATGGCGAGTCCGGACTTGACCAGGCGTGATCGCAGTTCGCGAAGGTGCTCGGTCAGCGGCATCGCCGCGGCGCGATCGGTGCCGCGCTCCTTGATGGACATGGGGCTTGAGGTCAGCCCTCGGTCCGCTCCGGTGCCGGGACGTCCTTGGGCGCCGGCGTGGCAGCGTCACCGGTGCCGGCCGCGGGCAGCTCCTCCGGTGCGGGCGTCGTGGCGTCTCCGGCCAGGCCCTTCGTCTCGGCCTTGAAGATCCGCAGGGAGCGCCCGAGTCCACGGGCTGCGTCGGGCAGGCGCTTGGCGCCGAAGAGCAGGAGGATCAGGGCGACGATGATCAGCCATTCCCACCCGCGCAGGTTACTGAACATACGGCCACTCCCTCACGACTCGACCCGCGGCTGCGGGTCTGCCTAGCGTACGGCGTCAGGGTACGCCGCGAGTGCGGAGGCGGCTGCATCCGCCACGGCGTCGACGAGCTCGGGTGGCTCGAGCACCCTCGCCGAGCCCCGCAGCGACAGCACCAGGCGCACGCCCCAGTCGAGGGAGTGCAGGGGCAGCCGCACCAGGGTGCCTCCGTCGACGGGCGCCCCTGGCTCCTCGGCGGCCTGATGCACGTCGATGATCCACCGGGCGGCCGGATCGACGGAGAGGAGCGCGGTCTGCCGGGGCGGGCGCGTGCCGGTCCCGTCGCCGACCGGAGGTTCGGCGGGAACGTCGGCGGCGTACGTATCGCCCAGGCGGGCCGTGACGACGCGGTCGAGCCTGAAGGTGCGCACCGCCTCGGCGGACAGGCAGTGCGCCTCGAGGTACGTCACCCCGTCGATCGTGAAGAGGCGACGGGGCCGGATCGTGCGGTCGGTGACCTCGTCCTTCGTGGCGGAGGCGTACCGGATCTCCAGATCGCGGCCCTGCGCCAGCGCGTCGTCGACGGCATGCGTGACGGCCGGGTCGACGGCCACCTGGACGGCGATCTCGCGGTCGGCGTCGGTGGCGCTCGCCGCCCGCTCGAGCTTGACGGCTGCGGAGACGATCGCCTCGCGATCCTCGACTCCGGGCACCTGGGCCAGCATCCGCAGGGCGACGAGGAGCGTGAGCGCCTCCTCCTGGCTGAGGCGCAGCGGGCGACCGAGGGTCTGCGGGTCGAGGACGTGGATCCGGCCGTCGTCCCAGAACTGGATGTCCACGAGCTGGTCGGGACCGTAGCCGGGGACTCCGCACACCACGAGGAGCCACAGGTCGAGGTCGAGCTGCTCCTCGGACACGCCGAAGTGCTCGGCGCACTGCGCGAGGGTGACGCCGTCGCGCGCCATCAGCCACGGAACGAGGGCCAGGAGCCGTGACAGCCGGTCGGCCGACGTGCCGCTCATGACGGGCCTCCTGCATGACGCGTCGCCAGGCCCGTCAGCGCCTCGACGACGGCCGTGATGACGGCCTCCGGCTCGAGGACCACGACGTCGGCTCCGGCACCGCACACGAGCGACACGAGTTCCTCCATCGACCGGGCCGAGACCGTGATGACATCGGCCTCGAACGCGTCAGTGGCGCCGTCCGTCGGCACCGCAAGCCGACGCAGGGCTGCTGCCCGCCTCGGGGTGACGCGCATCGTGGCCGTCACGGCCTCGTCAGGGAAGCCGTCGGAGACGGAGGCAGAGATGTCGAAGTCTGCAGGCGGCTCGTGCTCGCGCGCCCTCGCCGTCACGGTGACTGCTCCGCTCATGCGGGAGAGCCGGAAGGTGCGCGGAGCGTCGCGGTCGTGGTCGAAGCCGACGAGGAACCAGGTGCCCGCCGTCGACCTCAGGCCCCAGGGGCAGACGGTGCGACGCTGGGCGTCGGACTCTCGGGGCGTCCGGTAGTCGAAGGTCACCACCCGCGCATTCCGGACCGCGGTCATGAGGGGCAGGAGGGCCGCGTCGCTCGCCGTCAGCTGCACCGGGCCGCGCAGGTCGGCGGCCACCCAGTCGACGGGGGCGCCGTCGAGGCTCTCGAGCTTGCGCAGGGCGGTCCCGGCCACGGGAGCGATCGCCGCCCTGCTCCAGACCTGGGCGGCGACGGCGACCGCAGCGCGCTCGTCGACCGTGAAGTCGATCGGCTGGAGCGCGTAGGACTCCTCGACGATCCGGTAGCCCACCACCTCGCCGCTGGTGTCCGTGACGGTGTCGACCGGGATGCCCATCGACCGGAGCTCGTCCTTGTCGCGCTCGAACATCCGCTCGAACGCCGAGTCAGAGGCAGCATCGGAGTAGCCGGGGATCCGCTCCCGGATGTCCGACCGGGGCACGGCGGTGCTCGTCGCCATCAGGCAGATCACCAGGTTGAGCAGCCGCTCGGTGCGGTCGACGCGTGGCGTCATGCGACGTTTAGCCGACGTCGATGAGGTCGATCACGAAGACCAGGGTGCGACCGGCCAGGCGATGCCCGCCGGACTCCCCGTAGGCCAGTGCCGGCGGGATGACGAGCTGCCGACGGCCCCCGACGCGCATGCCGGGGATCCCCTCCTGCCAGCCGGCGATGAGGCCGGCCAGGGGGAACTGGATGGACTCGCCACGATCCCAGGATGCGTCGAACTGCTCACCGGTCTCGAAGTCGACCCCTACGTAGTGCACGTCGACGCGGGCGCCCGGCGTCGCCTCGGCGCCGTCGCCGACCACGATGTCGGTGATCACGAGCTCGGTGGGAGCGGGTCCTTCGATGAACTCGATCTCGGGCTTGGTGGCCATGTGCTGTCTCCCTCGGACTGACGACGGTGCTGGACGTGATCGGTGGAGCGAGTGCGGCTGCGTGAGGCGGTGGAGCCCGGCTAGCTGATGCTCTGGAGCTCGACGACGAAGATGAGCGTCTCGTCGGGCGCGATGCCGGCGCCGTCGGGCGGGGTCGCGCCGTACGCGAGCTCACCCGGGATCACGAGGAGGCGGGTGCCGCCCACCTTCATGCCCAGCATCCCCTGCTGCCAGCCCGCGATGACCCCGTCGAGCGGGAACGTCGCCGGCGTGCCACGGCTGTAGGACGAGTCGAAGAGGGTCTTGCCGCCCAGGCCGACGCCGCAGTAGTTGACCGTCAGCGTGTCGCCCGGCACGACCTCGGCGCCGGAGCCCTCGGTCATGTCCGCGACCTGCAGCTCGGTGGCCGGCGTGGCATCGGTGGCCACGGTGATCGATGGCGCGCCGTTCGGCTGCACCAGCGCGGTCACGGGGCCGATCGTCGTGCCGTTCGGGGCCTCGTCGGTGGGCATGACCTGCCCGCTCACGCAGTCGACCGTGACGAAGGCGGTGGCGGCCGCCAGGGACGACTGAGCAGAGTCGGGGGTCTCCTCGGCGGTCTCCGCCGGCAGGACCTCCTGCGCCGCGCTGCTCGCAGTGACGACGCGCTCGTCCGTCTGGCTGCCGCACGCGGCGAGGGCGAGGATCAAGGACGCTGAGGCGGTGATGACCACCAGGTTTCTCTTCACGGGCAGGAGCCTAGACGACGCCCGCTACATGCCCGCGATGAGGCGCTCGACGCGCTCGTCGACGTTGGCGAAGGGGTCCTTGCACAGCACGGTGCGCTGCGCCTGGTCGTTGAGCTTGAGGTGGACCCAGTCGACGGTGAAGTCGCGGTGCCGCTCCTGCGCCCGGCGGACGAAGTCGCCGCGGAGCTTGGCCCGGGTCGTCTGCGGGGGCACCGACTTGGCCTCGAACACCGCGAGGTCGGTGGTCACCCGCTCGACGAGGCCGCTGCGCTCGAGCATGTAGTACAGGCCCCGGCGACGGTTGATGTCGTGGTAGGCGAGATCGAGCTGGGCGATGCGCGCCGACTCCAGTCCGATGCCGTGCTTGTCCATGTAGCGGTTGAGCAGCCGCAGCTTGATGGCCCAGTCGATCTCCCGGTCGATGAGCGAGAGGTCCTCCGCCTCGATGGCCTTGAGCGACCTCCCCCACAGCTCGAGCACACGTCGCGTGGTTCCCGTGGGCTCGTCGACGAGGCCACGCCGCTCGGCGAAGTCGGACGCCTTCTCGAAGTACTCCCACTGCATGGCCAGGGCGGACAGCTCGCGCCCGGTGGTGAGCTTGACCGTCCGCTTGCCGGTGATGTCATGGCTCATCTCGCGAATGGCCCTGATCGGGTTCTCGAAGGTCATGTCGCGCATGACCACGCCGGCCTCGAGCATGCGCAGGACGAGGTCGGCGGTGCCGACCTTGAGCATCGTGGTGGTCTCGCTCATGTTGCTGTCTCCGACGATGACATGCAGGCGCCGGTAGAGGTCGGCGTCGGCATGCGGCTCGTCGCGGGTGTTGATGATGGGGCGGGACCGTGTCGTCGCGCTCGACACGCCCTCCCACATGTGGTCGGCCCGCTGGCTCAGGCAGTAGACGGCCCCGCGGGGCGTCTGGAGGACCTTGCCCGCGCCCGCGACCAGCTGCCGGGTGATGAGGAAGGGGATGAAGCGCTCGGCCAGGCGCGCGAACTCGCCGCGCCGCTCCACCAGGTAGTTCTCGTGGCAGCCGTAGGAGTTGCCCGCGGAGTCGGTGTTGTTCTTGAACAGGTAGATGTCGCCGAACACCCCCTCCTCGTGCAGCCGACGCTCGGCATCGACGACGAGTCCCTCGAGGATGCGCTCGCCGGCACGGTCGTGCGTGATGAGCTGGG
Source organism: uncultured Actinomycetes bacterium (assembly GCA_937902285.1). GTDB lineage: Bacteria > Actinomycetota > Actinomycetes > S36-B12 > S36-B12 > UBA10649. The sequence goes on along the minus strand of CALGTB010000270.1, from coordinate 15,955 downwards.
GGATGCTGTCGCACTCGGCGGTCGCGTACTCGGGATGGCTGCCCACGTCGAGGTACAGGCGCGAGCCGTTGGTCAGGAAGACGTTGCTGCTGCGACCCCAGGCGACGACCCTGCGGAACAGGTAGCGGGCCACTTCGTCGGGGCTGAGCCGGCGCTGGCCGTTGAACGTGCACGTGACGCCGTACTCGGTCTCGATTCCGAAGATCCGACGGTCCACGTTCCTACAGTACGTCGGGGTGCGGCGGCCTCGTGCGCCCTAGCCCGCGAGGAGGTCGGCGAGTCGGCCGTTCGAGAGGCGCTGGAAGGTCCGTCGGGGCCTGGACCGGTCGAGAACCGCCACTTCGAGCTGGGTGGCGGTCAGCTCGCGGGCCTTCTCGTCGCCGTGCCGCCCCATCAGGCTCACGGCCAGGCCCACGGCCTCGGCGAGCGTGAGCCCCTCATGCCAGCCCTCGAGGAGCCCCGCCGAGATGGGCTCCGCCGAGCCCCCCATCGCCACGTAGCCACGCTCGTCGGCGACCGACCCGTCGAACATGAGGCGGTAGAGCTGGTCGTCGTCGGCCTGCATGCCCACCTCCGCCACGACGATCTCGACCTCGAACGGCTTGGCCGTCTCGGTGAAGATGGTGCCGAGCGTCTGGGCGTAGGCGTTGGCCAGGCTCCGGCCCGTGACGTCGCTGCGGTCGTACGAGTAGCCCCGCATGTCGGCGAGGCGGACGCCGGCGACCCGCAGGCTCTCGAACTCGTTGTACTTGCCCACCGCGGCGAAGCCGATGCGGTCGTACAGCTCACTGATCTTGTGGAGCGCCCGCGAGGGGTTCTCGGCCACGAAGACGATGCCGCCGTCGTACTGCATCACGACGACGCTGCGACCGCGTGCGATGCCCTTGCGGGCGAAGTCGGCCTTGTCCCGCATGATCTGCTCGGGCGAGACGTAGAACGGCACGCTCATGACGTCCCTCCGTCGGGGCTCGTCATCCGCGCGTCGACCATATGCCGCACCCGCGGCGCCAGCTCGTCGTCGTCGAGCAGGTGGACGCCGGAGGCATCCACGGTGGCGACGACCGGATAGATGCCCCGGGCCATGTCGGGCCCGCCCGTGGCGCTGTCGTCGTCTGCCGCGTCGTAGAGCGCCTCGAGTGCCGTCGCGATGGCCTCGTCGGTGGACGCTCCGCGTCGGAAGAGCTTCTTCAGGGATCCCCGGGCGAAGCTCGACCCCGACCCGACGGCATAGAAGTCGTGCTCCTCGTAGCGCCCGCCGGTGACGTCGTAGGAGAAGATCCGGCCGATCCCGCGCGCCTCGTCGTAGCCACCGAACAGGGGTACGACAGCAAGGCCCTGCATCGCCATGCCCAGGTTGCCCCGGAGCATGGTCGCGAGGCGGTTCGCCTTGCCGTCCAGCGACAGCGGCAGTCCCTCGATCTTCTCGTAGTGCTCGAGTTCCACCTGGAACAGGCGGACCAGTTCAACCGCCAGGCCCGCCGTGCCCGCGATGCCGATCACCGAGAACTCGTCTGCCGCGAAGACCTTCTCGATGTCGTTCTGGGCGATGATGTTGCCCATCGTGGCCCGGCGATCGCCGGCCATGACCACCCCGCCGTCCGTGCGCAGGGCGACGATCGTCGTCCCGTGGGGTGCGAGCGCGCCGGCACCCTGCATGGCCGGCTCGCCCGCGACGGGCAGGCGCTCGGGATGCAGTGCGGCCAGGAAGTCGACGAACGACGCCGACCCGGTGGCCCGGTAGGGCCCGGGAAGGCCGTGCGTCGGGGTCACTGCCCGCCCTTCTGGACGAACGACTTCACGAAGTCCTCGGCGTTCTCCTCGAGGACGCTGTCGATCTCGTCGAGGATCGAGTCGACGTCGGCGTCGAGCTCCGTGGGGGCGGATTCGACGGACGAGACGGTCACCTCGTCCTCGGCTGTCTCACGGTCGACGTGACGATGTTCGGCGGACTCTCGCTGCGGCATGGGCACAGGCTATCCCCCACGGCCGGCTCAGCGCGGGGCGTCGGCCCCGAGGCGCTGGATCAGGGTGGCGACGTCGGGCGAGGAGTCGAGGAGGGCGCCCACATGGGCCCGGGTGCCGCGGGTGGGCTCCAGCGTCGGCACCCGCAGCAGCGACTCGTACCCGGGGACGTCGAAGACGAGGGAGTCCCAGGACGCGGCGGCCACGGATTCCGGGTACCGGCGCATGCACTCGCCCCGGAAGTAGGCCCGGGTGTCCTCGGGCGGCGACAGGACTGCGGCCGCCACCTCGTCGTCGGTGAACATCCGCGTCAGCAGCCCCCTGTCCTCGAGGCGGGCCGCCAGGCCGCGTTGGGGTCGCACGTCCGAGTACTGCAGGTCGATCAGCTGCAGCCGGGGCGCATCCCACGGCAGCGCATCGCGTCGCATGTACCCCTCCATGAGGGCGAGCTTCGCGAGCCAGTCGAGTTCCCGGGACAAGGTGGCCGGATCCGAGGCCAGTCCGTCGAGGACCCGCTGCCATTCGTCGAGGACGTGCTCGGTCTGCGGGTCGAGGGCTGAGGCACCGTCACGGCCGCAGAAGTCGCGCGCGGCGTCGAGGATCTCCTGCTGCACCTGGACAGCGGTCAGGGATCGTCCGTCGGCCAGGGCGATGCGGTGGCTGAGGGTCGTGTCGTGCGACACCGCGTGCATCTCCGCCACGGACCGGGAGGCAGACCAGTCGCGGCCGCGCAGGAACCCGGCCTCCACCATCGACAGCACGATGGCAGTGGTGCCCATCTTGAGGTAGGTGGCCGTGTCGCTGAGATTGGCGTCCCCGACGATGACGTGCAGCCGCCGGAAGCGCTCCGGATCGGCATGGGGCTCGTCGCGGGTGTTGATGATGGGCCGCTTCAAGGTGGTCTCGAGGCCCACCTCGACCTCGAAGAAGTCCGCACGCTGGCTGATCTGGTAGGCCGACCGCCGGCCGTCCTGGCCCACCCCGAGCCGCCCCGCTCCGGTGAACACCTGGCGGGTGATGAAGAACGGGGTCAGGTGGCGCACGATGTCGGCGAACGGGGTCGCCCTCTGCATCAGGTAGTTCTCGTGACAGCCGTACGACGCGCCCTTGTTGTCGGTGTTGTTCTTGTAGAGCACGATCGGCTCGGCCTGCGGCACCGCAGCCGCCAGCTCCATCGCGCGCGCCATGATGACCACGCCGGCCCTGTCCCACAGGACGGCATCGCGCGGGTTCGTCACCTCGGGGCTGGAGTACTCGGGGTGCGCGTGGTCGACGTAGAGCCGGGCACCGTTGGTGAGGATGACGTTGGCCATCCCCGTGTCCTCGTCCGTCAGCTGCGAGGGGTCGGCGTCGGCCCGCGACATGTCGAAGCCGCGCGCGTCGCGCAGCGGGCTCTCGAGGTCGTAGTCCCAGTGGGCCCGCGCGCGTGCGCCCTGGGCCGCCTGACGGGCGTAGGCGTTGACGATCTGCGAGCTGGACGCCATGGGGTTCATATTGGGCAGGCCGGGCACGCTGATCCCGTACTCGGTCTCGATACCCATCACCCGATGGACGCTCACCCCTCCTCGCCGGACCGGCCTGCGACCACTAGAGGTACTGCCCGGTGTTCGCCACGTTCTCGATGGACCGGCCCGGCTCGGAGCCCTTCTTGCCCTGGATGAGCGTGCGGATGAAGACGATCCGCTCGCCCTTCTTGCCGGAGATGCGCGCCCAGTCGTCGGGGTTGGTCGTGTTCGGGAGGTCCTCGTTCTCGCGGAACTCGTCGATGCAGGCCGAGAGCACGTGCTGGACCCGGATGCCCTTCTCCCCCATGTCGAGGAAGTCCTTGATCGCCATCTTCTTGGCCCGCGCCACGATGTTCTCGATCATGGCGCCGGAGTTGAAGTCCTTGAAGTAGAGGATCTCCTTGTCGCCGTTCGCGTACGTGACCTCGAGGAAGCGGTTCTCGTCGGACTCGGTGTACATCCGCTCGACGGCCCGCTGGATCATCGCGCGGCAGGCTGCGGCCGGATCACCACCGTGCTCGGCGACGTCGTCGGGGTGCAGCGGCAGCGTCGGCACCAGGTACTTCGTGAAGATGTCGCGCGCGGCCTCGGCGTCGGGGCGCTCGATCTTGATCTTCACGTCGAGCCGGCCGGGTCGCAGGATGGCCGGGTCGATCATGTCCTCGCGGTTCGAGGCGCCGATGACGATGACGTTCTCAAGGCTTTCGACGCCATCGATCTCGCTCAGCAGCTGCGGCACGATGGTGTTCTCGACGTCGCTGGACACGCCTGATCCGCGCGTGCGGAACAGCGAGTCCATCTCGTCGAAGAACACGATGACGGGCATGCCCTCGGAGGCCTTCTCGCGGGCGCGCTGGAACACCAGTCGGATGTGCCGCTCGGTCTCGCCGACGTACTTGTTGAGCAGCTCGGGGCCCTTGATGTTGAGGAAGAAGGATCGGCCCTCCTCGCGGCCCGTGCGCTCGGCCACCTTCTTCGCGAGCGAGTTCGCGACGGCTTTCGCGATCAGCGTCTTCCCGCAGCCGGGCGGACCGTAGAGCAGGATCCCCTTCGGCGGCTTGAGGTCATGCTCGGCGAAGAGGTCCGGATGCATGAACGGCAGTTCCACGGCGTCGCGGATGGCGTCGATCTGCTCGCCGAGGCCGCCGATGTCCTGGTAGCGGATGTCGGGCACCTCCTCGAGGACGAGCTCCTCGACCTCGGACTTGGGGATGCGCTCGAAGACGTAGCCCGAGCGCACGTCGCAGAGCAGCGAGTCGCCCGCCCTGATCCGCATCTCCCGCAGGGGCTGTGCGACGCGCACCACCCGCTCCTCGTCGGCGCGGCCGATGACGAGCGCACGATCCCGGTCCTCGCCGATGAACTCCTTGAAGACCACGATCTCGCCGGTGTCCTCGAAGGACCGGACGTCGATGACGTTCAGCGACTCGTTGAGCATGACCTCCTGGCCGGGCCTCAGGGCGTCGGCGTCGATGGCCGGGCTCAGGGCGACGCGCAGCTTCTTCCCGGACGCCATGACGTCCGCGGTGCCGTCGCCGTACTGGACGAGGAACGTCGCGAACCCGCTCGGCGGCTCGCCGAGCCGGTCGACCTCGGCCTTGAGGGTGACGATCTGCTCACGGGCATCGCGCAGCGTGGAGATGAGCCGCTGGTTGTGGTCCTTCTGCGCCGCCAGCTCGCCACGAACCTCGTTCAGGGCGGACTCCAGGCTCCCGACCCGCGACTGCAGCGGTTCCGACTCGGTCACGACGCCTCCAGGTGAGTGCTTGCTCGCCACTGTAACCCGACGGCTGCGCGCCTGCGCGGCTACGAGGCGCCGCGACACGCATCAGTCGACCGTCGGCACGTCCTCGGGTGCCGGCTCGGCGGCGCCCGATCCGGGACCCGTGTAGTCCTCGCCGTAGGCGCCGGGGGCGGGGCGCCGGCGCCGGGCGGGGAGCACGGCGCCCGGGGCCAGCCGACGTGCCGTGACGAGGAAGCCCGTGTGGCCGTTCATCCGGTGGTCGGGCCGGACCGCGAGTCCCTCGAGATGCCACGTCCGCATCATCGTCTCCTCGGCCCTCGGCTCGGTCCAGTCGCCCGACAGGCGCAGCGTCTCCACGAGGCGCGACATCTGGGTGGCGGTCGCCACGTAGCCGACGACGACGCCACCGGGCGCCAGGGCCGCGGCGACGGCCTCCAGGCACTCCCACGGGGCCAGCATGTCGAGCACGACGGCATCGAGGTCGGAGTCGTCCATCGCCTCGACCAGGTCGCCCACGGTCAGGGTCCAGCAGGACGGCTCGGATCCGTACCAGCGCCGCACGTTGGCCGCCGCGATGTCCGCGAAGTCCTGACGCCGCTCGTAGCTGTGCACCAGGCCCGTGTCGCCCACCGCGCGCAGCAGCGAGCAGGTCAGGGCACCGGAGCCGACGCCCGCCTCCGCTACACGGGCGCCGGGGCCGAGGTTGCACAGTCCGACGATGCGGGCGGCGTCCTTGGGGTAGATCACCTGGGCGCCCCGCGGCATCGACAGGACGAAGTCGTCGAGGAGCGGGCGCAGCGCGAGGTAGCCCGTGCCGTTGGTCGAGGTCACCACCGTGCCCTCCGGTGCCCCGATGAGGTCGTCGTGCGGCACCCGGCCACGGTGGGTGTGGAACTCCCGTCCCGGCTCGAGCGTGATGGTGTGCAGCTTGCCCTTCGGATCGGACAGCTGGACCAGGTCGCCCGGGCGGAACGGGCCACGGCGCCGCCAGGAGGTGCTGTGCTGGCTCTCGCCGGCGTTCTCGGACATGCTCGGAAGGCTAGTGGTCAGCCCCGGTCAATAGGCTCGGGCCATGTCCGCGGTGCCGATTCCGTTCCCGTCGTCCCTCTCGCCGTCCCGGGCGTCCGACTTCATGACCTGCCCGCTGCTGTTCCGGTTCCGGTCGATCGACCGGCTCCCCGAGGAGCCCTCGCCGGCCGCCGTGCGCGGCTCCCTGGTCCACCGCGCACTCGAGACACTGTTCGACCTGCCCGCCCACGACCGAACTCTCGACGCCGCTGCCGACCTCGTCGTGAGGGCCTTCGACGAGATGGTGCGCGACGAGCCTGAGTCGGCCAGGGCCGTGCAGGGCGACGACGGCTCGGCCCCTGACGTCGCTGCGCTGCTGGAGTCGTACTTCGGGCTCGAGGACCCCCGTCGCCTCGAGCCGCATGCCCGCGAACTGGGCGTCTCCGCCCAGCTCGCCGAGTCCTTCGAGATCCGCGGCTTCATCGACCGGGTCGACCGCACTCCCGACGGCCTCATCCGCATCGTCGACTACAAGACCGGCCGTTCGCCCGGGGCGGCCTTCGAGGGCAAGGCGATGTTCCAGATGCGCTTCTACGCCCTGACGTGGTGGCGCATGACCGGCACGGTGCCACGCCTGCTGCAGCTCATGTACCTCGGGAACTCCGAGCTGCTCCGGTATGAGCCCGACGAGGACGACCTGCTCTCCACCGAGCGCAAGATCCTCGCGCTGCGCGACGCGATCGCGCGCGCCGCCGACGCCCGTGAGTTCCCGCCCACGCCGTCGAAGCTGTGCGACTGGTGCAGTCATCGGGCCCTCTGCCCGGCCTGGGGCGGCACCCCTCCCCCGCTGCCCGCCCGCGACGAGTGGCCGACGTCGAGCTCGCGCGTGCCCATCGATCCGGAGGCGTGATCGCGCGTGGCACCTGGGGCGCGACGTACTAGGTCGCGGCAGCCCGCCACAGCGACTCCACGGTCCAGCCCTCGAGCGACGCGATGACGAACGCATCCGTCGTCCCGACGTCCGCGATGTGCGGGATGGCCACGACGGTGCAGCCTGCGGCGAGCCCCGACGCCACCCCCGGCGGCGAGTCCTCGAGCACCAGGCACTCGCGTGCGGGCACGCCCAGTGCGGCCGCCGCCTGCAGGTACGGCTCGGGGTGCGGCTTGCTGTTCTCCACGTCGTCGCCGGCGACCACGATGTCGAAGGACTCCTGCCCGACGTCCGAGCGGATGCGGTCGCTCACCGCGTCGATCAGGCGGTTCCATGACGCCGAGACCAGGGCCGTGGGGATGTCCTGCGACCGGGCGTCGAGGAGCAGTGCCCGCGCACCGGGCTGCCAGACCAGGGGGCTCGACCGCAGCAGCGACTCCATGTCGTCGAGCAGGTGGCCCGCAACGTCCGCGGGGTCGTGGCCCCCGCCGGCCCGCTCGATCATGTAGTCGACGGCCCGCTCGAGCGGACCGCCGAGGCAGGCAGCCTGGTCGGCCTCGGACCACGAGCCGCCGAGGCGTTCCATCGTCAGGATCTCGGCCCGGAGCCACAGGTGCTCGCTGTCGATGAGGGTCCCGTCCATGTCGAACAGCACGGCCGCGGGCCGGGCCGGCCTCGGCAGGACGCTGGTCATCAGGTGGCGTTGAAGTACTTGGCCTCGGGGTGGTGCGCGATGATCGCGCTCGTCGACTGCTCCGGATGCAGCTGGAACTCCTCCGAGAGCACCACCCCGATGCGCTCGGGCACGAGCAGCTCCATGAGCTGCACCTGCTGCTCGAGGTCGGGACAGGCGGGGTAGCCGAACGAGTAGCGGGATCCCCGGTAGCCCTGCTTGGCGATGAGGTAGTCCATGTCGGTGCTGTCGAACGCGGCCAGCCCCAGCTCGTCGCGGATGCGGGCGTGCCAGTACTCGGCCAGCGCCTCGGTCAGCTGCACGCTGAGGCCGTGCAGCTCGAGGTAGTCGCGGTAGGCGTCGGCCTCGAAGAGCTGTGCCGTCGCCCGCGAGGCCGCCTCGCCCATGGTCACGACGGTGAACGCGACCACATCGGTGTCGCCTGACTCCTTCGGCCGGAAGAAGTCCGACAGGCACAGGTGCCGGTCACGACGCTGACGCGGGAAGCTGAAGCGGGTGCGCTCCTCGCCGTCGCCGTTGAGCACGACGAGGTCGTCGCCGTCGGCGTGGCACGGGAAGTACCCGTAGGCGACGGCCGGCTCGATCATCGCCTCGGTCTGGATGCGGTCCAGCCAGTGGCGCAGGCGGGGACGGCCCTCCGTCTCCACGAGCTCCTCGTAGGACGGGCCGTCGCCGCGGGTGGGCTTGAGCCCCCACTGCCCGAGGAACAGCGCCCGCTCGTCGAGGTACGGCACGTAGTCGGCCAGCGCCACGCCCTTCACGATGCGGTCGCCCCAGAACGGCGGGGTGGGCAGCTGGACGTCGACGGCCACGTCGGAGCGCGCCGGCATGTCGATGGGCTCCGTCGTGGCGGGACGAGCCGCCGTCGTGACGCGACGGGCTCGGCGCTCGGGCAGCGCCGCACCCGGGACCCCGCGCTTGACCGCCATCACCGCATCCATGAGGCGAAGGCCCTCGAACGCATCGCGCGCGTAGCGGACCTCGCCCTCGTAGATGTCGGCGAGATCCTGCTCCACGTACGAGCGCGTGAGGGCGGCGCCGCCCAGGACCACGGGGAACCTCTCCGCCACCTTGCGGGCGTTGAGCTCCTCGAGGTTCTCCTTCATGATCACCGTGCTCTTCACCAGGAGCCCGCTCATGCCGATGACGTCCGCGTCGTTGCTCTCGGCAGCGTCGATGATGGCGGAGATGGGCTGCTTGATCCCGATGTTCACCACCGTGTAGCCGTTGTTGCTCAGGATGATGTCGACGAGGTTCTTGCCGATGTCATGCACGTCGCCCTTGACGGTCGCGAGGACCATGGTCCCCTTGCCCGCCTCGTCGGTCTTCTCCATGTGGGGCTCGAGGTGGGCGACAGCCGTCTTCATGACCTCTGCGCTCTGGAGCACGAACGGCAGTTGCATCTCGCCGGACGCGAACAGCTCGCCGACGACCTTCATGCCGGCCAGGAGGGTGTCGTTGACGATCTCGAGGGCGGGGCGCTCGGTGAGAGCCTCATCGAGGTCGGCCTCGAGCCCGATCCGCTCGCCGTCGATGATGCGGCGCTCGAGACGCTCGAACAGGGGCAGGCCCGCGAGCTCCTCGGCTCGGGACGCGGACAGGTTGCGCGCCTCCACGCCCTCGAACAGCTCGAGGAACCTCTGGAGGGGGTCGTACAGGGTGTTGCCGTCGGCGTCGTAGGTGCGACGGTCGTAGACGAGGTCGAGGGCGACATGCCGCTGCTCGTCGGCGATCTTCGACATCGGCAGGATCTTGGACGCGTGCACGATCGCCGAGTCGAGACCTGCCGCGATGCACTCATGGAGGAACACCGAGTTGAGCACCTGGCGGGCTGCGGGGTTCAGCCCGAACGACACGTTCGACAGGCCGAGAGTGGTCTGGACGCCCGGATGGAGGGTCTTGAGCCGGCGGATGGCCTCGATCGTCTCGATCCCGTCGCGTCGGGTCTCCTCCTGGCCCGTCGCGATCGGGAACGTGAGCGTGTCGACGAGGATGTCGCCGACAGACATCCCCCACTTGCCCGTGAGGTCGCGAATGAGCCGGTCGGCGACGCTGACCTTCCAGTCGGCCGTGCGGGCCTGGCCCTCCTCGTCGATCGTGAGGGCCACCACCGCAGCACCGTGCTCGGCGACGAGCGGCATGATGCGCCCGAACCGCGAGTCGGGGCCGTCCCCGTCCTCGTAGTTCACCGAGTTGATGACGGCGCGGCCGCCCAGCATCTCGAGCCCCGCCTTCAGGACCGCCGGCTCGGTGGAGTCCAGGACGATCGGCAGCGTCGAGGCCGTGGCGAGCCGCCCGGCGAGCTCGCGCATGTCGGCGACACCGTCGCGGCCCACGTAGTCGATACAGAGGTCGAGCAGGTGGGCCCCGTCACGGATCTGGTCGCGGGCGATCTCGATGCAGTCGTCCCAGCGCTGCTCGAGCATCGCGTCGCGGAAGGCCCGCGACCCGTTCGCGTTCGTGCGCTCGCCGATGGACAGGTAGGCAGTGTCCTGCCGGAAGGGAACCGACTGGTAGAGGGATGCCGCCGACGACTCATGGCGCGCCTTGCGCGGCGTGATCTCCCGCCCGCGCACCCGGTCGACCACGTGCTTGAGGTGCTCGGGAGTGGTTCCGCAGCACCCGCCGACCAGCGTGAGGCCGAAGTCCCGGGTGAAGGTGTCGTGGGCATCGGCCAGCTCGACGGGGCTGAGCGGATAGTGGGCGCCGTCCGACGTCAGCACGGGAAGTCCCGCGTTGGGCATGGACGAGATGCCGATCGTCGACGACCGGGCCAGCGTGCGCAGGTGCTCGCTCATCTCGCTCGGACCCGTCGCGCAGTTGAGCCCGATCATGTCGATGCCGAGCGGGGCCAGGGCCGTCAGTGCCGCCCCGATCTCGGTGCCGAGCAGCATGGTGCCGGTCGTCTCGACCGTGACCTGGGCGAACACGGGCAGGTCGACGCCGGAGGCCCGCAGGGCCCGTCGTGCGCCGATGATCGCGGCCTTCGCCTGGAGCAGGTCCTGGGCCGTCTCGATGAGGATGGCGTCCGCGCCGCCGGCGACCAGGCCGGCCACCTGCTGCTCGTAGGCATCGCGCAGGAGGGCGAAGGGCGCATGCCCGAGGCTCGGGAGCTTGGTGCCCGGTCCGACGGAGCCCAGCACCCAGCGCGGCCGACCGGGGGTCGACCACTCGTCGGCGGTGCGACGGGCGATGGCGGCACCGGCGGCGGCGAGTTCGAAGATCCGGTCCTCGATGCCGTACTCGCCGAGGTTGGCGTAGTTGGCGCCGAACGTGTTCGTCTCGACACAGTCGACGCCGACCGAGAAGTACGCGTCATGCACGCTCGCCACGAGTTCGGGGCGGGTGACGTTGAGGATCTCGTTGCAGCCCTCGTGCCCCTGGAAGTCGTCCAGGGAGGGGTCGGCCGCCTGGAGCATCGTGCCCATCGCCCCGTCTGCCACCACCACCCGTTTCGCGAGTGCCTCGCGGAGGGAGCCTCGGCCATGGGTGGGGTGCGTCGTGACGGTGCTGTCCATGATGGCCGCAAGACTACCGACTGAGCGGTGACGCGCACCGGACGCACTACGGTGACGCCATGGCGGCGTCGGTGCGGGACCTCCAGGTCGGTACGGCCGACGGACTGGCCCTCACGGCGTCGGTGCATGAGCCAGCCGGATCGGACGGGATGCCCGTGCTCCTCCTCCATGGACTGAGCCAGCAGCGCCGGTTCTGGGACCCCGTGGTGACCCGGCTTCGCGCCCGGCCGGTGGCCACCCTCGACCAGCGCGGGCACGGCGAGTCCGACACCCCGCTCGAGGCCGACTACTCGCTCGACGCGTGCGGGCGGGATGCGATCGCCGTCCTGGATGCACTGGGCTGGTCGCGTGCAGTGATCGTCGGGCACTCCTGGGGCGCCTCGGTGGCGCTGCGTGCGGCCGCGCTGGCCCCTGCTCGCGCCGCCGCGGTCGCGCTCATCGACGGCGGCCTGTGGTCACCGGCCGCCCTGGGCGACCGGGCGCAGGTCCGCCGGCAGCTGACGCCCCCGGCCCTCGGGGTGCCGGAGGACACGCTCTGGTCCATGGTCCGCCAGGGCGATCTCGGGGCCTCCTGGTCGGACGAGGTGCAGGCCGCTCTGGCCCCCACCTTCACCACCGACGACGAGGGGCTCATGCGTACCCGCATCGGCGTCGAGCGGCACCTCCGCGTCCTCGACGGCCTCCTCGACGCTGTGCCGGCTGGCGACCTCGAGGCCTGCGAGCTCGCGGGAACGCCCGTGTGGGCCGCCGTGTGCGCCCCGGGCGGGTTGCCCGACCCCGGCGACGACGGTGGTCCGTGGCAGGCGGCGCGCAAGGACGCGGTGGACGCTGCGGCTCGCCGATCCAACCTGCTCGTTCATCGATGGTCGGGGGCCGTTCACGACGTACCCTTGCAGTGGCCCGCGCTGGTGGCCGGACTGATCGACTCGCTGGTCGAGGAGGTCGCCGGAGCAGCCAGTGGAGCCGGTACAGCAGGTCCGGATGGAGGCACCGAGTGATCGAGCTTGACGAGTTCCCGACGCTCGTCGATCCGGTCATGGTCGCCGCCTTCGAGGGCTGGAACGACGCCGGCGACTCCGCATCGGGCGCCATCGCGCACCTGCGCGAGGTGTGGGACGCCCAGGCGCTGGCGGACCTCGACTCCGAGGAGTACTACGACTACCAGGTGAACCGTCCCCACATCAGCGTCGACGAGACCGGGATCCGCAGCCTCACCTGGCCGGCGACGCGCATCTACATCGCCCGCGTCCCGCTCTACCCTCGCGACATCGTGCTCGTGCAGGGCATCGAGCCCAACATGAAGTGGCAGCAGTTCGTCCGCGAGATCCTCGGACTCGCCGCCGAACTGGAGGTGTCGCTCGTGATCACCCTCGGCGCCCTGCTGTCCGACATCCCCCACACCCGGCCCGTACCGGTCACCGGAACCACGTCCGATGCCGCGCTCGGGGCCGAGCTCGACCTCGAGCCGTCGACCTACGAGGGTCCGACCGGGATCGTGGGCGTGCTGCAGGATGCCTGCGGCCGTTTCGGGATGACGTCGGTGTCGCTCTGGGCGGCCGTGCCGCACTACGTGGCCCAGCCTCCCTGCCCGAAGGCGACGCTGTCGCTCGTCCGGCGCATCGAGGACATCCTCGACATCCCCGTTCCGCTCGGCGGCCTCGTCGACGAGGCCCGGGCCTGGGAGCTCGGCGTCGACGAGCTCGCGGCCGAGGACGAGGAGGTGGCCGACTACGTCAAGCAGCTCGAGGACGCGCGCGACGCCACGGACCTCCCGGAGGCCAGCGGCGAGGCGATCGCCCGCGAGTTCGAGCGGTACCTGCGCCGGCGCGGCGCCGACGACCGCTAGCCGCGCAGAGACAGGTACAGCTCCATCGAGGCCCTCGTCGGCGTGTCGAGGCTGGGATCGGCCGCTGAGCCCGCGCGCAGATCGCCGAGGATGCCCATCGCCACCTTCTTGCCGAGCTCGACCCCCCACTGGTCGAACGAGTCGATGCCCCAGATCGCCCCCTGGACGAAGACACTGTGCTCGTAGAGGGCGATGAGGCTGCCGAGGGAGAACGGCGTCAGCCGCTCCACGGTGATCACCGTCACCGGCCGGTTGCCCGGCATCACCTTGTGCTCGACGAGATCCGGCGGCGTTCCGTCGGCCGCGACCTCCTCCGCCGTGCGGCCCATGGCGAGGACGGATGCCTGCGCGAGGGCGTTCGCGACGAGCATGTCCTGCTGGTCGGTCAGCGGATTGTCGGTGCGGGCCACGACGATGATGTCGCACGAGACCGTGCTCGTGCCCTGGTGCAGGAGCTGGTAGAACGAGTGCTGGCCGTTCGTGCCGGGCTCGCCCCAGAAGATCGCGCCGGTGTCGTAGTCGACCCTGGCACCGTCGAGTCGCACGCTCTTGCCGTTGCTCTCCATCGTCAGCTGCTGCAGGTACGCGGGGAAGCGCGCCAGGTACTGCGAGTAGGGCAGGACCGCCGTGGTCTGGATGTCGAGGAAGTTGCGGTTCCAGACGGCCAGGAGCCCCATGAGCAGCGGGACGTTCTGCTCGGCGGGTGCTGTCGCGAAGTGATCGTCCATCGCATGGAAGCCGGCCAGCAGCTCCCCGAATCCGTTCGCGCCGATAGCGATCATGGTGCTCAGCCCGATCGCGGAGTCCATCGAGTACCGCCCGCCGACCCAGTCCCAGAAGCCGAACATGTTGGCGGTGTCGATGCCGAACTCCTCCACCTTCTGCGCGTTGGTCGAGACGGCGACGAAGTGCCGGCTGACCGCCTCATCACCGAGCGCTGCGACCAGCCATGCGCGCGCAGCGTGGGCATTCGTCATCGTCTCGAGGGTCGTGAACGTCTTGGACGCCACGATGAAGAGCGTGCTCGCGGGGTCGAGGTCGCGGATCGCCTCGCTCATGTCGGTCGGGTCGACGTTCGAGACGAACCGGAAGGTGATCCCACGGTCGCTGAAATGCCGCAGAGCGGTGTAGGCCATCGCTGGGCCGAGATCGGACCCGCCGATGCCGACGTTGACGACTGCGGTGATGCGCCGTCCCGTGGCACCCTGCCACTCCCCCGAGCGGACCGACTCGGCGAAGTCCGACATGCGGCTGAGGACCTCCTGGACGTCAGCAGCGACATCCTGGCCGTCGACCGTCAGCGACGAGCCCGCCGGCTGGCGCAGCGCCGTGTGCAGGACCGCCCGATCCTCGGTCACGTTGATGTGGGCGCCCGAGAGCATGGCGTCGCGGCGCTCCATGACACCGCGCTCCCGAGCCAGGGCCAGCAGCGACTCCAGCACTGCGCCCGTCACCCGCTGGCGCGACACATCGAGGTGCACGTCCGCCGCCGACAGCCCGAGGGACGCGGGCCGGTCGGGGTCGGCGTCGACGAGTGAGCGGATGGTCGTGCCCTGCAGCCGTTCGGCGTGGGCGCTGAGGTCCGCCCACGCCGTCGTGCGGGTGGGATCGTCGGAGGTCGCGTGGCTCGTCATGCGCCCAGCCTTCCACTAGCGTGTGAGGCCCGTCGCACAAGGAGTCGAAGTAGCCATGAACTCACCGGCAGCTGTCCCCACGAGTGCCAGCCCGCGCGTCACGCTGGGGATGGTGGGCCTCGGTCGCATGGGGGCCAACCTCGTCCGGCGCGCCATGGCCGACGGGCACTCGACGGTGGTCTACGACCCGCAGGCCGCGGCCGTCGAGGCACTCGCTGCGGAGGGCTCCGTCGGAACGTCGTCGCTCGCCGACCTGGTCGCCGCCCTTCCCGCACCGCGAGCCGTCTGGGTCATGGTTCCGGCCGGGCACATCACGGAGTCCGTCGTCACCGAGCTGATCGGCCTCCTCGAGCCCGGCGACTGCCTCATCGACGGCGGGAACTCGTACTACCGCGACGACATGCGGCGCGGTGAGCTCGCGGCGGCCAAGGGCATCGACTATCTCGACGTCGGGACCTCCGGAGGCGTCTGGGGCAAGGACCGCGGCTACTGCCTCATGATCGGCGGCGCCGACAGGGCAGTCGACCGGCTCGCACCCCTGTGGGACACCATCGCGCCCGGTGTCGACTCGGCACCGCGCACCGAGGGCCGCGTGGGCGATCCGGCTCCCGAGGAGCGCGGCTGGCTGCACTGCGGCCCGTCCGGAGCCGGTCACTTCGTCAAGATGGTCCACAACGGCATCGAGTACGGGCTCATGGCCGCCTACGCCGAGGGGCTGAACGTGCTCAAGCACGCCAACGCCGGAAAGGTCGCCCGAGACGCCGATGCCGAGACGGCGCCCCTGAGTGATCCGCAGTTCTACCAGTTCGACCTCGACCTGCCGGCGATCACCGAGGTGTGGCGGCGCGGCAGCGTGGTCGGCTCATGGCTGCTCGACCTCACGGCTGCCGCCATGCACCAGTCACCCGAGCTGGACGAGTTCTCGGGCCGGGTGTCGGACTCGGGCGAGGGGCGCTGGACCTCGATCGCGGCGATCGAGGAGGGCGTTCCCACGCCGGTCCTCACCGCCGCGCTGTACGAGCGCTTCGACTCGCAGAGCAGCGGCATCTTCACGGGCAAGGTTCTCAGCGCGATGCGCAAGGAGTTCGGCGGGCACGACGAGAAGAAGTAGTC
>CALGTB010000269.1 GCA_937902285.1 uncultured Actinomycetes bacterium | reverse complement strand
GCTGCGCACCATCGCCAGGTGCAGCATCCCGGGCAGCTGGATGTTGTCGGTCCAGTTGGTGCGCCCGTGGAGGAGCTTGGCGTCCTCCTTGCGCTTGATGGGGCGCCCGATGGCGCCGGCGGTGTCGAGGACCTCGGTCACTTCGTGCCTCCCATGAGCTCGGCGGCGTGCGCGACGGACTTGACGATGTTGTGGTAGCCGGTGCACCGGCAGAGGTTGCCCTCGAGGCCCTCGCGGATCTCGTGCTCGGAGGGATTCGGGTTCTCGGACAGCAGGTCGACGGTGGCCATCACCATGCCCGGCGTGCAGTATCCGCACTGGAGCCCGTGGCACTCCTTGAACGCGGCCTGGACGGGGTGCCAGTCGTCGCCGGTCGAGAGGCCCTGGATGGTGGTGACCTCGCATCCGTCGGCCTGGACGGCCAGGACGCTGCAGGACTTCACGCTGCGGCCGTCGAGGAGGACGGTGCAGGCACCGCAGTTGGAGGTGTCGCAGCCGACGACCGTGCCGACCTTCCCCAGGTGGTTGCGGAGCCAGTGCACGAGGAGCGTGCGCGGCTCGACCTCGGCCTCGTATCGCGTGCCGTCGACCATGACGCTGATGTGGTGGTGCATGGGACCCCTTCTCCCGCGTGAGGGACCCGGTCGCCGACCGGGTGTGACGGGGGTCACGCTAGGACGCCGAGGCCGTGCCGTGGGCCGGTTTGCGAAGTTCGGCCCCCCGACTCGCCTGAACGCTTCGCTAGGGTTCGGGAGATGCCCGAGCAGACCGAGTCGCCCACCGACTCCGCCGCACCGATCGCCAGGTCCTACCTGGCGTGGGCTCTCGCGGCGACCGTCCTGTGCTTCCTCCCGCTCGGCCTGATCGCCCTGTTCTTCGGGATGCGCGTGAGCACGGCCGTGGCCGAGGGCCGCGCCGACGACGCCGCCCGTGCGTCGCGTGCCGCCCGGAGGTGGCTGGTGGCCACCGTCGTCGTCGGGCTGCTCATCTACCTGCTGCTGGCCGTCACGTTCGCCCTGCTCGGGGCCTTCTCCCCGTAGGCGTCGTCGCGGCGCCTGAGCGCCGCAGGCTGTCGATAGGGTCAGTGCTGTGAGCGCAGACCTCGACACCGTCCTCGTCGTCGATTTCGGGGCCCAGTACGCGCAGCTCATCGCGCGCCGGGTGCGCGAGGCCAGCGTCTACTCCGAGATCGTCCCCCACACCATGCCGATCGCCGAGATGGTCGCCAGGCGTCCGGCGGCGATCGTGCTGAGCGGCGGCCCCGCGAGCGTCTACGAGCCCGGTGCACCGGCCGTCGACCCCGCCATCTTCGGAGCCGGCATCCCGGTGTTCGGCATCTGCTACGGCTTCCAGGCCATGGCCCTCGCCCTGGGCGGCTCCGTGGAGCGCACGGGCCTCAGCGAGTTCGGGGGCACGCCGCTCTCGGTCGTCGAGGCGGGGCAGCTGTTCGCCGGGCTGCCGGAGACGCTCAGTGTCTGGATGTCGCACGGCGACTCGGTCTCGGCGGCTCCGTCGGGCTTCACCGTCACCGCATCGTCCAGCGGTGCGCCCGTGGCGGCGTTCGAGGATCCGTCGCGACGCATGGCGGGCGTGCAGTTCCACCCGGAGGTGCTCCACAGCCAGGACGGCCAGCGGGTGCTCGAGCACTTCCTCTACGACATCGCCGGGTGCCGGCGCGACTGGACGATGACCAGCGTCATCGACGACCAGGTGGCGGCCATCCGGGCGCAGGTCGGCTCCGGCCGCGTGGTGTGCGGTCTCTCGGGCGGGGTCGACTCCGCCGTGGCGGCCGCTCTCGTGCAGCGCGCGGTCGGCGAGCAGCTCACCTGCGTGTTCGTGGACCACGGACTCCTGCGCAAGGGCGAGGCCGAGCAGGTCGAGCGCGACTACGTGGCGGCCACGGGGATCCGCCTTGTCGTCGTCGATGCCCGCGACCGGTTCCTGTCGGCTCTTGACGGAGTCAGCGACCCCGAGACGAAGCGCAAGATCATCGGCCGGGAGTTCATCCGCGTGTTCGAGGACGCGGCCCGGTCCGTGGTCGAGGAGGCGGGCGCCGAGGGCGAGACGGTCGAGTTCCTCGTCCAGGGCACCCTCTACCCCGACGTGGTCGAGTCCGGCGGGGGAGCGGGCACCGCCAACATCAAGAGCCACCACAACGTCGGGGGCCTTCCCGACGACCTGCAGTTCGCCCTCGTCGAGCCGCTGCGGACGCTGTTCAAGGACGAGGTTCGACAGGTCGGCCTCGACCTGGGCCTGCCCCCCGAGATCGTGTGGCGCCATCCCTTCCCCGGCCCGGGACTGGCGATCAGGATCGTCGGAGCGGTGTCGGAGGAGCGCCTCGCCATCCTCCGCGAGGCCGACGCCATCGCCCGCGAGGAGCTCACCGCGGCCGGACTCGACCGCGACGTGTGGCAGTTCCCGGTCGTGCTGCTGGCCGACGTCAGGTCGGTCGGCGTCCAGGGCGACGGGCGCACCTACGGCCATCCGGTGGTGCTGCGCCCGGTGTCGAGCGAGGACGCCATGACGGCGGACTGGTCGCGCCTGCCGTACGACCTCATCGCCCGCATCTCGACCCGCATCACCAATGAGGTGCGGGAGGTCAACCGCGTCACGCTCGACGTGACGTCCAAGCCCCCGGGCACGATCGAATGGGAGTAGTCAGCTGATGGAGTTCCTCTTCAACGTCATCGTCGTCCTGCACTTCGTGGGCCTCGCCCTGCTGCTGGGGGCGTTCCTGGTACAGGTCAACTCCCCTGAGAAGACCGTGACCCGGTGGATGTGGGACGGCGCCCTCACCCAGCTGCTCACCGGGGTGATCATGGTCGGCCTCATCTCCTCCGGCGCCCTCGGCGACGAGGAGAAGGAGGAGCTGGACACGACGAAGATCGCCGTCAAGCTCGTCATCGTGCTCGTGATCGCGGTGCTCGCCTTCATCGGCAAGCGGAGGCCCGCGCCGCAGGTGCCGCTGTGGGCGACCATCGGCGTGCTGACGCTCGCGAACGTGGTCATCGCCGTCTTCTGGTAGGCCCCACGGCGGGGACGACGAACGGTCCGGTGGTGGGCGAGGCCTAGGCCGTGCCCACCACCATGAACGCCTCGGCGAGCCGGCCCTCGGGAAGCCCGCCCTGGGCCGCCCACATGCCCATCCAGCCCCGGATGCGCTCGTCGAGGTCGTCCATGTGCCCTGTCTGGCTCTCGTGCGCGCGCAGTGCGGCGAGCTTGGCCTCGAGGTTGTCGGTGATGTCGACGTAGAAGTCCGGATGAGGCGCGGCCATGACCCACACCTCGGGAACCGTCCATGCTTCGAGGCCCTCGTCGTTCAGCAGGCTGACGTGGGCGAAGGGGTTGCGCGCGTCGGGGTAGACGGCCTGGATGGCCGCGTCGCCGGCCGCGAGGTGGTCCGGGTGCGAGGCCTGGATCCTGCCCCAGTTGCGTTCGGGGGACTGGATGAGCATCCGGTCCGGCCGCACCTGGCGGATGACCCGGCTGATGTCGCGGCGCAGTTCGTGGCTGACGGCCAGCTCGCCGTCGCGGTAGCCGAGGAAGCGGATGTCGGTGACGCCGAGGGCAGCACCGGCTGCCCGCTGCTCCTCCTGGCGGATGCGCGGGATCTCCGAGCGGGGGACGTCGGGGTCGAACCCGCCCGCGTCGCCGTTGGTCACGAGGCAGTAGCTCACCTCGATCCCGGCATCGGTCCACGCCTTGACCGTCCCCGCGGCGCCGAAGTCGACGTCGTCGGGATGCGCCATGACGGCGAGCACGCGGGAGACGCGGCTGCCGTCGCGATTGTGGAGGAGGGGATCGGGAGACGAGGTCATCAGCGCAGCGTAGTGTGCGCAGCAGGTGACCGCGCGTGCCCGGCAGAAACGGGCATTTGGGACCAAATGGCATCATCGCGCGCCGCGGCGTGAGGAATTACACCGCCGTCGTTTGCTCGTCACAGTAGTAACACGCGTCACTTCCGTGACAGAGTATGCCCGTGCTTCCCCGCCCACCGGGGCAATCTGCCCTGCCCGTCGGCCCGCGTTCCCGCGCGGGCCGCGGCTCGGCCCTGCTCGGGGCCCTCGGGCACCGGCGCACGCTGGTCGTGGGCATCGCCATGACGCTGGTGGCGGGCGTGGCCATCGTCGCGCCGACGGCCGCGGGCGCCAAGGACGGGCGGGACGTCTGGACGCCGTCGAACTGGACGGGCGAGGTCGCGGGGCCGCCCGTGCCCGGAACCGGGCTGCCGCCGGCGGCGGTCCCGGCCATCCAGCAGGTCCTGCCCGAGGGCTACGACGTGTCGCCGACGTACGAGGGCCAGGCGCAGTGCGACCCCGCGGCCAAGCCGGGCACGCAGCGGCTGTCCGACCTCATCAAGGCGACGTACGGGGCCGACCAGACGGTCTGGATCCCGCGGGCCTGCGATGTCGGCGGCCAGAGCGAGCACAAGGAGGGCCGGGCGCTCGACTGGATGACCACGGCCCGCGACGCGCAGCAGCGCGCCAACGCCGAGACCTTCCTCGCGTGGCTGCTCGGTCCCGACCAGTTCGGGAACCCGTACGGCAACGCGATGCGACTGGGCGTCATGTACATCGGCTGGAACGACCGCATCTGGCGCGGCTACGACATCAAGCGCGGCTGGACCGAGCTCAAGGGCTGCTTCGCGACCCCGAGCGAGGGCATGGACACCACCTGCCATCGCAACCACATCCACATCTCGCTGACATGGGATGGCGCAAGTGGCCGGACGTCCTTCTGGGACGGCACGGCGATGGACGGCCCCTTCTGCCCCGCCCAGAAGACCTCGGCGACCACGGTGGGCGGTGGCCGCGCGGCCGACATGGTGGCCGTCGCGCCGTTCCGCGTGCTCGGCACCCGCAAGGCCGTCGGAGTCCCCGAGCGCTGCCGACTGCAGCAGGACCGCTGGAGCGGCGACAGCCATCGGATCTACACCAAGGTCACCGGACTGGGCACGGTCCCGGAGACCGGCGTCGCGGCGGTCGCAGTGCAGGTGACGGCGATGGCCAGCAACAGCAATGCCAACGTGCGGATCTGGAGCCCGGGCCAGAGCAAGAGCGAGATCGTCGCGAAGGTCCCCATGAACAAGGACGCCGTCGGGACGGCCATCGTGCCGGTGTCGGACCAGGGGACCATCGCCCTGGCCACGTCCGCCGGCGCGGTCGACGTCGCGGTCGACGTCGTCGGCTGGTACCCGCCCGGCGAGGTGCCGAACACCACGCAGGCCACCCCCGGCGCGTCCAGCGACATGGGCGACGAGGGAGGTCCGGCGCCGGCTCCGGCGCCCGCGCCTGCCCCCGCTCCGACGCCCGAGCAGGACCAGGTCGACGAGTTCATCTCCATCGGTGCCGAGGTCGGCTACGAGTCGTCGGCCCAGGGCGCCCTCCAGCCCGGTGAGGAGCGCACGGTGACCCTCGCTGCCGTGCCGGCCGGTGCGACGTCCGCCCTCGTCCTCGTCACGACCCGCGAGGCGACCAAGCGCGGCAACCTGCGCATCGGGCTGACCGCGGATGCCGCCGCCGCGCCCCGGTTCAACTTCCCGAAGAAGGGGGTTCGGACCGCGGTGATGGTGGTGCCCGTCTCGAACGCCCAGGTGCGCCTCGTGACCTCGAAGAAGGCGACGGTGCAGGTCCGGGTCGAGGTGCTCGGCTATGCGATCAACAGCAAGCCCATCAAGGTGCGCAGCCTGCCGGCCCTGAGGATCGCCCGCGCCAAGATGGATGCGGGCGCGGCCCTGCCGCTGGGCCCGCTGGTCGCCGTTGGCGGCCTGCCGCGCAAGCCGAAGAAGACGACCGGCGTCATCCTTCAGGTGTGGGCGAAGACGAAGGGACCCGATGCCGGGTCGGTGCGGGCCTACCCGCTCGACGGGGCCGCGCCGGGCACTCGATCGGCTCCGGTCGTGCCGGGGAAGCCCTACACGAGCCTCGTCGTGGCCGAGCTCGGCACCGACGGCCGGATCGTCCTGTCGCCCACGGTCCAGGCCAAGGTCAGGGTCACCCTCGTGGGGTACATCCACCGCTAGCCGCCCCGGCCCGCGCGACGGCGGCCCGGGTGCTGTCCGGGCAGGTCCCTAGGATGCTCGGGTGATGGACGCCCCCGGACAGCAGCTGAGCCTGGACACCGGGGACGGCACCGATCCGCGGCTGGCCCGCCTCGTCGAGGACCTCAACCCGTCGCAGCGCCTGGCCGTCGAGCACCGTGGCGGCCCCCTGCTCATCGTCGCCGGTGCCGGATCCGGCAAGACCCGGGTGCTCACGCGCCGCATCGCCCACCTGCTGGCGACCCGCGACGCCCAGCCCGGCGAGGTGCTGGCGATCACGTTCACGAACAAGGCCGCCGGCGAGATGAAGGAGCGCGTAGCCGAGCTCGTCGGCGCGCGGGCTCGGGCCATGTGGGTGTCCACGTTCCACAGCGCCTGCGTGCGCATCCTCCGGAGCGAGGCGACGCGACTGGGCATGACCAGTACCTTCACGATCTACGACCAGGCCGACTCCCTGCGCCTCATGACGATGGTCATCCGCGACCTCAACCTCGATCCGAAGAAGCACACGCCCCGGTCGTTCCTGTCGCAGGTGTCGAACCTGAAGAACGAGCTCATCGACTTCGAGGACTTCCGCAGCCGCGCGGTGAACCCCACCGAGCAGACCCTCGCCGAGGCCTACGGCGACTACCAGCGCCGGCTGCGCCGCGCGAACGCCTTCGACTTCGACGACCTCATCTCCTCGACCGTGGCCGTCCTCCAGCTCTTCCCGGACGTGGCGGAGCACTACCGCCGTCGATTCCGGCACATCCTCGTGGACGAGTACCAGGACACCAACCACGCGCAGTACATCCTCATCAAGGAGCTGGTGGGCACGGGCACTCCTGAGCTCCCCCCGGGGCAGCTCGTTGTCGTCGGCGATGCCGACCAGTCGATCTATGCGTTCCGCGGAGCGACCATCCGCAACATCGAGGAGTTCGAGCGCGACTACCCCAATGCCACGACCGTCCTGCTCGAGCAGAACTACCGGTCCACCCAGACGATCCTGACGGCAGCGAACGCGGTGATCGCGCGCAACGAGGGTCGGCGAGAGAAGCGCCTCTGGACCGATGCGGGCGACGGAGTTCCGGTGGTGGCGTACGTCGCCGACGACGAGCACGACGAGGCCTCGTTCATCGCGAACGAGATCGACCGGCTCACCGACGAGGGCCAGATCAAGCCCTCGGACGTCGCGGTCTTCTACCGCACCAACGCCCAGTCGCGATCGGTCGAGGAGATCTTCATCCGGGTCGGCCTCCCGTACCGGGTCGTCGGTGGCACTCGGTTCTACGAGCGCCGCGAGGTGCGCGACGCGATCGCGTACCTGCGCGCCATCGCGAACCCCGACGACGAGGTGTCGCTGCGGCGGGTCCTCAACACCCCCAAGCGCGGGATCGGCGACCGCGCCGAGGCGATGGTCGAGGCGTTCGGCCAGCGCGAGCGCATCGGTTTCGCCGCCGCGCTGGAGCGTGCCGACGAGGCCCCCGGCATCGCCGCGCGCTCGCTGGCGAGCATCCAGGGGTTCGTCGCGCTCATGCGCGACCTGCGCACCATCGTCGAGGCCGGAGCCGACCCCGCGACGGTCCTCCAGGCCGTGCTCGAGCAGAGCGGCTACCTCGCCGAGCTCCAGGCCTCGGCCGACCCGCAGGACGAGACCCGGGTCGAGAACCTCGCCGAGCTCGAGTCGGTCGCTCAGGAGTTCGCCACCCAGAATCCCGAGGGGACGCTCACCGACTTCCTCGAGCGGGTGTCGCTCGTCGCGGACTCCGACGAGATCCCGGATGCCGATGGCGGCGTCGTCACGCTCATGACGCTGCACACGGCGAAGGGGCTCGAGTTCCCCGTGGTGTTCCTCACCGGGATGGAGGATGGCGTCTTCCCGCACATGCGCTCGCTCGGGAGCCCGCGCGAACTCGAGGAGGAGCGCCGCCTCGCCTACGTCGGGATCACGCGGGCCCGGCAGCGCCTCTACGTCACACGGTCGATCATGCGCTCGGCCTGGGGCGCGCCGGCGTTCAACCCGCCCTCGCGCTTCCTCGAGGAGATCCCCTCCGAGGTCATCGACTGGCGGCGCGAGGAGCCGGTGGGCCGCAGTCCGCTGTCCGGGGGATTCGGGTCGTCTCCGAGCAGCAGCAGTGCCGCGCTGCGCCTCGGCGACCGGATCGTGGGCACCGGACCGGTCGTGTCGTTGGCCGCGGGGGAGCGGGTGACGCACCAGAAGTTCGGCCTCGGCACCGTGGTGGCCACCTCAGGCGCCGGCGACAAGGCCGAGGCGACCATCGACTTCGGATCGGCCGGGGTCAAGCGCCTGCTGCTGCGCTACGCCCCCGTCGAGAAGCTGTAGGCGCTGCGGCGTCCGCGCGCCCGGTCGTGCTGTCGATCGATGTCACGCCGGACGCCAGCTGGGATCCGTCGTGGTCCAGCTGTGCGAGCGCCAGCGAGATCTCGTTGACCACCCGTCGATCCACGGGCAGCGACATGTGCCCGATGCCGCGGATGAGCACGTTCCGGGCTCGGAGGTCGGGGTGCTGGATGCGGGCGTTTCGCTGGGGCAGCACGAGCTGGTCGAGGTCGGACCAGATGGCGATGAAGCGCGTGCGGCAGCCCGGAGCGGGCTCGTCGAGCTCGGCGATGATCTCGCTCGTGGGCCGCATCTGACGGATGACGGGCCAGGGCACGAAGCGCGCGGGAAGCGTGCCGCCGTGCGGGGTGCCCAGGGTGCAGACGGTGTGCACGTGCCGATCGCCGCCGAGGCGCTGCACGTAGTAGCGGGCCACGAGCCCGCCCATCGAGTGGCCGATGATGTGCACCCGCTCGTAGCCGGTCTGCTCGCAGACCTCCTCGATCAGCGTGCCCAGCCGGGCGGCCACGTCGGAGATGTCGTCGGTGAACGGCGAGTAGTTGAGCGCGTAGGTGCGCCCGAAGCCGCGACCGCGCAGTGCCCGGCGCAGAAGGGTGAAGATGCTGCGGTTGTCGATGACCCCGTGGACCAGGATGATCGGCGTCCCGGCCGCCTCGACGTCGCCGACGATGAGCCCGCGCTGCACTGGTGACAGGTGGGACACCCCCATGTGCGACGCCTCGTCGAGCCGGTCCTCGAGCAGCCCCCACGGGTAGAGCGCGAGGTGCAGGGCGACCCAGACCCCCTCGACCGCGACGCCGGCGATGCCGGTCGGGTTCAGCAGGGCGCGCCGCGCCTCGTCGGCCTGGCCCGTGATGCGCGCGACGAGACCGGTCACGGTGCCTCCTGGTAGCCCAGCGAGAACCCGGCGCCGAGGTCGTCGGGGCGGTAGGTGCGGAAGGCGATGTGCGTCTCGGTCGTGATGACTCCCGCGATGGCGCCGATCCCGTCGGTGACGACCGTCGCGACCGCCTCGACGTCGGGCACCTCGACGACGGCGACAATGTCGAGCTGGCCGGTGACCGAGTAGACCGTCTGGACTCGAGGGACGAGCGCGATGGCAGCTCCCACCTCGTTGACGAGGTGCGGCTCGACGGTGATGAAGCACAGGGCGGTCACCATGGCCTCACCCTAGCCTCGCGGTCGAGCGGGTCGCCGGAGGTCCGCGGCGTGGTGAGTCAGCCCCGGCGAAGGGCCTGCTGCGGTGGTGGGTCAGCCCCGGCGAAGGGCCTGCTGCGCGTGCGCGAACCCGGTGACCTGTCGGCCCACCACCACCAGCTGCCGCACGACGGCGGGGTCGCTCGATGCGGCGTCCTCGCCCAGGAGGCCCGCCGAGTCGTTGATGGCGCAGCCGAGCGGCGCCGGCCAGCCGCGCAGGGCGTGCACCGTCTGGCGCAGCTGGTGGAGCGTGCCCACCGCCGTCTGCCAGCCGTGCGCCACCGCGATGCATCCCACGGCGCGGTCCTCCAGATAGGGCCGGTCGTCGTGCCGCAGGTCCTCGGCGTAGTCGAGGGCGTTCTTGATCATGCCGCTCACTCCGCCGTGGTATCCCGGCGACGCGATGAGCAGTCCGTCGCATGCCGCGAGGGCCGTGA
This sequence comes from uncultured Actinomycetes bacterium, assembly GCA_937902285.1. Lineage (GTDB taxonomy): Bacteria > Actinomycetota > Actinomycetes > S36-B12 > S36-B12 > UBA10649. Next base: position 2,655 of record CALGTB010000269.1, on the reverse strand, counting down.
CGAACGCGACCGCCTCGAGGCTGCGCTCGGCGGTCTCCGTGTCGTACGTGGGCAGCATGAGCTCGCGGCCGGTGACGTAGGTGACGTCGGCACCCGCCTCCGCGGCGGCGGCACCCGCGATGCGAAGTGCCCGCTCGGAGGCGGCGTGCGGCGTCGTGCTGCCGCCGATGGCGAGGATGCGCACGGGCGCATCCTCCGTTCGGGCGAGGTGGGTCATGCTGCAGAGTCAATCACCACGCGGCTGGCAGTAGTCTGCGAGCACCGGAACGCGACGGCCACGACCGCCGGTCGTCGCCGCAACCCGCCAGGAGGACACCGACATGTCGACACCCATCCGGGTCGTGATCGCCAAGCCAGGGCTCGATGGGCACGACCGTGGCGCGAAGGTCGTGGCGAGGGCGCTCCGGGACGCCGGCATCGAGGTCGTGTACACCGGCCTGCACCAGACCCCGGCGCAGATCGTCGACGCGGCCATCCAGGAGGACGCCGACATCGTCGGGCTCTCGGTGCTGTCGGGGGCGCACCTGACCCTCTTCGCCGAGGTCATGGACCTGCTGAAGCAGAAGGACGCCACCGACATCATCGTGTTCGGCGGCGGGATCATCCCCGAGGACGACATCCCCCTGCTCGAGGAGATGGGAGTGGCGACCATCTTCACTCCCGGCACGCCGACCCATGAGATCGTCGCATGGGTGCAAGATCACATCACCCGACCGTGACGCTCGCGCCGGTGGCCAGTAGGCTCGCGACCGTCGTTACATGGATGTCCTAGTACCCGCTCCGCTGGTCGTCGGCCCGCACCTGTCGGGCCCGCCGATCATGCGGCCGCTGCAGAGGAGCACGCGTGGACCTGTACGAGTACCAGGCCAAGCACCTGTTCGGGAAGCATGGCGTGCCGGTGACGGCGGGCGAGGTGTGCACGACGGCGGATGCGGCCCGTGAGGCGACGCGGAAGATCGGCGCGCAGGTGGTGGTCAAGGCCCAGGTGAAGACGGGGGGCCGTGGCAAGGCGGGCGGCGTCAAGCTGGCCGAGACCCCCGACGAGGCGGCGCAGACGGCGGGCGCGATCCTGGGCATGGACATCAAGGGCCACACGGTCTACAAGGTGCTGGTCAACGAGGCGTCCGACATCGCCGACGAGTACTACGTCTCGTTCCTGCTCGATCGGGCGAACCGCGCGTTCCTGGCGATGGCCAGCGTGGCCGGCGGCATGGAGATCGAGGAGGTCGCGGCGACGCGCCCCGACGAGCTGGCGATGATCCGGGTCGATGCGCTGGAGGGCTGCACGCCGGAGAAGGCGCACGAGATCGTCGAGGCGGCCCGGTTCCCGGAATCGGTAGCCGCGCAGGTCGAGAGCATCCTGGTGAAGCTGTGGAGGGTCCTGGTCGAGGAGGACGCGACGCTGGTCGAGGTCAACCCTCTGGCGCTCACTCCCACGGGCGAGGTGCTGGCCCTCGACGGCAAGGTGACCCTCGACGACAACGCCCACTATCGGCACGCCTCGCACGCGGACTTCGTCGATCGCGACAACACCGATCCCATCGAGCTGCGGGCCAAGGAGTTCGACCTCAACTACGTGAAGCTCCACGGCGAGGTGGGCATCGTCGGCAACGGGGCCGGGCTCGTGATGAGCACGCTCGACGTGGTGGCGTACGCCGGTGAGGAGTTCGGGGGCATCAAGCCGGCGAACTTCCTCGACATCGGCGGCGGGGCCAGTGCGAGCGTGATGGCTAACGGTCTGGACATCGTGCTGAACGACCCCGAGGTCGAGGCCGTGTTCGTCAACGTCTTCGGCGGCATCACCGCGTGCGACGCGGTCGCCAACGGGATCGTGCAGGCCATGGAGATGCTGGCCGCCCGGGGCGAGCCGGTGACCAAGCCGATCGTGTGCCGCATCGACGGCAACAACGCCGTCGAGGGGCGGCGGATCCTGATCGAGGCCGAGCACGACCTCATCGAGCTCGTCGACACCATGGATGATGCCGCGCGACGGGTGGCCGAGCTGGCCGCCGCTCGCAAGGCCGGGAAGCAGGGCTGATCGCGATGGCAATCTGGTTGGACGAGAACAGTCGCATCCTCGTGCAGGGCATGACGGGCTCCGAGGGCACCAAGCACACGCGGCGCATGGTCGCCTCGGGTGCGCAGGTCGTCGCGGGCGTGACGCCGGGCAAGGGCGGACAGGACGTCGACGGCATCCCGATCTTCGGCGACGTCCCCGACGCGATCGACGCCACGGGCGCCAACGTCTCCGTCGTGTTCGTCCCGCCCCGGTTCGCCAAGGCCGCGGTCGAGGAGGCGGTCGACTCGGGGCTCCCCCTGGTCGTGGTCATCACCGAGGGCATCCCGGTGCACGACACGGCGCAGTTCTTCCAGTACGCGGTGAACGCGGGCACGACCCGCATCATCGGCCCGAACTGCCCCGGCATCATCAGCCCCGGCAAGTCCAACGCCGGCATCATCCCGGCCGACATCGCCCAGGCGGGCCGCATCGGACTGGTCTCCAAGTCCGGCACCCTGACCTACCAGATGATGTACGAGCTGCGCGACATCGGCTTCTCGACGGCGGTGGGCATCGGAGGCGACCCCATCATCGGCACCACCCACATCGACTGCCTCGCGGCGTTCGAGGCCGACCCCGAGACCGACGCCATCGTG
>CALGTB010000268.1 GCA_937902285.1 uncultured Actinomycetes bacterium | reverse complement strand
ACGCCATCGAGGACGACGGGCTCCTGGCGAGGGCCACCCACCTGAACTCCGTGCTGGCTGCGGGGCTGACGGCGCGGTCGGCGGGCCTGGTGACGCACGTCCGGGGGCGCGGCCTCCTGCTGGCGGCGGTCCTGTCTGCCCCGGTGTCGGCGGACCTCGAGAAGGCGGCCCGCGAGCACGGGCTCCTCGTGAACGCGGTGGCACCGGACGCGATCCGCCTCGCACCCGCCCTCACGATCTCCGACTCCGACATCGACGACGCCCTCGATCGCTGGGCCCTGGCGTGCCGGGCCGTACATGAGGGTCGGGGGGCGGCATGACGGCTCTCACTCCGGGCTCGCCGCGCACCATGACGGGACGGCGGTCACGCATCTCGGCCATCATCGCGACCCACGTCGTCGCCTCGCAGGAGGAGCTCGGCCAGCTTCTCGCCGCCGAGGGCATCACCGTCACCCAGGCGACCCTGTCGCGCGACCTCGACGCGATCGGCGCCCAGAAGGAGACGGACGAGACGGGCGCCGCCCACTACGTGCTGGGGGTGCAGGGCTCCAGCGACACGTCCATCCCGGCCCTGGGCACCGACGCGAACGTCGCCCGCCTCACCACCGAGCTCCTGGTCCGGGCCGAGGCCGCCGGGAACATCGCCGTGCTGCACACGCCGCCCGGTGCCGCGCAGTACTTCGCCGGGCACATCGACCGGAGCATGAGCTTCGACGCGGTGGGGTCCGTCGCGGGGGATGACACGATCCTCCTGGTGATGCGAACCCCGGCCGAGGCGGTCGAGCTCTGCAGCACGCTCGTGAGAATGGCAGAACACTGATGATCGACGATCGAAGGAGAGCACGGTGAAGGAGCGCGTAGTCCTCGCGTACAGCGGAGGCCTCGACACGTCGGTGGCAATCGGCTGGATCAAGGAGGAGACCGGAGCCGAGGTCATCGCCGTCGCGGCCGACGTCGGCCAGGGCGGCGAGGACATGGACGTCATCCGCGAGCGCGCGCTCGCGTGCGGCGCCATCGAGGCCGAGGTGGCCGACGCGAAGGACGAGTTTGCCGAGGAGTACTGCCTGCCGGCGCTCAAGGCGAATGCGCTCTACATGGACCGCTACCCGCTCGTGAGCGCGCTGTCGCGCCCGGTCATCGTCAAGCACCTGGCGGTCGCCGCGAAGAAGCACGGCGCGACCATCCTCGCCCACGGCTGCACCGGCAAGGGCAACGACCAGGTGCGGTTCGAGGTGGGGATCGCGAACCTCATCCCCGACATGCGGTGCATCGCGCCCGTCCGCGACTACGCGATGACGCGCGACAAGGCGATCGAGTTCGCCGAGCGCAACAACCTGCCCATCGAGCAGAACAAGAAGAACCCCTACTCGATCGACGCCAACGTGTGGGGCCGCGCGATCGAGACCGGGTTCCTCGAGGACATCTGGAACGGGCCGATCGAGGACATCTACGCCTACACCTCCGACCCGAGCGTCCCGCGCGAGCCCGATGAAGTCGTCATCGCCTTCGACAAGGGCGTTCCGGTCAGCATCGACGGCCGCGCCGTGACCATGCTCCAGGCGATCCAGGAGCTCAACACCCGCGCGGGCGCCCAGGGCGTCGGGCGGATCGACATGGTCGAGGACCGGCTCGTCGGCATCAAGAGCCGCGAGGTCTACGAGGCGCCCGGGGCGGTTGCCCTTCTCGCCGCGCGTGAGGAGCTGTCCAACGTGACCGTCGAGCGCGAGCTCGCACGCTTCGGTCGCGGGGTCTCGCAGCGCTGGACGGAGCTCGTCTACGACGGGCTGTGGTTCAGCCCGCTGAAGCGCGCCCTGGACGGCTTCCTCGACGACCTCAACGCGACCGTCACCGGGGAGGTCCGCATGACCCTGCATGCCGGCCGTGCCGTGGTGACGGGCCGGCGCAGCGACTCGTCGCTGTACGACTTCGACCTCGCGACCTACGACACCGGCGACACCTACGACCAGACGAAGGCCAAGGGGTTCATCGACATCTTCGGCATGTCGAGCGCCATCGCGGCACGGCGCGACCTCGCGGGCCTGTAGTGGCGGGGGAGCAGCCGACGCGGCTGTGGGGCGGCCGGTTCGCCGACGGCCCCTCGGACGCCATGGCGGCGCTGAGCCTGTCGACCCACTTCGACTGGAGGCTTGCGCCCTATGACGTGATGCAGACGAGAGCGCATGCCCGCGTCCTGCACCGTGCCGGCCTGCTCTCCGCCGACGAGCTCGCCGACGTCGAGGGTGCCCTGGACGCCCTGGCGGACGAGATCGCCTCGGGGACGCTGCACCCGGACCCGTCCGATGAGGACGTGCACACGGCGATCGAGCGCTCGCTCATTGAGCGCCTCGGGGACCTCGGCGGCCGCCTGCGCGCGGGCCGCAGCCGCAACGACCAGGTGTCGACCGACTTCCGCCTGTACCTCCGCGATCACGCGGCACAGGTCGCCCTGGCCGTCACGGACCTGCAGGCCGCCCTGCTCGACCAGGCGCGCGCGCACGTCGACACGTACTCGCCCGGCTTCACGCACCTGCAGCATGCCCAGCCGGTGTCCTTCGGCCACGAGTTGGCCAAGCACGTGCACGCCCTCGGACGCGACGTCGAGCGGCTCGTCGACTGGGACGTCCGGGCCGCCCGGTCGCCGCTCGGCGCCGGTGCGCTCGCGGGCTCGAGCCTGGGCCTGGACCCGGAGGCCGTCGCGCTCGACCTCGGCTTCTCGGAAGCGCTCGCGAACTCCATCGACGCCACCAGCGATCGCGACTGGGTCGCCGAGTTCCTCTTCGTGGCGGCCATGATCGGCGTGCACCTGTCGCGGCTGGGCGAGGAGGTCATCCTCATGTCCTCGCGCGAGTTCGGGTGGGCGCGGCTCGACGATGCGTGGTCGACGGGGTCGTCGATCATGCCGCAGAAGAAGAACCCCGACGTGGCGGAGCTGGCCCGGGGCAAGTCCGGCCGCCTCATCGGGAATCTCACCGGGCTGCTGGCCACGCTCAAGGGGCTCCCGTTCGGCTACAACCGCGACCTGCAGGAGGACAAGGAGCCCGTCTTCGACACCGTCGAGCAACTGCTCCTGGTGCTGCCCGCCATGACCGGCATGGTTGCCACGCTTCGCTTCGACACCGAGCGCATGGCCGAGTCGGCCCCGCAGGGCTTCGCTCTCGCGACGGACATCGCGGAGTGGCTCGTACGCAATGGGGTCGCCTTCCGGGAGGCGCACGAGATTGCGGGCGCGTGCGTGCGCCGGGCGGAGGCGGACGGCATCGAGCTGTGGGACATCACCGACGAGGGCTTCGCCAGCATCTCGCCGTCGCTGACCCCCGGCGTGCGGTCGGTGCTGACCGTGCGGGGGTCCCTCGACTCGCGGTCCGCCTTCGGGGGCACCGCGCCGGCCAGGGTGATCGAGCAGCTCGACCTGCTCGCGGGGATGATCGAGACGCAGCGGGGGAGATGGTCCTGAGCGGCGCAATGGTCCGCAGCGTCCTCCTCATCGGGAGCCGGATCGCGCTCGTGGGCGCCCTCGCGGCCGTGACCTGGTCGTCCCTCGCTCCTCCGGACGACCTGCCGTCGGAGATCGCCCTGTCGGACAAGCTGCTCCACGGGATCGCCTACGCCGTGCTCGGGGTGGTGGCAGCACTGGCCCAGCGCCGACCGCGCGTGATCCTCACGGTGCTGCTGCTGACCGCCTTCGGCCTGCTCATGGAGGTCCTCCAGGATCGCACGACGTACCGGACGTTCGATCTCGCCGATCTCTACGCCGACGCACTGGGTGCGGCGATCGGTGTCGTCGTCGTGGCATGGCCGATGCGGCTCGCAGAGCGTCGACGAGCACGGAGCGACGGCGCGTAGCGCGCGACGGGAATGCGCCCGGCTGCGGCCCTGTTGCGCTGTTACTCCGGGGAAGGGAGCGTCATGCCGGTCGAGATGGATGCCGAGTTCGATCGTCAGGTGACCGTGATGCTCGAGGCCGGCTACCCGCGGCTCGCAGGAGTGCCTGCCGCGGACTTCGAAGCGATGATGGAGCCCTTGCGCAGCTGCGTCCACGACCATCACGTGCAGGGACGTGCCGCGGACGGCCCCGGCGCGGCCGCATGGCTGATCGTCGTCTCGCCGAGCCTCATCCGTGCCGAGGAGCTTGTCGCGCTCCTGCGCCTGTCAGGCAGCGACCGCCCCGGAGTCGTCGACCGGAACCACGACGGGGACCCGCTGGCGCAGTACCTGCCCCTACCGGAGCTCGGAGTCCCCGACGCCCCGGCCTATGTCGTGTTCGATGTCGACCGGGGCGATGAGTTCCGCAGTGTGCGGCCTCGGGATGCCGTGCCGGTGATCGCGGGCCGCGGACGCACTCCGCTGACGATCCACGAGGGGCTGGCCTTCGCCATGTTGCAGCCAGCATCCCTCGAACGCAACCACTGCTACATGCTCGCCGGGTCACGACGCGCGGACAAGCGTGTCCCCGCGCTGTGGATCTCCGAGCGCGCCCCCAAGCTGGGCTGGTGCTGGGAGGGCAACCTCCACACGTGGCTCGGCATCGCCTCCGCGGGCGCCCGCATCCCGGCCGCCGCCGGTCACAGCCCCGGCGAATGATGGCCGGGGCGGCGGCCGGCTGGGTACCGTATGGCCGTGCGCATGGACCTGGACGTCGTCCCGACCGGCACCTCGACGGCGACCGTGGTGCTGACGCAGGAGCAGGTCGATGCACTGCGCGGGGCACCGGGACGCGGCCGGGTGATGCTGGCCATCACCTTCCGAGGGCAGGTGTTCCGGACGAGCATCTCCGTCTACCGCGGCCAGTGGATGATGGTGGTGAACGAGGCCATGCGGGCAGGAGGAATGACTCCGCCCGGAACGTACGCCGTCGACATCGAGGTGGACACGGCCGAGCGCACCGTCGACGTCCCCACCGACCTCATGGCTGCGATCGCCGCGGCCGACCTGGGTGACGCCTGGGAGCGCCAGTCGTACACGAACCGCAAGGAGTTCGTGCGGGGCGTCGATGAGGCGAAGAAGCCGGAGACGCGATCCCGGCGCATCGCGAAGGTCGTCGACACGCTCGCAGGCTGACCCGGACGCCATCGCGCGGTGCCTCGTACCCTTGTCTGCATGCGCGGAGACTGGCTGAGTGGCCATGCTGTCGATGTCGCCCCGCGGCTGCTCGGGGCAGTCCTGACGTCCGATGCGGGCGGTGACCAGGTCGCGGTCCGGATCACCGAAGTCGAGGCATACGGCGGCGTGGCCGAGGATCCGGGATCGCATGCCTACCGCCGGATGACGCCCCGCAACGCCACCATGTTCGGCCGCGCCGGTCTGGCGTACGTCTACTTCACGTACGGCATGCACTGGTGCCTGTGCGTCGTGACGGGCGCCGAGGGAACGGCGGGCGCGGTCCTCGTCAGGGCGGGAGAGGTGGTGACGGGGCTCGACGCTGCTCGACGCCGCCGGCCGTCCGCAGCCTCGGATCGGGACCTCGCCCGCGGGCCGGCTCGGCTGACGTCGGCGCTCGGCGTCACAGGCGCGCTCGACGGCGTCGACCTCGCCGCCCGCTCCTCGCCCCTTCGCCTCGTGCTCCCGAAGACCCCGGTGACGCCCGTCGGCATCAGCGCCCGCACGGGGGTGGGGGGCGCGGGAGCGTCGACCCCGTGGCGCTTCTTCCTGACCGGCGACCCCTCCGTGAGCCCATACCGCCGAGCCGCATCGAAGGCCTAGGGTCGGCGCATGAGCCCAGGCATGAACGAGGAGACCGGCACGGAGCGCGAGCTGCTCGAGGGACACCTCGACGGCAATCGCGCAGAGGTGAGACGTAAGGCCGCCGGCCTGTCCTGGGAGCAGGCCATCACGCGCCTCGGTCCGACGCCGACCAGTGTCGCGGGCATCATCAAGCACCTCACCGACGTCGAGCGCTGGTGGTTCCGCCACCAGCTCCTCGCTGAGGACGGGGTCCCCTTCGCCTGGTCGGACGACGTGCCGGACCTGGAGTTCGAGCTGTCCGACGACGAGACCCTCGATGGGCTCCTCGACGCGTACGACGACGCCTGTGCCGAGAGCCGTGCCGCCGCGGGTGGGCGCGAGCTGGACGACTGGATCGCCCGCACCGTGAACTGGCTGCAGGGCGGACGGCCCTCGCTGCGGTGGGTCTACCTGCACATGATCGAGGAGACCTCGCGGCACAACGGGCACCTCGACATCTACCGCGAGTTGCTCGACGGCACCACCGACCGCGACCCGTCCTGAGGCAGGCTGCGGCCGGGATAGGGAAGGATGGCGGCCGTGTCCACCATCATCGATGAACTGACCTGGCGCGGCCTGATCGCGCAGAGCACCGACCTCGACGCCCTCCGCGCCGCGACGTCCGCCGGTCCGCTGACCCTCTACTGCGGCTTCGATCCGACGGCGCCCAGCCTGCACCTCGGCAACCTCGTGCAGATCCTCACGGTGCGCCGCTTCCAGCAGCACGGCCACCGGCCCCTCGCCCTCGTGGGCGGGGCCACGGGCCTCATCGGCGATCCGAGGATGAACAGCGAGCGGGTGCTCAACCCCACGGACGTAGTCGAGCAGTGGGTGGGACGCATCCGCCAGCAGCTGGACCGGTTCTACGACTTCGAGGGGCCGAACGGGGCCGTGGCCGTCAACAACCTCGAGTGGACGCAGGGCATGGGGGTGCTCGAGTTCCTCAGGGACGTCGGGAAGCACTTCGCGGTGGGCACCATGCTCAAGCGCGAGGCCGTCGCCGCCCGGCTCGCAGCCGAGGGGATCTCGTACACGGAGTTCAGCTACCAGCTGCTTCAGGGATACGACTACGTCCAGCTGTTCCGCCGGTTCGGCTGCAGCCTCCAGACGGGGGGCACCGACCAGTGGGGCAACATCGTCGCCGGGGTCGACCTGGTTCGCCGGATGGAGGGGACCGCGGTCCACGCCCTCACGACGCCCCTCATGGTGAAGGCCGACGGCACCAAGTTCGGCAAGACCGAGTCGGGCACGGTGTGGCTCGACCCCACGCTCACGAGCCCCTACGCGTTCTCGCAGTTCCTCATCAACACCGATGACCGTGATGTGGCCACGATGCTGCGCACGTTCAGCTTCCGCCCGCGCGAGGAGATCGACGCCCTGCTGGCCGCGGCGGCGGACCGGCCCCAGGCGCGGGAGGCCCAGCGCGCCCTGGCGAGCGAGCTCACCGCCCTCGTCCACGGCGAGGCGGAGCGCGACGCCGCCGAGGCAGCCGGTCGCGCACTGTTCGGTCAGGGCGATCTCGGCGACCTGCCGGCGGCCACCCTGGCGGCCGCGCTCACCGAGGCGTCCCACGTGGTCGTGCCGGCCGCCGACGTCGTGGGGGGCCAGCTGCCCCCCTACGACGACCTGCTCGTGCGGACGGGGCTCTCCAAGAGCCTGTCGGACGCCCGGCGCACGGTGGGGGAGGGCGGGGCGTACGCGAACAACGTCCGCATCGAGGATTCCGCCTCGCGCGCGTCGATTGGTGACCTACATCACGGGGAGTGGCTCGTGCTGCGACGGGGCAAGAAGGCGTTCGCAGGGGTCCGGGTCGAGCGTCCCTAGCGCGCGGCCGGTCCTCGGTGAACGGCTCGATGTGGTTGCGCTGCAAGGGCTTTCAGCCGTCACGCCTGCCCAACGGGCGAGGCCCGGCAGCGGCCGGCGCGGCTGCGGCGGTGCCCGGTGCCCGGATTTGACCCCGCCGCGAGCGGCCACGTATAGTTCAGGAACCGCGAGGGAGTAACGGACACCAAGCCGCTCACCAGGTCGCGAGGACTGAGTCCTCGCAGGTGATCGCCAAGCTAGGCCGGTCCCGCGGGAACTGACACAGGTGAACAGAAAGTCAACACGCCGCCATGCGGCGAGATTTGACTCCCTCAGTGAATCTGCGTAAGTTGGGAACGTTGCCCCAAAACGAGGTCGAAAGCCTCGCAGAGGTGCGCGCCCGCTCCTTGAGAACTCAACAGCGTGTCACATGTCAATGCCAATACCCCGTTCTGGGGATTGGCCTGGCGGCAATCGTCGACAGGTCATCTTCCAGACGGATTCCTTTGGTAGAAATATGAGCACACAGCTCATTCTCTGCCAGTATCAAAACAATTCATTTATGGAGAGTTTGATCCTGGCTCAGGACGAACGCTGGCGGCGTGCTTAACACATGC
>CALGTB010000267.1 GCA_937902285.1 uncultured Actinomycetes bacterium | reverse complement strand
CGGGGACACGCTCCGGTAACCGCCAGTGGCCCGCCGCGAAACCTCCGGCCGCGAGTGTCTGCCTCGCGAGGTGAATATCGCCACTGGAGGGAGAGCTCGCATGGAATCCGCATTGAATACAGGTGACACCGCCTGGCTGCTGACATCAGCGGCCCTGGTGTTGCTCATGATCCCCGGACTGGCCTTCTTCTACGGCGGCATGGTCCGGGCTAAGTCGGTTCTCAACATGCTCATGATGGTGATGGGCGCATTGTTCGTCGTCGGCGTCCTGTGGGTGCTGTTCGGCTACTCGATGGCCTTCGGCGACTCGTACAGCCAGCTCGGGCTGCTCGGCAACATCACGCAGTGGGCCGGGCTCGAGGGCCTCATGGTCGACAACCCCGAGGTCACCTACCCGGCGATGGCCTTCGTCGCCTTCCAGGCGATGTTCGCGTGCCTCACGGTGGGCCTGATCGCCGGTGCGGTGGCTGACCGCATGAAGTACGCCGCGTGGCTGGTGTTCGCGGGGATCTGGGCGATCCTCGTCTACTTCCCCGTCGCACACTGGGTCTTCAACCTGGCCGGCGACAACGGCGGCTGGATCTACAAGTACGGCGTGATCGACTTCGCCGGCGGCACCGCGGTGCACATCAACGCCGGCATCGCCGGACTCGTCCTCGCGATCATCATCGGCAAGCGCGTCGGCTGGCCCAAGACGCCGATGCGTCCGCACAACCTCACCCTGGTGATGATCGGTGCCGGGCTGCTGTGGTTCGGCTGGTTCGGCTTCAACGCCGGATCGGCGACGGCTGCCAACAACACCGCTGGCGTGGCGTTCATGAACACGTTCGCCGCTACCTGCGCGGCGGCGATCGGCTGGCTGCTCACGGAGAAGATCCGGGACGGTCACGCCACGTCGCTCGGCGCGGCGTCCGGCGTGGTGGCGGGCCTCGTGGCCATCACCCCGGCCTGTGCGGCAGTCAGCCCCATGGGCGCCATGGCCATCGGCGTCATCGCCGGCGTCCTGTGCGCACTGGCGGTCGGCCTGAAGTACAAGCTCAAGTACGACGACTCGCTCGACGTCGTGGCCGTGCACCTCGTCGGCGGCCTCGCCGGCACGCTGCTCATCGGACTGTTCGCCACGGAGGCCTCGCCCACCGGGATCAACGGACTGCTCTACGGCGGAGGCCTCGACCAGCTCGGCAAGCAGGCGGTGGGAGCCGGCGCGGTACTGGGCTACTCGCTCGTCGTGACGGCGATCATCGCCCTCGTGATCAAGGCGATCATGGGCCTCAGGGTCACGGAGGAGCAGGAGGTCGGCGGGATCGATCTGGCCGAGCACGCTGAATCAGGATACGAACTGGGCGACACTGGCGGCGGCGGCGCGTTCGCCGGCATCGGTCACGCTGCTCACAACAAGTCGGAGGTGGAGTGATGAAGCTCGTCACCGCAATCATCAAGCCCTTCAAGCTCGAGGACGTCAAGAGCGCCCTTGAGGGGGCAGGCGTCCACGGTCTGACCGTCTCGGAGGCGTCGGGCTTCGGCCGCCAGAAGGGCCACACGGAGGTGTACCGCGGCGCTGAGTACACCGTCGACCTGGTGCCGAAGGTGAAGATCGAGATCGTCGTCGAGGACGGGGTCGTCGACGGAGTCGTCGACGCCATCGTCGCGGCGGCGCAGACGGGCAAGATCGGCGACGGCAAGGTGTGGGTGATCCCTGTCGAGTCGATCGTCCGGGTCCGCACCGGCGAGCGCGGATCCGAAGCCCTGTAGGGAGCTCGCATCCACGTGGAGCACTCCCTCACCGACGCGGACTTCCCGTCCGCGCGCAACGCAGTGGCGCGTCGCCCCGGGCTCTCGGG
>CALGTB010000266.1 GCA_937902285.1 uncultured Actinomycetes bacterium | reverse complement strand
GCTCGCCGGGTCATGTACTACACGTTCCTGGTGATGCTGATCTCGTCCGGGATCCTCATGATGCCGTACGGGTACATCGTCCTGAACAACCCGGATGGCACCACCAACGAGGTCCTTCCCTGGAGCGTCGGCGTCGGGTTGTTCACCTTCCTCGTGTTCACCATGGGCTGTGCGATGGGCATCGGCAAGGCCGCCGTGTTCAAGCACATCCCCGAGTACTTCCCCCACGACGTCGGGGCGGTCGGCGGCCTCGTCGGCACTCTGGGCGCGCTCGGCGGGTTCTTCCTGCCGCTGCTCTTCGCCTACACGACCGGATGGACCTCGCTCCCCCAGTCCACCTTCTTCGTCATCTTCGTGGTCACCGCGATCGCCGCGATCTGGATGCACAAGACGGTGATCTCGATCATGCACATGGCCACGCCTGAGCTCGCGAACAAGTTCGAGCACGACCACCACGCCCCGCTGGACAAGGAAGCACCGTTCGTCGACAGCGACGAACTCGAGGAGACTGGAGCCAAGTCATGACCACCCCCACCGCCCCGGTGCGCACCGGCAAGGACTGGCTCCCGGAGTGGGATCCCGAGGCCGCGAACTGGGACTCCGGCCGCGCCTGGAAGACGCTGTGGGTCACGACGTTCGCGCTCACGCTCGCCTTCATCACCTGGTTCCTCGCGTCGGCCATCGCCCCCAAGCTCAACAGCATCGGATTCAACCTGAGCGAGGGCCAGCTCTACTGGCTCATCGCCATGCCCGGGCTCGCCGGCGGCACGCTACGCCTCATCTGGACGTTCCTCCCACCGATCATGGGCACCCGCAAGCTCGTCACCCTCACGACCGCCCTCTTCCTCATCCCGCTCATCGGGTGGGCCCTGGCCGTGCAGAACCCCGAGACGCCCTACGCCGTCCTCCTGCTGCTCGGCATCCTCGCCGGCATCGGAGGCGGAGCGTTCTCCGGCTTCATGCCGAGCACGTCCTACTTCTTCCCCCGCTCCAAGCAGGGCACCGCGCTCGGGATCCAGGCAGGCATCGGCAACTTCGGTGTCAGTGCCGTCCAGTTCGTGACCCCGTGGATCATCGGGTTCGCGATCATCGGTGGCGCTTCGCAGATGATGACCAACAAGGACACGGGCGTCAGCAAGGAAGTCTGGTACCAGAACGCCGGCTACATCTGGGTGCCGTTCGTCATCGTCGCGGTCATCCTCGCCTGGTTCCTGCTGCGCAGCGTTCCCGTCCAGGCCCGCGGCATCCGCGAGCAGATGGACATCTTCAAGAACAAGCACACCTGGATCATGACCTACCTCTACGTCATCACCTTCGGCACGTTCTCCGGTCTCGCCGCCGGCTTCGCCCTGCTCATCAACAACCTCTACGGCACGAAGGCGTTCGGCGACGCCGGCATCGACCCCGTCAAGTACGCCTTCCTCGGCGCCCTCATCGGCTCGGCGGCGCGCATCATCGCCGGCCCGATCGCGGACCGGGTCGGCGGCGGACGCATGACGGTGGTCGCGACGATCGGCATCTCGCTGGCCTCGCTCTACACCTGCTTCCAGCTCTCGCCGACATCAGCCGACCAGTTCCCGCAGTTCCTGTACGGAATGCTCACGATCTTCTTCTTCGCGGGAGTCGGCAACGCCAGCACCTTCAAGCAGATGCCGATGATCTTCGAGCGTCGGCAGGCAGGAGGCGTCATCGGGTGGACATCGGCCATCGCCGCGTACGGCCCGTTCATCTTCGGCGTCATGCTCGCCTACATCTCACCGCTGCTCTTCTTCTCCATGGGCGTGGTCTTCGCCCTGATCGCGGGCGGCATCTCCTGGTGGTTCTACGCCCGCCCCGGTGCCGAGAAGCCCTGCTGACGCCCGCTGGAGGGTGACGAACTCACTCCCTGACTCGCCCATCAGGCGACGACTCATCGACCAGGCGATCCGGGTCGCCTGGACCTTCGCCAGCTCGGACCTCTCGCCCGAGAACAAGGCGTCGACGGTCGCTGTCCACAGGTCCAGCCAGCGGCCGAAGTGCTCCGGCGTGAGCGGGGACTTCCCGTGGAGGTCCGCGTGGACCTGCAGTGCGTTCCGGCGATACTTGCCCGCACGCAGGATCACGGTCTCCCAGAAGTCGCACATGACGGGCAGGTGGGCGTCGAGGTCGAGTTGGGCGACATCCACGAATACCGGTCCGAGCAGGTCGTCCTCGAACGCACGGCCGTAGAAGGCGACGACGAGGGTCGAGATGTCGTCCCGACTCGCGATGTCGGGGCGACCGGCATCCCTGGGGCCGCTCACGCGGACGCCAGGATGGCGGCAGCCACGACGAACACGAAGCAGCCGAGTTCGATGACGCCGATCGCGCCCGGGCGCAGGGAGCGGCGGGGAACGAGGAAGGCGCGTGCCGCGAGCACGGCGAAGGGCACCACGAGCCACAGTCCCGCGGCCCAGCCCCACCACGCTCCCAGCGCCAGGGCAGCGGGCACCGATGCGACGGCGACCGTGAGGGACGCCCGCGCGAACCTCGGATCGCGACGCTCGCGAATCAGCGACTTCACATGCAGCGTGGATCCGAGCAGCACCAACGCGCAGACGACAACCAGGATCCACACGTGATCGGGCACGGTGTCGAGGCCCGGCGGGCCCCACGAGCGCCCGCCACTGGTCACCGCCCACGTGACGGCGACCATGCCCGCGCACTCGACGATGAACACCGCATCGTTGGCCAGCGCGCGCTCGTCGTTGCGCCGCGCGTACAGCAGGTTCA
>CALGTB010000265.1 GCA_937902285.1 uncultured Actinomycetes bacterium | reverse complement strand
CGGCAGGCCCTCGCGTTCATCCGCAGCCGGCGCGGCGCGGAGGCGACCGCACTGATGACGCGCGACCTCCTCGTCGACGTCGATCCGGCTCTCGCCGGGCAGGTGTCGGCGTACCGCGGCGGCTACCTGCCCGAGGAGCGCCGCGACCTCGAGCGCCGACTGCGCTACGGCACCATCCGCGCACTGGCCACCACCAGCGCCCTGGAGATGGGCATCGACATCAGCGGCCTCGACGTCGTCATCACGGCCGGCTGGCCCGGCACCCGGGCCAGCCTGTGGCAGCAGTTCGGACGCGCCGGCCGTGCCGGCGTGCCGGCCCTCGGCCTGTTCGTCGCCCGTGACGACCCGCTCGACTCCTACCTGGTGCATCACCCCGACGTGATCGTCGGCCGCGACGTCGAGGCGACGGTGTTCGACCCCGCCAATCGGTACGTCCTCGCGCCGCACCTGTGCGCGGCGGCGGCCGAGGTGCCTCTGACGGAGGACGCCATCGCCCGCGAGTTCGGGCCGACCGCACTCGACGTCGTCGACGACCTCGTCGCCGGCGGCATGCTGCGCCGGCGGCCCGGGGGCTGGTACTGGACCCGACGCGAGCGGGCGAGCGACCTCACCGACCTGCGCGGCTCGGGCGGCGCGCCGGTGCGCGTGGTCGAGGACGGCACGGGGCGCCTGCTCGGCACCGTCGACCGCGCCGCGGCCGCGTCGACGGTGCACGAGGGCGCGGTCTACGTGCACCTCGGAGTGACCCACGTCGTCACCGCGCTCGATCTCGATGACGCGGTCGCCACGGTCGTCGAGCAGGAGGTCGACTACACGACGCTGGCGAGGAGCACCAGCGACATCCGCATCGTCGCCATCGAGGAATCGCAGGTGCTGGGCAGGCTCGAGCTGTGCCTCGGTGTCGTCGACGTGAGCTCGCAGGTGGTGTCGTTCCAGCGGCGCCGCACCACGGGCGAGTCGCTGGGAGAGCAGGCCCTCGACCTGCCGGTGCAGGAGCTGCGCACCCGTGCCGTGTGGTGGTCGCTGCCCGAGGCGGTGCTCATCGACGCCGGGATCACCGCGGCCGACATCCCCGGTGCGGCGCACGCGGCCGAGCACGCGTCCATCGGCCTCCTGCCGCTGTTCGCGACCTGCGACCGCTGGGACCTCGGCGGCGTCTCGACGGCCGTCCACGCCGACACGGGCCGGCCCACGGTGTTCGTCTACGACGGCTACCCGGGCGGGGCCGGCTTCGCCGAGCACGGATACCGCGTCGCACACGAGTGGCTGGCCGCCACGCGCAGCACGATCGCGGACTGCGCGTGCGAAGCGGGCTGCCCCGGCTGCGTGCAGTCGCCGAAGTGCGGCAACGGCAACAACCCGCTCGACAAGGACCTCGCCGTGACCCTGCTCGACCTCGTGCTCGCCGACCTTGCCGGGGCCGCGCCACCGCTGTCGGGCGGCGCTCGCGACTCAGTCATCTGAGTCAGGGCGGCCCCGCACGCGCGGTCGAGCTCAGGTCGGGCGGGTCGCCGCCGAGCATCCCCGCGATCCTGACGACCAGCTCAGGCGCCGGCCGCGACACCGTCACTGTCACGTCGTCGGCCTCGACCGAGCACGCGACCAGCGTGGTGCCGTTCGCGTGAGCGGCCCGGTCGGCGGCGGCGCAGGGATCGGCGAGAGCCTGGGCCGCCGCCAGCACCGCCACGTCGGCTGCGGTCGCGACCCGCTGCCGCGCCACGGCGAGCGCACCGGCGACCGCGGAGGCCGAGAACGCCAGCAGGAGCAGGGGGATGAGAGCGAGGGTCCACACGACCGCCGCACCCTGATCGCCCCGTGCGTCACCGGAGGCCCGTGCGAGCCGGCGACTCACGCCCACTCCCGCGGGATGGCCACGCGCTCGGCCAGCGTCATCGACACGCCCTGCAGCATCGGGACCGGTGGCGAGACATCGACCCGCACGAGGACCGTCGTCTCCGCGCCGGACTCGTCGACGACGACCTGCGCGCCCGGCACGGCGGCGCGGGCACGATCAAGCACCTCTCCAAGGTCCTCGCCCCGGGCCAGCGACCGGGCTGCGGTGCGGGCGGCATCGCCGAGCGCGGCCGACGTCGTCGCGAGCGACAGGCCCCAGGCGAGCGCGACGGCCACTGCCATCAGCAGGGGAACCGCCAGCGCGGTCTCGAGCAGCACACTGCCCCGATCAGCATCGCGTGCTGGGGCGGCGGTGCGGCACCGCCCCAGCACGCGGAAGCCGTCCGGCATCGCTAGCCGAACAGCGACTGGAAGGCGTTGGACAGCACGCTCCAGATGAGGTCGCGGACCTCGGGGCTCGTGAGCAGCTTGATGAGGATGCCGCCGAGCCCGGCTGCCGCGACGGTGCCGACGGCGTACTCCGCCGTCGACATCCCGGCGTCGCTCCTGACGCTGATGCCATCGCGCCTCCGTGCGGCCTTCCTCGTCACCTGGGTGATGGTGCGCATGGTGTCCCCTCTCGACTGCCGCGGATGCGGCTGTGCCGGATCTCGGCACCGGCGTGATCCGCCGTGCCGTCACCCTCGCCGCGGACCGGTTGCACGGGCAGGGGCGTGACGGCCGCTGGGGGCGGTGGACCACGACTCCGACCGCCTGTGGAGCGCGCTAGCCGAGCAGCCCGCCCGCGAGTGAGGCCACCACGGGCACGACCCCCAGCAGGAGGAAGGCCGGGAGGAAGCACGCCGCCAGCGGCAGCACCGCTCGCACTCCCGCACTGCGAGCGGCCACGCCGACGAGCACCCGGTGCTCGCGCCGCAGGTCGTCGGCGATACGGGTCAGCAGGGCCGCCAGGGGAGCCCCGCTGTCGGCCGTGCGGACGGCCGCTGCCGCAATCGCCCCGAGAGAGGCGTCGTGGAGCACCGGCTGCCAGGCGGCGCGCGCGTCGGCGCCCAGGTCGAGCGCGGCCAGCACCGGCCGCAGCGCGGAACGTGCCGGATCGTCGAGCGCCTCGCACACGGCCCTGACCGCGGTGGGCACGGGCGAGCCCGCCGCCATCGTCGCCGCCAGCAGGTCCGCGACGAGCGGGGCCTGGGCGGCCAGGGCCGTCCGTCTCTCGCGGACCGCGCGGGGCTCGAGCCGTCGGGCAAGCCGCGGGATCGTGATGAGGCAGCCCACCGCGAGCACGAAGCCGGGCGCCCCCCCGACGGGCAGCAGCGCGCCGAGCGCGGCGCCC
>CALGTB010000264.1 GCA_937902285.1 uncultured Actinomycetes bacterium | reverse complement strand
CAGTTGGCCGTGTAGAGGCTTCCGGAGTCATCGATCGCAATCGCCTGCGGCCAGCCTCCCGTGGTACCGAACGTCGACGGGGTCCCGGCAGGAGTGATCTTCGTGACCGTGTCGGAGCCCTCGTTGGCGGTGTAGACGTTGCCCGCCGGGTCCAGCGTGAGGCCCAGTGGGTGCTTGCCCGTCGCAGCCAACGTCGATGAGACGCCGGCGGCGGTGATCTTCGTGACGGTGCTGTCGAGGTAGTTGGACGTGTAGACGTTCCCGGATGCGTCGACCTTGATCCCCATCGGCTTGTTGCCGGTCGAGCCGAACAGCGTCGACACGCCGCCAGGGGTGATCCTGGTGACCGTGTTGTCGCCGCTGTTGGCCGTGTAGACGTTGCCTGCCGAATCCAGTGCAAGCGCGGTCGGCGCCTGCCCCGTGGTGCCCAGGACGGATGAGTCGCCTTCGGGGGTGATCTTCGTGACGGTGTTGGCCCGCGAATCAGCCGTGTACACGCCGCCGAACGGATCGACGACCACGGCGATCGGACCCTTACCTGTCTCAGCCAGGACGACGGATGCTCGCGGAATGGCGAGGGACACGGCTTGCGGGGCGGACTGGTCTTCGGCAGTGGCAGCGGGAGCCTGCCCAGCGAAGAGGAAGACGAAAGAAGCGACAGCAGTGAAGACGATCAGTCTTCGATTCATATTGGCACCGTACTCCGCATTGCACCCCACCGACAGTGGCGTGGGTCCCTCGGTCCGGCTGGCCGCCAACGCGAGGTGAGCTCTGGTGCCGGTTCCCCACGTCGCACCCCTTGGGCCAGATGCCCCCAGCCGCTCGAGGTACCTCGATCGACGAAAGGCGTTGCCATTGTTGCGTTATCGACACGTCAGCGGGCCCCAGGTCGGATCGAGCATGGTTCGGTCGCCCGGATCGACTGCCCTTCGGACGGGCCTCGGTTCAACCCGTCATCGACGACTGTCAAGGAGAAGACTCCTCATAGGCGCGTCGTCGCGCCGGAAGTGAGGCAACGTCATGCCCATCTCTCGCCGCGATCTGCTCAGGGCCGCCACCGTCACCGCAGGCGTCACGGCGGTCGCCGCCGCCGCACCGCCTGCCCTCGCTCTCGGCAAGGGCACAGGATTCGGCCCTGTCTCCGCCACCCTGCCGGCACGGCACCCCTACCGCGTCGGCCGATGGCTGCCCCAGGACCAGCGGATCCTCGACGAGTGGCTGACCGAGCTCGTGCGCGAGGTCGACAGCACCGACGAGCCGCTGCGGCCCGTCATGCAGGAGCTGCAGGACCTCATCGAGTCCGATCCGGCGCTCTACATGTACTTCCACCAGATGTTCGCGCAGGTCCCCCACGAGCCGCCTTACGACAGGACGCCGGGGGGCGCTCCCCAGGTGCGCGACTACCGGCACATGATCCGCCTCATCAACCACATCCTCGGCACCGCTCCGGTCTTCAACCTCACCGGCTTCGTCGGCTTCCCGATCAACGCGATCATCGACTGGCCGATGGGCACGCCGGCTGGCGTGGCTGCCTTCCTCGACCCACGCGTCAACGCGCAGTTCAAGAAGATCCTGAACGAGTGGGGAGCCTTCCTCACCTCGCCGGAGTCGCGCTACGTGATCAGCCGCCATCCCAAGCACGGCTGGTTCGGGCGGAACGCCAGGAAGCAGATGCCCGGGTTCGTCGAGGACTTCGTCTGCGATCCGTCGGTCCCCTTCCACGGCTTCGGATCCTGGGATGCCTTCTTCACCCGGGAGTTCCGACCCGGGCGCCGGCCTGTCTCAGCACCGTCCAACGACAACGTCGTCGTGTCGGCGTGCGAGTCGGCCCCGTACCGGATCGAGAGGGACGTCAAGCGCGTCGACCGCTTCTGGATCAAGGGTCAGCCCTACTCGCTGCGCCACATCTTCGACGACGACCCCGTGAACGAGCAGTTCGTCGGCGGGACGGTGTATCAGGCGTACCTCAGCGCCGAGAGCTACCACCGCTGGCACGCTCCCGTCGGCGGTCGGATCGTGTCGGTGCGCACCATCGACGGGAGCTACTACGCGC
>CALGTB010000263.1 GCA_937902285.1 uncultured Actinomycetes bacterium | reverse complement strand
TCGCGCTCATCGCTGGCGGCCACACCTTCGGCAAGACGCACGGCGCGGCCGATCCGAACGAGTACGTGGGACGCGAGCCCGAGGCCGCACCGCTGCAGCTCATGGGCCTCGGCTGGCACAACAGCTACGGAACCGGCAACGGCGACGACACCATCACCAGCGGCCTCGAAGGCGCCTGGACCTACAACCCGACGCGGTGGGATGGGGACTACTTCAACATCCTGTTCGGGTACGAGTGGGAACTGACGACGAGCCCGGCGGGCGTGAAGCACTGGGTGCCCAAGGACGGTGCAGCCGCCGTCTCGGTTCCCGACCCGCAGGACCCCACGAAGAGGCACGCTCCGGTCATGCTGACGTCCGACCTCGCGCTGCGCGTCGACCCCATCTACGAGCCGATCTCCCGGCGCTTCCAGGCAGATCCGTCGGCGTTCGCCGACGCGTTCGCGCGGGCGTGGTTCAAGCTCACCCATCGCGACATTGGCCCGGTCAGCCGCTACCTCGGCCCGCTGGTGCCGACCGAGACCCTCATCTGGCAGGACCCGGTCCCGGCCGCGACCGGCCCGCAGCTCAGCACCGAGGACATCGGGGTGCTCAAGGCCAGCGTCCTCGCGTCGGGCCTGAGCGTCTCGCAGCTCGTCGCCACGGCGTGGGCGTCCGCGTCCACCTTCCGCCGCACCGACAAGCGCGGCGGTGCCAACGGCGCGCGGGTGCGCCTGGAGCCGCAGCGCACCTGGGCGGTCAACAGCCCGGCCGACCTCGCGACGGTTCTCGCTGCACTGGAGGGCATCCAGGCCCGCTTCAACGAGGGCCAGCCGGCCGGTGGCGCCACGGTCTCGATGGCCGACCTCATCGTGCTCGCCGGCTCCGCCGCCATCGAGCACGCGGCGCGCGATGCGGGCGTCGAGGTGTCCGTCCCGTTCACCCCGGGCCGCACGGATGCCACGCAGGAGGAGACCGACGTCGAGGCCTTCGCCGTCCTCGAGCCGACGGCCGACGCGTTCCGCAACTACCTGAGTGCGCACCACACGGCACCGGCCGAGCACCTCATGGTGGAGCGGGCCAACCTCCTCGGCCTCACCGCACCCGAGATGACCGTGCTGGTCGGCGGCCTGCGGGCACTCGACGCCAACACCGGGAAGTCCCCGGTCGGTGTCCTCACCGACCGACCCGGCACCCTGACCAACGACTTCTTCGTGAACCTTCTCGGCATGGGGACGACCTGGACCCCCACGTCGGAGGCCGCGGAGACCTTCGAGGGTCGCGATGCGTCGGGCACCGTCCGCTGGACGGCGAGCAGGACCGACCTCGTGTTCGGGTCCAACTCGCAGCTGCGGGCGCTCGCCGAGGTCTACGCGTCTGACGACGCGAAGGCCAAGTTCGTCAGCGACTTCGTCGCGGCGTGGGACAAGGTGATGAACGCCGACCGCTTCGACGTGCGGTAGGCACCAGCTCCACCCGAGGCACCGCGCGGACCCGGAATCCCGGCCCGCGCGGTGCCTCGCGGCATCTACGATGGCGGGGACCACTGGGAGGTCACATGCCCCGGACCGCGCTGCAGGCCTACCTAGACGGCGTCGATGCCGCCGCCGAGCCGACCGTGCTCGCACTGGACAAGGCCGTGCGCAGCGCCTTTCCGGGATTCGACGTGGCGATCAAGTACGGGATCCTCATGTACGCGATCGATGCCGACTGGCGCACCTGGGTCTGCGCCGTCGAGGCGACGAAGAAGCGGGTCTCGCTGCGGTTCCTCTACGGCGTGCTCCTCGACGACCCCAAGGGGGTGCTGCGCAAGGGCTCGTCGGTGCTCATGACGTGGGACTTCGCCCCCGGCGAGTCGATCAGCCAGAAGGCGGTCAAGGCCTACGTGGCCGAGGCGGTGGCGAAGAAGGACGAGTACGTGGCCAACAGCGCCGAGGTGCAGGCGAGGGCCCGCGCGATCAAGCCGACGCGAGCCGGATCCACGGGTCCTTCAGTTCGACCATGAGCGACTCCAGCGCCAGCTGAGGGGTGACGTTCGCCTCGATCTGCTGACGACCGTAGGCGAGGGCCTGAAGGCGGCGACCGGTGTCGTTCGCCGTGCTGCGCTCGGCGAGCTGGCCGAGCTGCGGCCGCATCTCCTCGTTGATCAGCGACACCGTCGCATCGAGCTGGATCACCAGCACATCGCGGTAGAGGCCCATGAGGTCGAGCAGGGCGCGGTCGACCTGGTCGCGCACGGTGCGCGTGCGGCGGGTCTTCTGCCTCCGGGTCAGGTCCTTCGTCGCGGAGTCGGCCAGCTTCTTGATGCGGCTCCGGGTCGCGCCCTCCGCCCCGTCGCCGAACTGGGCCAGCACGTTGGCGCTCTCCGCCTCATCGAGCGGGTCGGTGATCGCCTTCGCGTCCTCCGTGGCCGCGCTGAGCAGGTTGGCCGCGCTGGCAAAGCAGGACGGCACATCGTGGAGGCCGAACGGGATGCGCATGACCTCCTGCCGCCGCAGGCGCACGTGCTCGTCGCGGGCCAGCCCGCGGGCCCGACCGATGTGGCCCTGCGACGCGCGCGCGGCGAACGATGCCAGGGCGATGTCGATGCCGTAGTGGTCGACGAGGAGCTCGGCGACGTCAGCGGTGGACGGGGTGCGCAGCGGGACGTGCCGCGTGCGGGAGGAGATCGTGGGCAGGACGTCCTCGACGCTCGGGGCGCACAGGATCCACACGGTGTGCGGCGGCGGCTCCTCGAGGGACTTCAGCAGGACGTTGACGGCCTGGTCGGTGAGGCGATCGGCGTCCTCGACCACGATGACGTGCCACGGCCCCTTGATGGGCGACATCGACGACCGCATGACCAGCTCGCGCGCCTCCTCGACGCGATAGCTGAGGCCGTCGGTGGTGACGAGCTCGACGTCGGCGTGACCGCCCAGCGGAGCGGTGCGGCAGGCCTCGCACACGCCGCACCCGTCCTCCGGACAGACCAGGGACGTCGCGAAGCAGGTCGCCGCCGTGGAGCGGCCCGACCCGGGCGGCCCGGTGATGAGCCACGCGTGCGTCATGGACGGCCCCGGCTCACCGCGACGCAGCAACTCGGCGTCACCGACGGCGCGGGACAGCTCCTCGACCGCCTGCGGCTGGCCGATGAGCCGGTCCCAGATCGCCGGGGTCACGCGGCAGCCAGGTCGGCGGTCACGCGCTCGAGGATGGCGGCGGCGATCGTCTCGACCTCGCCGAGGGCATCGAGCACGAGGTAGCGACCGGGATCCTGGGCGGCGATGGCGAGGAACGCAGCGCGCACGGTCTCGTGGTACTCCAGCGGCTCGGCCTCGAGCCGGTCGGGGTTGGACAGCCTCGAGAGGCCGACCTGCGGGCTCACGTCGAGCACGATCGTCAGGTCGGGCACCAGGTCGTGCGTCGCCCACAGGCTGAGGTCGCGCACGTGCTCTGGCCCGAGGTCGCGCCCGTAGCCCTGGTAGGCGACGGATGAGTCGAGGTAGCGGTCGCAGATGACGACGTAGCCGCGCTCGATGGCCGGCCGGACGATGCGGGCCACGTGCTCGCCCCGGGCCGCCGCGAAGAGCAGCGCCTCAGCACGCGGGTCGAGGCCCTCGAACTCCGGGCTCAGGACGATGTGGCGGATCTGCTCGGCCGCGGGGGTGCCGCCGGGCTCGCGGGTGCGCACGACCGCATGGCCGGCCTCGAGCAGCGACTGCGCGAGCAGGGCCTCCTGGGTCGACTTGCCGGCGCCCTCACCACCCTCGAAGGCGATGAAGTACCCGCGCTGGTGCGACGGCATGGCTAGAGCGATCCCGCTGTCGCCGGGGTCTTCTTGGCTGCCGCCTTCTTCGCCGTGGCCTTCTTGGCAGTGGTCTTCTTCGCCGCCGACTTCTTCACGACGCGCTTGGTCGACTGTTTCGGGGCGCCGCCCTCGAGAGCCTCCTTGGCACGTCGCTCGGACAGCAGGTCGCTGGCGCGCTCGACCGAGATGCTCATGGGGTCGTCAGCGACGCGCAGCGAGGCGTTGGTCTCGCCGTCGGTCACGTACGGGCCGAAGCGCCCGTCCTTGACGACGATCGGCTTGCCCGAGGTGGGGTCGTTGCCGACCTCGCGCAGCGGCGGCTTCGCCTCGCCGCGTCCGCGGCGCGGCTTGGGCTGCGCGAACAGGGCCAGCGCCTGATCGAGGGTGACGGTGAAGATCTCGTCCTCGCTGGTGAGCGAGCGTGAGTCCTTGTCCTTCAGCAGGTACGGGCCGTAGCGGCCGTTCTGCGCGGTGATCTCGACGCCGTCGGCCGGGTCGGTGCCGACGACCCGCGGCAGGCTGAGGATGCTCACCGCCTGCTCGAGCGTGATGGTGGTCAGGCTCATGTCCGAGAAGAGCGAGCCCGTGCGGGGCTTCGCCGACTTCGGTGCGCCCTCCGGCAGCTCCTCGACGACGTAGGGGCCGTAGCGCCCGGACTTCGCGACGACGGTCAAGCCCGTGTCGGGGTGGATGCCCAGCTCGCGGTCGCCCGACGGCTCCGCGAGCAGCTTCTCCGCCACCTCGGCGGTGAGCTCGTCGGGCGCCATGTCGACAGGGATGTTCGCCCGCTCCTCACCACGCTCGACGTAGGCGCCGTAGCGACCCACCCGCAGCGACGCGTCGGAGCCGGGGATCGGCATGGTGGCGATGGCCCGGGCGTCGATGGCGCCGAGGTCCTCGGTGAGCGGCTTGACTCCGGGGAAGTCGCCGCTGACGCTGTGCCCGCCG
>CALGTB010000262.1 GCA_937902285.1 uncultured Actinomycetes bacterium | reverse complement strand
GCAGGTCGTCCGCCATCAGGCGCAGGCGCGCGTCGCGTACCTCCGACTGGATCACGACCGCACGACGGGCCACCTCGGCCTGCCGGCCGAGCGGCTTCAACTGGCGTCGGAGCTCGCCGGTGAGGTCCTGCAGGCGGGTGAGGTTGGCCTGCATGGACTCGAGCTTGCGGAGCGCCTTCTCCTTGCGCTTGCGGTGCTTGAGGACCCCGGCCGCCTCCTCGATGAAGCCGCGGCGATCCTCGGGCGTGGCCTGGAGGATCGTGTCGAGCTGGCCCTGGCCGACGATCACGTGCATCTCGCGGCCGATGCCGGAGTCGCTCAGCAGCTCCTGAACGTCGAGGAGCCGGCAGGGCTGCCCGTTGATGGCGTACTCGGAGCCGCCGTTGCGGAACAGCGTTCGCGAGATGGTGACCTCGGTGTACTCGATCGGCAGGGCCCCGTCGGAGTTGTCGATCGTCAGGGCCACCTCGGCCCGGCCCAGCGGGGCCCGACCGGCGGTGCCCGAGAAGATGACGTCCTCCATCTTGCCGCCGCGGAGGGACTTGGCACCCTGCTCGCCCATGACCCAGGCGAGGGCGTCGACGACATTGGACTTGCCGGAGCCGTTCGGGCCGACCACGCAGGTCACCCCGGGCTCGAAGTGCAGCGTCGTGGCGGACGCGAAGGACTTGAATCCCTTCAGCGTCAGGCTCTTCAGATGCACGGCCGGACTCTACCTTTCCCGGGCAGGGCGGGTGCGGGGGGCGCGCTGGCAGCGCGGGCACCAGTACGACGACCGGTTCATGAAGGAGGAGCGGCGGATCGGGGTCCCGCACCTCCTGCAGGGCAGCCCCTCCTGCCCGTACGCCGCCAGGCGGCGGTCGAAGTACCCGCTCTGGCCGTTCACGTTGACGTAGAGGGCGTCGAAGCTGGTGCCGCCCTCGTCGAGCGCCTCGAGCATGACCTCGCGGACGGCGGCGAGCAGGGTGCGCACCGTGGCGGCTGGGAGCCGGTCGGCGGGTCGGGCACCGTGCACGGCGGCCCGCCACAGGGCCTCATCGGCGTAGATGTTGCCCACGCCCGAGATCACGGTCTGGTCGAGGAGGACCCGCTTGATCTCCGACGACCGCGACCGGATGCGGCGCACGGCGTCGGCGTCGTCGAGCAGCGGATCAAGCGGGTCGCGGGCGATGTGGGCCACCGGCAACGGCAGCCGGCCTCCTGCGCCGTCGTCGACGAGCTCAGCGACGGCCAGTCCTCCGAAGGTCCTCTGGTCCACGAACCTCAGCTCCGGTCCCGGGTCGGCGAAGCCGATGCGCACCCGCAGGTGGGCCTCATCGGCCGACTCAGGGTCCTCGACGAGCAGCTGGCCGCTCATCCCCAGGTGTCCCACCAGGGCGGTGTCGGGAGACGTGCCGGGCACGGCCAGCGGCAGCCAGAGGTACTTGCCACGGCGGCTGGCCGCGACGATCGTGCGCCCCCGGACGAGCGACGCGAAGTCGGCAGCGCCTGCCTCGTGCCGTCGCACGGCACGCGGATGCAGGACGTCGGCGTGGTCGATCGTGCGGCCCACGACGTGCGCGGCGAGCCCACGTCGTACGACCTCCACCTCGGGCAGCTCGGGCATGGCGTCAGTCGAGGTCGGGGTGCTCGACGCGGATGCGCTGATACGCGGCCGCCGCGGCCTGCTGCTCCGCCACCTTCTTCGACCGGCCGGCGCCACTGCCGAGCACGGCTCCCCCCAGCACCGCCTCCGCGGAGAACTCCTTCGCATGGTCCGGACCGACGTTGGTGACGCGGTACTCGGGCAGCCCGAGCCCGGCGGCGGCCGCGACCTCCTGGAGCGACGTCTTCCAGTCGAGTCCCGCGCCCAGCTCGGCGGCCTGCTCGATGAGGGGGTCGAACAGCCCGTGGATCACCTGGCGGGCGGCATCGATCCCGGCGGTGAGGAACACGGCGCCGAACAGGGCCTCGGTGGTGTCGGCGAGGATCGAGGACTTGTCCCGTCCGCCCGTGGTCTCCTCGCCACGGCCCAGGTAGAGGTAGTCCCCCAGCCCCAGGGTCCGCGCGACATCGGCGAGGGCGTTCGCGTTGACGACCGCCGCCCTCATCTTGGCCAGTTGGCCCTCGGTCCAGTCGGGATACCGCGTGTAGAGGGCCTCCGTGACGACGATGCCGAGCACCGAGTCGCCCAGGAACTCCAGTCGCTCGTTCGTCGGCAGTCCGCCGTGCTCATAGGCGTAGGACCGGTGCATGAGGGCCAGGTCGAGCAGGGCGGGATCGATCGTGGCCCCGAGGCTCTCCAGCAGCGCGCTGCGGTCGGGGCTCATGCCGAGCCCCCGGGCATCGCGGCGCCGGCGATCGCCGTCACCAGGTCGGCGACCGTGGCGACGCCGTCGAGGTCGCCGTCCCCGAGCAGGCAGACCAGTCCACGGGCCTCCGCGGCGTGTCCGACGGCGTCACTGACGCAGACCAGATCGGCGTCGGTGATCCCGACGGCCTCGAGCGGGGAGTCCTCGCGCAGGCGGGCCACCATCGCGGGGTCGAAGACCGCCGCCAGGCCGGCCTCCGCCAGCCCCGCGGCCGCTCGCCGATCGATGCTCATCGGGCCGTGAGGGAGGACAGGGCCTGCTGGGTGGCGGTGACCAGGCCGGTACGGGCCGCTCGGTCGGCCAGGCGCACGCAGGCGCAGATCTCGTCAGCGGTGCCGGCCCCGTGACCGATCACCGTGACCCCGTTCACGCCGAGGAGCATGCCTCCGGCGAAGTCGCCGGTTCCGGTGGACCGAACGACCCCCCGGGCCGGCTCGGCGTCGCCGTAGGCCTCTCCCATGCGGTAGGCCGCCCACCTCACCGCTCCCTCGATGCCCTTGAGCAGGACGTTGCCGGTGAAGCCGTCGGTCACGAACACCTGGGCCTGCGAGCCGATCGCGACGTCGTGCCCCTCGACGGCGCCCACGTAGTCGACGCCCACGGCCGGCAGGCTCTCGGCGAGCAGGTCGTGCGTCGACTTGCGCAGGCGATCCCCCTTGCCGTCCTCGCTGCCGATGCTGATGAGCCCCACCTTGGGGCTGGCGACGCCGAGCGAGCGCGAGTAGGCCCAGCCGGCCAGGGCGAACTGGCGCAGCACGTCGGGGGTGGCGTCGGGCGCGGCTCCCGCATCGACGAGCACGACCGGGCCGGCGAGGGACGGCAGGACGACCGCGAGTGCGGGGCGGGACATTCCGCTGAGCCTGCCCAGCCCGAGGACGGCGGCAGCCACGGCAGCCCCGGTGTGGCCGACCGACACCCACGCGTCGGCCAGCCCGGCGTTCACCAGCCCGACCGCCACCGTGACCGTGACATCGTCATGCGCCCGCAGCATGGAGAGCGGGTTGCCGGCCATGGAGGCCCCGCGACCGGCATCGACGATGCGCACGCGGTCGGGATCGACGCCCCGCTCCACGAGGAGCTCGCGCGCGACCGCCGCCGGGCCGACGACGATGAGGTCGGCGGGGTCGGGCGATCCGGGCTGGGACGACTCGGGGCCGCACAGCCTGGCGATGGCGTCGGCGACGACCCCGGGCGCACCATCGCCGCCCAGCAGGTCAAGGGCGACGGTGGCCAATGCCTAGACGTCCAGCACGCGGCGCTTGGCGTAGGTGCCGCACGTCGGGCAGGCCGTGTGCGCGAGGCGCTTCTCCTTGCAGCGGACGCAGGTGACCAGCGTCGGCACGGTGGTCTTCCACTGGGCGCGACGGTGACGGGTGTTGGAGCGGGATGTCTTCCGCTTCGGAACTGGCACGGTGCTTCCTTTGCTCGGTTACTGGCTCTCGGGTACTGCTGCCCTGCGGCGTGGGACTACGGGGCGTCCGGCTCGTTCAGGGCGGCGAGTGCCGCCCATCGCGGGTCGATCGTGTCGTGCGCGTGCAGCGGATCGTCCTCCAGCCGTGCTCCGCATTCGGAGCACAGCCCGAGGCAGTCCTCGCGGCACAGCGGGGCGAGTGGCAGGTCCAGCACCACAGCGTCCCGCAGCGTCGGCTCGAGATCGATGAGATCGTCCACGAGCACGGGCAGCGGATCGTCGGACTCGTCCTCCTCCACCACGACCGCGCCTCGGGCGTCGGTCGCGGGATAGCGGAAGAGCTCGGTGAGGTCGAACTCCTGATGCCATTCCACCGGGTCCAGGCACCGCGAGCACTCCGCGGCGATCTGGAGATCCGCTGTTCCGGACACCAGGACTCCCTCGAGAACGGACTCCAATCGAAGATCCAGGTCGATTGGCGATCCCTCGGGCACCCGAGCCATCGCGACGCCAAGGCCAGCCGGGGCCGGAGCATCTCGGGTCACGGTGACCATCGACCCCGGCGCGCGCTGCAGGCTCCGGACGTCGAGGACGAGCGGGCTGAGCGGGTCGAGGCCGGTCACTGGGACCCTCCACTGTCGGCACGGCTAACCGTGGCCTCGCTAGAGGCCTCCGGGAGAGGTTACCGGAGGGGCTCCCCGGGGGTGAAATCGCGGCAGGGGCGGCTCAGCGGCGGTCGTCGATGAAACCGGTGTCGATGAAGCCCGTGTCGGCGAACGAGTCGTCGTAGGGCTGGTCCTGGATGGGGGCCAGCTCCTGGTACATCTGGCTGCGCAGGCGCTCACGGCCGCGGTCGACGGTCTGCAGGGTCTTCTGGAGAGTGATCTCGAAGGTGGCGAGCTTGGCGTCGATGTAGTCGTCGGTCTCCTTGCGCATCCGGGCCGTCTCCTGCATCGCCTGCCGCGTCAGGGCTCCCGCCTCGTCGACCGCCGCGAGGTAGACCTCGTGCTCCGACACGAGCCGGTCGGACTCGGCGCGCGCGCGCTCGAGGATGCGATCAGCCTCGCGCCGTCCGTCCTGGACCACGGCCTCCCGGTCGGCGAGGAGCTCGTCGGCACGGTGCACCGACTCGGGCAGCAGCTGGCGGATCTCGTCGATGAGGTCGAGGACCTGGGAGCGGTTGACCAGGCAGGACGCGGACAGGGGCATGGCCTTCGCGTCCTCCACCAGGACGGCCAGCTCGTCGAGTCTTTCCTGAACGTCCACGGCGTGCTCCTTGGTCGGCTGCGCCCCCGAGGGCCGGCGCAGGGCTGCTA
Source organism: uncultured Actinomycetes bacterium (assembly GCA_937902285.1). Taxonomy (GTDB): domain Bacteria; phylum Actinomycetota; class Actinomycetes; order S36-B12; family S36-B12; genus UBA10649. The sequence continues at coordinate 2,743 of CALGTB010000262.1, read as the reverse complement.
CTGCGCTCCCATTGTGTCTGAGAGTTTCTCCGGCAGCCGGACCAACACGGCCTCAGGAACCAAACCGGTCACGTCGCCGCCGAACTTGGCGACCTCCTTGACGAGGCTCGACGAGAGGAAGCTGTAGAGCGGGTTGGTCGAGATGAACAGGGTCTCGACGTTCGCCAGGCGGTAGTTCATCTGCGCCATCTGCAGCTCGTAGTCGAAGTCGCTGACGGCCCGCAGCCCCTTCACGATCGCCTTGATCGAGTGGTCGCGGCAGTAGTCGACGAGCAGGCCGTGGAAGGAGTCGACCCGGACGTTCGGGAACGGCGCGACGACCTCGCGCAGGATCTCCATGCGCTCGTCGATCGAGAACAGTCCCGACTTCGTCCGGTTGATGAGGACGGCCACCACGACCTCGTCCGCCAACTCCGAGGCACGCGCGAACACGTCGAGGTGCCCGTTGGTCACGGGATCGAACGAGCCCGGGCACACCGCGGTCCTCATAGGGATCCCTCCCGGCCTCGGACCTCGTCGGCGCCGTAGGGGTGCCGATCGCCCGCGCGATCACTGGACACCTGACCGTACCAAAGCACGGTGTCCCCATAGGCGCGTCTGCGCGACTCCCCCCAGGTGTCGGGAAGCGGGCTGGCGTGATCGCGCGCCGGGCGCTCCACGACCACGCGCGCGTCGTCGGACAGCCAGCCCGAATCGTGCAGGGCCGACAGGACGGTCGTCAGGTCGGCGGCCGCCCAGTCGTAGGGAGGGTCGGCGAAGCAGAGGTCCACCCCGCCATCCGGAGGAGGCAGCCCCGCCACCTGCCGGGCATCGCGCACGAGCACCTGGGCCCCCGGGCACCCGACGGCGTCCGCGTTGGCACGGATCACCGCGGCGGCCGCCCTCGACTTCTCGACGAGGACCGCCCCGGCCGCCCCGCGGCTCAGCGCCTCGAGGCCGAAGGCGCCCGAGCCCGCGAACAGGTCGAGGACCCGGACCTCGCCCCAGGCGAGCCCGGCTGCGAGGAACTCGCTGTCGAGGGTCGAGAACAGCGCCTCGCGCACGCGGTCGGAGGTCGGACGGGTCCCGGCCGGCGGCACCGCCAGCCTCCGCCCTCGGGCGCTCCCCGCGATGATGCGCGTCACGCCTTCTCCAGGAACTCGGCGTGCTCATCCTCACGCAGGGATGCGACGACGTCGGCGAGCGCCGGATGACCGGCGAGGTCGGGGTCCTCGGCGACCACGGCGGCGGCTGCAGTGCGCGCGTCCACGATGACGTCCTCGTCTCGCGCCACCTCCAGCAGCCGCAGCGAGCTCCGGCTGCCGGACTGGACGCTGCCGAGGACGTCGCCCTCCCGCCGCAGCTCGAGGTCGAGGGCCGAGAGCGCGAAGCCGTCGGTCGTGGACGCCACGGCGTCGAGTCGCTGCCGGGCCGGAGATCCGGCCTCGGCCGAGGTCACGAGCAGGCACAGGCCCGGCAGCGAGCCCCGTCCGACGCGTCCGCGCAGCTGGTGGAGCTGGGAGATCCCGAACCGATCTGCGTCCATGATCACCATGGTGGTGGCCCTCGGCACGTCGACGCCCACCTCGATCACGGTGGTGGCCACGAGGACGTCGAGCGACCCGGGCGCCTCGTCTTCGCTGAACCGCCGCATGGCCACCTCCTTCTCCTCGGCGGGCATGCGGCCGTGCAGGATTCCCACGCGCAGCCCGGCGAGCTCGTTGTCCGCCAGGCGGGCGGCCAGGGGCACCACCCCGGCCATGGGCGCGGGCTGGATGCCAGCGTCGCCGCTCCCGGCAGCGTCCACGTCGATCTCCATGGGCTCGCCGAGATCCTCGTCCGGGGATGCCGCACCGTCGTCGCCGATCCTCGGGCAGACGACGAAGACCCGGTGTCCCTGACCGACCTCCTCGCGAACCCGCTCCCAGACTCGGGTCAGGTGCCGCGGGTTCTCGTGTGCGGCCACCACGTGCGTCGCGATGGCGCCCCGCCCGGCGGGAAGCTCGCTGAGCGTCGACACGTCGACGTCCCCGAACACCGTCATCGCCACGGTGCGCGGGATCGGCGTCGCCGTCATCACCAGCACGTGCGGGCGGGATCCGTCTCGCGACTTCGCGGAGAGGGCGGCACGCTGCTCCACGCCGAAGCGGTGCTGCTCGTCCACCACGACCAGGGCGAGGTCGTTGAAGTCGACCCGCTCCTGGATGAGCGCATGGGTGCCGACGATGATTCCCGCGTCGCCGGAGACGATGTCGAGAAGGGCCTGGCGACGCTGCGCGGTGCGCAGCGAGCCGGTGAGCAGGGTCACCTGCGTCGCCTCGTCGCCCGCACCGAGCTGCCCTCGTCCGGCGAGCGGCCCGAGCAGCCCGGTGATCGACCGGTGATGCTGGGCCGCCAGCACCTCCGTCGGCGCCAGGAGGGCGGCCTGTCCGCCCGCGTCGACGACGCGCAGCATCGCCCGCAGCGCGACGACCGTCTTCCCGCTTCCGACGTCGCCCTGGAGCAGGCGGTGCATGGGGTGGTCGCGCGCGAGGTCGTCCACGATCTGCGCTCCGACGTCACGCTGGCCCTCGGTCAGCTCGAACGGCAGTCGTGCGTCGAACGCCGCGAGAAGCGGGGTGTGCGCGGGGGCGCGACGGGTGGCCGGCAGCGACCGCACCTCGGCACGGCGAAGGGCCAGCACCACCTGCAGGGTGAAGGCCTCCTCGAGGCGGAGTCGGTCGTGCGCTCGCGCCACGTCGGCGCGGGACGACGGCCGATGCAC
>CALGTB010000261.1 GCA_937902285.1 uncultured Actinomycetes bacterium | reverse complement strand
ACGATGTCGACGTAGGGCATGCCGCGCTCGCGGGCGATGACGAGCATCTGGGCCAGTGCGGAGGTGGCGTAGCCCAGCCGTCGCTTCCAGGGCACCACCGCGTACCCGATGTGGCCGAGGCAGTGCGGCGGCAGGTCCATGGTCCCCTCCTGCCAGCGCAGGCTGATGGCCCCGCAGTAGTCGCCGTCCCACATCCAGCGCCGCACGCTCGGCAGGCGTGGCACCTGCTCGCCGCTCGGCAGGGTGACGGGCTCCCCGTGGTGCAGGGGGTCGTTGAGCGCGTCGATGAAGTCGACGGGGTCGCGGTTGATGAGGGCGCCCTCCTCGGCGGACGACACGGGGTCCATCGAGGCCGACTGCGACGACCAGCCACGTTCGGCGGCCGCGAGGTAGCGGGGCAGGTGCGAGGCGGACGGTGCCACGAGCCTCATGGGACCGGTCACGTCCATGTCGGCATCCACATGCGCAGCCGCCACGACTCGTACGGGATCACCTCGCCGGTCCAGATCGGGTAGAACCACCAGGCGGCGGCGATCACGACGAGCAGGAACAGTCCCACGGCGATCGATCCGTCACGCCGGCGCTTCGCCGACGCGGTTGACGGCCCGAGCACCGTGCCCAGGCTCATCGACAGCGCCATGACCACGAACGGGACGTACACGACGGTGTAGAAGGTGAAGATCGTCCGGTCGAGGTAGATCAGCCACGGGACCCAGCCGGCCGCCACGCCCACGAGGACGGCGCCGGACCGCCAGTCGCGCCGCCCGAGCCAGCGCCAGACCTGGTGGATGAGGGCGAAGACTGCCGCCCACCAGATGATGGGGTTGCCGAGCGCGAGCACCTCGGCCGCGCAGTTGTCGGTGGGGCAGCCGCGGCTGCCGTCCTTGATCGCGTCCCAGTAGAGGGCGGTCGGCCGCGTCATGAAGGGCCAGGACAGGGCGTTGCTGTCGTAGGAGTGCCCGGAGTCGAGTCCGACATGGAAGTTCCACGCCTGACCGTGGTAGTGGATCAGCGACCTGAGCGCCGAGGGGATGAACGACGGAGGCTGGCCTGCCGCCCACGCACGGTCGTAGCCGCCGTCGGTGAGCAGCCAGCCCGACCAGCTGGCGAGGTAGACCACGGCGGCGATGGCCACCATCGACACGGCCGCGACGGGCGCGTCACGGAGGATCGTGGCGACCCACGGCCTCCGGACTCCCACAGCGCGGCGCGCGGAGATGTCCCAGACGACGCTCATGATCGCGAAGAACGCCAGGAACCACAGGCCCGACCACTTGACGCTGCAGGCCAGGCCGAGCGCGACGGCGGCGGCCCAGCGGTAGGGGCGCAGGCCCAGCCGCGGCCCCCACTCCGTCGCCATGGCGTCGATGCCGTCCCGGCTCACGCGCTCGGCGAGGAGCCGCCGGGTGCGATCACGGTCGAGCAGCAGCAGGCCGAAGGCAGCCAGCACCCAGAACATGAGGATGAGGTCGAGCAGGCCGGTGCGGCTGAGCACGAGGTGCATGCCCTCGACGGCCAGCAGCAGTCCGGCGAGGGTGCCGATGAGGTCGGAGCGGGTGAGCCGGCGGGTGATCCGCGCGACCATGAGGATCGACAGGGTGCCCAGCACGGCGACGGCGAACCGCCAGCCGAACGGCGTCATGCCGAACAGGTACTCGCCGACGGCGATGGTCCACTTGCCCAGCGGGGGATGGACGACGAAGGCAGCCGTCTCCGTGAAGACGTCGAGGGTCCGCCAGTTGCCGTCCGAGGCGAGGATGAGGTCATTGGCGCCCTCGACCAGCTGCCGCTCATAGCCGAAGCGCAGCAGCGACAGCGCGTCCTTCGGGTAGTACGTCTCGTCGAAGATGATCGCGTTGGGCTGGCCGAGGTTGACGAACCGCAGGAGGCCGCCGATGACCATGACGATGATCGGGCCGATCCACCCCCGCAGTCCCGACGACGGCAGCGGGGTGAACAGCCGCCTCGGCAGCGACGCGACGTCGCGGCTGGGCGGAGCCGGCAGCGCGGGCGCGCGCGTGGAGGTCCCGGTCACGGCGTCATCGTATGCGCGCTGTCAGGATGGGGCGGTGGAAGGCGGGGCGGTGGCGGGCAGCATCGTTCTCGCCGCCACGCCCCTGGGCAATCCCGGGGATGCGTCCGACCGCCTGCGCGATGCGCTGGCGACCGCCGACGTGATCGCCGCCGAGGACACCCGCCGGCTTCGCCGGCTGCTGTCGGACCTCGCCATCACCCCGACGGGCCGCATCACCTCCTTCTACGACGCGATCGAGCGCGAGCGCTCCGAGGAGCTGGTCGGCCGCGCGGCCGAGGGCGCGGTGGTGCTCGTGGTGTCCGACGCCGGCATGCCCACGGTGAGCGACCCGGGCTACCGGCTGGTCGCGCTGGCCGTCGAGCGGGGCATCAGGGTCACCGTGCTGCCCGGGCCGTCGGCGGTCCTGTCGGCGGTCGCGGTCTCCGGACTGCCCGTCGACCGCTTCTGCTTCGAGGGCTTCCTGCCGCGCAAGGCGGGGGAGCGCGCCACCCGGCTCGCCGAGCTGGCATCCGAGCCGCGCACGATGGTGTTCTTCGAGGCGCCGCATCGGCTGGCCGTCATGCTCGCCGCCCTCGCCGACGGGCTGGGGCCGGGTCGTTCCGCGGCCGTGTGCCGCGAGCTGACGAAGACCTACGAGGAGGTGCGGCGCGGCACGCTGGCCGACCTCGCCGACTGGGCGGCCGACGGCGTGCGCGGCGAGATCACGGTCGTCGTGGCCGGTGCCGACCCCGCCGAGCGCCGACGGGCGGCGGGCCTGGAGGACGAGCACGGCTGGGTCGCCGCGGTGGAGGCGGCCGAGACCGACGGGCTCACGCGCAAGGAGGCCATCGCCGATGTCGCCCGGCTCGCGGGCGTGCCGCGCCGCGAGGTCTACGACGCAGTCGTGAGGGCGAAGCCGGCGCGCCCGTAGGATCGACGCATGCCCGATGCTGCGAAGGCGTTCTACGTCACGACGCCGATCTACTACGTCAACGACGCCCCGCACATCGGCCACGCCTACGCGACGACGGCGGGAGACGTCCTCACGCGCTGGCATCGGCAGCGCGGCGAGCAGGTGTGGTTCCTCACCGGCGTCGACGAGCACGGCACGAAGGTGCAGCGCGCGGCAGACGCCGGCGGGGTGACTCCGCAGCAGTGGGTCGACCGCCTGGTGGCGGATGCCTGGCTGCCCGTCCTCGGCACCATCGACGCCGCCAACGACGACTTCATCCGCACGACCGAGCCGCGGCACATCGAGCGCGTGCAGCGCTTCTGGGAGACGGTGCGCGACAACGGTTACGTCTACTCGGCGATGTACGAGGGCCCGTACTGCGTGGGCTGCGAGGAGTTCAAGCTCGCGGGCGACCTCCTCGACGGCACCGGCGAGTACGAGGGCCAGCAGGTGTGCCCCATCCACGGGCGCCCGGTCGAGCAGCTCGAGGAGGAGAACTGGTTCTTCCGGCTCTCGGCGTTCTCCGACCTGCTGCTCGAGCGCTACGAGGCCGATCCGGATGCGATCCAGCCGCGCAGCGCCTACAACGAGGTGATGTCGTTCATCCGGCAGGGCCTCGTCGACATCTCGATGTCGCGCTCCAGCGTGAGCTGGGGGATCCCGCTCCCGTGGGACGACGACCAGGTCATCTACGTCTGGTTCGACGCGCTGCTCAACTACGCCACCGCCGTGGGCTACGGCGCCGAGCCCGACTCGGCCGACGGCCGGCGCTTCGCTGAGTGCTGGCCCCCTGACGTCAACCTCGTGGGCAAGGACATCCTGCGGTTCCACGCCGTCTACTGGCCCGCCATGCTCATGGCGGCGGGCCTCGAGCCGCCGCGCAAGGTGTTCGCCCACGGCTGGCTGCTCGTCGGCGGCGAGAAGATGTCGAAGTCGAAGCTCACGGGCATCTCGCCGGAGCAGATCATCGACCACTTCGGCTCGGACGCCTTCCGCTACCACTTCCTGCGCGCCATCCAGTTCGGCCAGGACGGGTCGTTCTCGTGGGAGGACATGGCCGCCCGCTACACCGCCGAGCTGGCCAACGGCCTGGGCAACCTCGCGTCGCGGGCGACCGCCATGGTCGGCCGCTACTGCGACGGCGTCCTGCCGGCCGCGCACGACTTCACCGAGGCCGAGCACGAGATCGCGCGGGCGCTCGCCGAGGCTGCGTCGACCGCCGACCGGGCAATGGGCGAACTCGACTTCTCGACGGGCATCACTGCCGTCAAGGACTTCGTCGAGCGCGTGAACGGCTACGTCACCGAGCAGGAGCCCTGGGTGCTGGCCAAGGATCCGGCGAACGCCGACCGGCTCGGCGTGGTGCTCTACACGATCTGCGACTCGCTGCGCGCCATCGCCGTGCTCTACAACCCGGTGATGCCCAAGGCGATGTCCTCGCTGTGGGAGCAGCTCGGCGCCCAGGCGGTCCTCGGGCCCCTGGCCGAGCAGCGCATCGCCACCGTCGGCGAGTGGGCCCAGCTGCCGCCCGGGACGCTCGTCGTGAAGGGCGAGGGTCTCTTCCCGCGGCTTGACGACGCCCCGTGAGCCACCCGCCGGCCCTGGAGCCGCTGCCGGCGCCCGTCATCGACACGCACACCCATCTCAACCTGCACGACCGCTACCTCCACGGCGACGACGTCCCCGACGCCGATGCGCTGCTGGAGCTCGCGGCGGCCGTCGGGGTCACCAAGGTGGTGCAGATCGGCTGCGACGTGGGGTACGCGCGGGCGTCGGTCGAGATGGCCCGGACCAGGCCCGACGTCGTGGTCGGCGTCTCCGTCCATCCCAACGACGCCGCGCGCATCGAGGTCGAGCGCGGGCGCGCGGCGCTCGACGCCGACCTCGACGAGATCGCCGTCCTCGCACGTGACGACGTCGTGCGCGCGGTCGGGGAGACAGGTCTCGACTACTACCGCACCGGCCCCGAACTGCATGCCGCACAGCAGTACGCCTTCCGCCGGCACATCGCCCTGGCCAAGGAGCTCGGCAAGGCCCTCGTGATCCACGATCGCGACTCCCATGACGACGTCATCGCCGTGCTCGAGGACGAGGGCGCCCCCGAGACGGTGGTGTTCCACTGCTTCAGCGGCGATGCCGCGATGGCGCGGGTGTGCGCGGAGCACGGCTGGTTCATGTCCTTCGCCGGGCCGGTCACCTACAAGGCGAACGACGGGCTGCGCGAGGCACTCGCCGTCGTGCCGGACGCCCTGCTCCTCGTCGAGACCGACGCGCCCTACCTCACGCCCGTGCCGCAGAGAGGCAAGCCGAACGCCTCCTACCTGATGCCGCACACCGTGCGCTTCATGGCGGCGCAGCGCGGCGTCGACGACGCGGCCCTGTGCACCCTCCTCTACGACAACGCCCAGCGGGCCTTCGGCGCCTGGTGATGGATCCCGACTCCGCGCTGCTGGGCGGCGGCGACATCCGGGCTCTCGTCACCGAGCTGGGCATCCGGCCCACCAAGCGGTGGGGGCAGAACTTCGTCACCGACCCCAACACGGTGCGCCGCATCGTGCGGTCGGCGCGACTCGAGCCCGACGACGTCGTGATCGAGGTGGGCCCGGGCCTCGGAAGCCTCACCCTGGCCCTGCTGCCGCACGTGCGCCGCGTGGTGGCCGTCGAGGTCGATCCGCTGCTCGCCGGCCGCCTCCCCGCGACCGTGGACGAGCGCCTGCCGCAGTTCGCCGACCGGCTCGAGGTGATCGTCGCGGACGCGCTGCGCCTGGAGTCCGTCCCGCACGAGCCAACGGCGCTCGTCGCCAACCTCCCCTACAACGTCAGCGTCCCGGTCGTACTGCACCTGCTGCAGTGCGTCCCTTCGCTGCGCAGCGTGCTCGTCATGGTGCAGAAGGAGGTGGCCGACCGGCTGGTCGCCGGCCCCGGCAGCCGCGTCTACGGCGTCCCGAGCGTCAAGGCGCGCTGGTACTGCGACGTCGAGGCCGCCGGGAACGTCGGCACGTCGGTGTTCTGGCCCGTTCCCCACGTCGACTCCGGGCTGGTGCGCATGACGCGTCGCGAGCCCCCTGCCAGCACCAGCGGGCGCAGCGCCACCTTCGCGGTCATCGATGCGGCCTTCGCCCAGCGCCGCAAGACCCTGAGGTCGGCCCT
>CALGTB010000260.1 GCA_937902285.1 uncultured Actinomycetes bacterium | reverse complement strand
TGGGAGCGCGAGTTCGTCGACGCGCTCGAGATCCCCTACCGCGTCATCGACGTCGCGACCGGCGACCTCGGCTCCAGCGCTGCCCGCAAGTTCGACATGGAGGCGTGGATCCCCACCCAGGGCACCTATCGCGAGATCACCTCGACGTCGAACACCACCGAGTTCCAGGCGCGCCGCCTGCGGATCCGGATGAGGGACGCCGACGGAACCCGACCGCTCGCGACCCTCAACGGCACGCTCTGCGCGATGCCGCGCATCATCGTCGCCCTCCTGGAGAACCATCAGCAGCCCGACGGCAGCGTGCGGATCCCGCACGCCTTGCGACCTTTCCTTGGCGGTCAGGAGCTGTTCACCGTCGTCAAGTAGCGTGGGCCTCATCATGCGACTACCCGATGGCTTCGTCCCCCAGCTCGTCGCGCTCGATGTCGACGACACCCTGATCTCCCACAACGGCTCGGTGAGCGAGCGCGTGCAGGAGTCGATCGAGCGGGTGCAGGAGGCCGGTGTCCGCGTCTGCCTGGCAACCGGGCGTTCGCCGTCGACGACGCTTCCCATCGCCCGTGCCGCCGGAATCGACGACCTCGTGGTGTGCAGCAACGGTGGCCTCCTCGTCAGCGTCGAGACCGAGACCACCGTCGACTCGATCACGTTCGATCCGCGCCCGGTGCTCGAGGAGCTCCTCCAGCACCTCCCCGACGCCGTCTACGCCGTCGAGGACACGAACGGCATGTTCCGCGCCACCAAGGTGTTCGGGGCGGGGATGCTCGGGCTCTCCCTCCGTGAGGTGCCCATGGAGCACCTCCTCAGCGAGCCGGTCGTACGGCTCGTGGTGCGCAGCGAGGAGCATGCCGAGACGGGCTTCGGCGACCTCGTCGAGAAGCTCGGCTACCAGTCGGTCGTGTTCGGCGTCGCCGATGTCGCGTGGATGGACATCGCCGGTCGCGGCGTGAACAAGTCGACGATGCTGGCCCGCCTCTGCGAGCGGCGCGGCTACGACCCGGCGCGCGTCATCGCCATAGGCGACTTCTACAACGACCTCGACATGCTGCGCTGGGCAGGCCTCGGCGTGGCGATGGGCGGCTCACCTCAGCCGGTCCTCGACGCCGCCGACCTGGTGACGAGCAGCATCCCGGGCGACGGCGTGGCCGACGTCCTCGACGCCATCGAGGTCTAGTCGGCCTCGGTATACCGTGGGTATACTTCCCGCATGACGGCCACCACCATCAAGGTCAGCACCGAGACGCGCGATCGCCTGGCCGAGCTGGCCCGCGAGCGCGGCATGACGGCGAACAGCGTCGTGGAGATGCTGCTCGCCCGCTACCTGCGCGAGGAGCGACTCAAGCGGGCTGTCAGCCAGATGGCTGCAGCCTCAGCCGAGGACTGGCGCACCTACCACGAGGAGACCGCCGAGTGGGACGTTGTGGCCGGTGACGGACTAGAAGGATGGTGACTCCTGCTCTGGTGCCCGGAGTCGTGGCCTGGGCAGAACTCGGGCCCGGTGTTGGCCGCGAGCAGTCGGGGAGGCGTCCGGTTGTGGTCGTGTCCACGAAACTCCATCTGAGGGCCGTGGACTCCCTGGTCACCGTCGTTGCCTGCACGTCACGCGACCGGGCTTGGGACAATCACATCGCGCTGAGTGGACCAACCGGGCTTGCCCAGACCACCTTCGCGATGACAGAGCAGGTGCGGACGATCAGTCGCGAGCGGATCTTCGAAACATCGGGCTACGTCGACGCACCCTGCCTCAACTCGATCGTCGAATGGGTCAAGGACTGGATCGAGTAGGGGTCACGTACCCGCCACGTCAGCAGCGATGGCGGCCTCGAGCGCCTCGCGCCAGGGACGCATGGGCGCAAGGCCCACCTCGGCCCAGCGGTCGTGCCCCAGCACCGAGTACGCCGGTCGCGATGCCGCCATGGCGAACTCCGCCGACGTGGTCGGCAGCACGCGAGCCGGGTCGGCGCCCAGCAGCGCGAACACCTCCCGGGCCAGCCCGAACCAGGTGACCTCGCCGGAGTTGGTGCCATGGAAGGTGCCGGCGGCCGGGCGGGCCTCGACCAGCCGCACGATCTGCTCGGCGAGGTCGAGAGAGTAGGTGGGCTGGCCGCGCTGGTCGTCGACCACGGACACGGTGTCGCGCTCGCGCTCGAGGCGCGCCATCGTCTTGACGAAGTTGGCTCCGTTGCGGCCGTAGAGCCACGCCGTTCGGACGAGGTAGTGGCTGTCCGGCAGGACCTCGCGCACGGCGACCTCGCCGGCGAGCTTGGTGCGCCCGTAGGCCGACCGCGGGTCGGGCTCGGCGTCCTCGGGGTACGGCGTCGTGGCGAGTCCGTCGAAGACGTAGTCCGTCGAGATCTGCACGAGCCAGGCCCCGGACCTGCGGCACTCCTCCGCGAGCACGCGCGGCCCGAGGCCGTTCACGAGCAGCGCGCTCTCCTCGTTCGTCTCGGCCAGGTCGACGGCCGTCCACGCGGCGCAGTTGACGACGACGTCCGGGTCGAACCCGGCGAAGACGAGCTCAACGGACTGCGGAGCGGTGATGTCGATGTCGGGAAGGTCGAGTCCGAGCACGGCGTTCTCCGCGCGGCCCGCGAGCGCCTCGAGCAGGTCCGAGCCCAGCTGCCCTCGGCTGCCGATCACGAGGACCCTCACCGCACGTCACCCCTCGACGGGCGGGCAGTCGTGGGCGCCGACATCTAGAGCGCCGCGGCCGACTTGAGCGGACGCCACCACGTCTCGTTGTCGCGGTACCAGGCCACGGTCTCGGCCAGCCCGTCGTCGAAGTGGTGCTGCGGCGCGTAGCCCATGGCGCGCAGCCGGCTGTCGTCGACGGAGTAGCGGCGGTCGTGGCCCTTGCGGTCCTCGACCGGCTGGACGGAGTCCCACGTGGCGCCCATCGCGGCCAGCACGCGCTCGGTGAGCTCGCGGTTGCTGAGCTCGAGGCCGCCGCCGATGTTGTAGCTCTCGCCGGGCTCGCCCTTGTCGATGACCAGCGCGATCCCGCGGCAGTGGTCGTCAACGTGCAGCCAGTCGCGCACGTTCAGGCCGTCTCCGTAGAGCGGCACGGTGCCGCCGTCGATGAGGTTGGTCACGAACAGCGGGATGACCTTCTCCGGGAACTGGTACGGCCCGTAGTTGTTGGAGCAGCGGGTGCTCGAGACATTGAGGCCGTAGGTGACGAAGTACGCGCGCACGAGCAGCTCGGCCGCCGCCTTGGCAGCGGAGTAGGGGGAGTTCGGCAGGAGGGGCTGGGACTCGTCCCATGAGCCCTCGTCGATCGAGCCGTAGACCTCGTCGGTGCCGATGTGAACGGTGCGCGGGATGCCGTGGCGCAGGCATGCGTCGAGCAGGCTCTGCGTGCCGACGACGTTGGTGACGACGAAGTCCTGGGGACCATGGATCGAGCGGTCGACGTGGGTCTCGGCCGCGAAGTTCACCACGACGTCATGGCCGGGCAGCACCGTGTCGAGGAGGTCGCCGTCGCAGATGTCGCCCTGGACGAAGGTGAAGCGCGGGTCGTCCGACACCGAGGCGAGGTTCGCGAGATTGCCGGCGTACGTGAGCTTGTCGTAGACGGTGACCTGGGTGGGCTCGACGCCGTAGGCACCGGACATGAGCTCACGCACGAAGTGCGAGCCGATGAACCCGGCCGCGCCCGTCACGAAGTACCTCATCCGTTCGCTCCCTTCAGTGCGTCGAGCCACTTCTGTGCCTCGGAGAAGTCGGAGTCCGTGACGCCGTCGCGGAGCACCGGCTGCTTGCCGTCGTGCCGTGGATAGGAGCCGAGGAACCGCACGTCGAGGCACACGCGATGCAGCCCCATGAGCGCCTCGGAGACCCGGGCGTCGGCGACGTGGCCCTCGAGGTCGACGCTGAAGAAGTAGTCGCCCAGCGCCTTGCGGGTCGGCCGCGACTCGATGCGCGTGAGGTTGACCCCGCGCACGGCGAACTCGTTGAGGATGGCCATGAGGGCGCCGGGCTGGTCGAGGCGCATGAACAGGCTGAGCGTCGTCTTGTCGGCACCCGTGGGCGGCGGGATGGAGCCCGGCAGGCGCACGAGGACGAATCGGGTGGTCGCGTCCTCGGTGTCGCCGATGCCGTCGGCGAGGATGTCGAGCCCGTAGCGCTCAGCGGCGAGCCGCGGCGCCACGGCCGCGTCGAAGGGCGCCGGCTCCTGCAGGAGGGCCGCGGCCGCTCCCGCCGTCGACAGGGACGGAATGACCGTCGCGCCGGGAAGCGTCTCGTCGATCCAGCGGCGCACCTGGGCCAGGGCGTGGGGATGCGAGGCGAGGCTGCCGATGTCCGCAAGGGTCGCGCCGGGCCGCGCGAGAAGAGAGAACCGCACGGGCAGGGCCACCTCGTCGACGATGACCAGCCGCCGGCCGCTGGCGAGCTCGTCGAGCGTCACCGACACCGACCCCTCGACGGAGTTCTCGATCGGAATGAGCGCGGAGTCGACCGTGCCGTCGCGCACCGCGTCGATCGCCGCCTGCACCGAGGTCGCGGGCTCGTGGTCGGCGTCGGCGAGGGCGGGCATCGTCAGCAGCGCCGCCTCGCAGAAGGTCCCACGAGGGCCCAGGTAGGCGACCCGCGTCATGAGTCGGCCCCTCGGGCCAGCCGCACCGCCTGCTGCTCCTCGGGGGACAGCGTGATGTCGCTGTCGCCCGCCGACAGCCCCTTGAGGTAGGTGCGGGTTTCACTGCGGGCGTGGATGGAGGTGATGACCAGGCCGTCGCCGGCGTCGTCGAGGAGGGCCGCCGAGAAGGAGAATCGCCCTCCCATGTCGCCGAAGGCGTCGTAGCGGACCACGGAGACATGACGCAGGGCCATC
>CALGTB010000259.1 GCA_937902285.1 uncultured Actinomycetes bacterium | reverse complement strand
AGCCCCATCGACAGGTACTCCCTCACCTTGAGGGGGCATGCCGTGCGGAACCCCTGCCGCTCGATCGCCAAGGACGAGATGCCGGCCCAGCACACGGCGGCCAGGTCGCGCATCTGTGCCTGGGTCAGCGAACCGTGGACGACCACTCTCGAGTCACCAACCGCCGCGGCCGCATCCCGGCTGCTGAGCTCGCCCGCCAGGTGCAGGACGAAGTCCCGCGGGCATGAGCTGAGGCTGTCGAGCAGGAGGTCAACCCCCTGCCACGGTGAGAAGTAGCTCGACGCGCAGAGCAGGTGCGGCGTGGCCACGCGTTCGTCCGCGACCGGCTCGACCGCGTCCGGGCCACCGTTGGGATACACCAGCACCGGCGTGCGCAGACCGTCGACGCGCGACACCTCGTGCTGGGCGATCTCATCGGTCACCCCGACGATCAGGTCAGCACCTCCGATCGAGGACGGCCCGATCCTCGACTCGAGGCCGGCCCGCACGCGCCCCGTCACGCCGTCGAGCCCCCGCAGCTCGTCCACCTCGAACGCATGGTGGACGAGCCCGGTGAAGGCATGGCTGCGCTGCACGAACCTGGCCTGGGCCCGATCGTGCACGCTGTAGCGAAGGAGGATCACGTCGAACTCCGACTCCCTCGCCGCCAGCCAGGAGTAGAACGCCCGTCGAAGCCTGATGTTCGTCACGACGCGATCCGGCATGGACCCGCCGCTGGCCTGTCGCAGGTCGGGAGGCCCCATGTTGATCGGCTCGGGGAAGGGCTCCAGCGACGAGCGCGGCGAGAAGAGGGCGGTCTCCCAGGGAATCCCGAGCGCCTGCACTGCTCGCCTCTCGAGCACCAGCTGCGTCGCGATGCCCTGGCTGATGCGCGGGACGAGCGATGCGTGGAGAACCCGCGGACCCGTCTCTGGCATCCGTCAACAATACGCCCGCGGCTGTCCCGCCCGCCGAATGGAGCAGAGACCGCGGACGCCGGTGGCTACGAGACCGTCAGGGACGCGCGAGGCGTGGGTCGCGGCATGGCGTTGACCACCGAGATGACCTCGGCGAAGTCCATGCCGATCGCATCGAGGTACCACTTGATGTTCGGGTAGCGGGGTCGGTTCTCCTCGGCGACCAGCACGAGGGCATCCTCCCGGGACAGGACACCCTCCCGGATCTGGTTGCTGCGGAAGGTGTCGTGCTCGGTGAATCCGGCGGCGGTGAAGTACACGTAGTTGTAGAACGCCGCCGTGCCGTCACCGATGCGCCACGTGGTCTGCGTGTCGGGGGCCTTCTCCCACTGGTACTCCTCGAGCACCTGATCGACGATGCCCTCGTCCCAGCGCCAGTAGTCGAAGACGTGGTAGTAGTCGGTCTTCGCGTGGAAGCTGCGGTAGTACTCGCCGCTCAGCGTGTCCCACAGCGAGCTGTTGAAGTAGCCGGGGCTGTGGAGCATCGCCCTCAGGCGCAGGGACTGGTAGCGCAGCTGCTTGGCGAGGCCATGCGTGTAGACCCGGGTCTCCTCGAAGTCCGGCGGAACCCCGAGGAAGCCGGCCTTGAAGTGCGTCGTCTCCAGGGGATTGATCCCCCACAGGTTCAACGAGATGCCCGTCTGCTCCTTGACCGTCTCGATGTGCTGGAAGAAGTGCTTGTCCCCGGCCGTCAGGAGGCTCAGCATGCCCAGGTTCGGTGACTTCAGCCAGGCCGCCAGGTTCATGGCGATGTTCTTGCGCTTCTTCCCGATATCGGCCGCCACGACGATGTTCTCCACGCCGAGCTCGGCCGACATCCTGCTGATGTTGCGCCGCCCCAGGTCCGTGACCATTCCCCAGTCGTACGTGTACGTGATCGGCCGGAGTCCGAGCTCGCGGACGATGAGGTGCAGGGCATACGAGCTGTCCCTGCCGCCCGAGAAGGGGACGATGCACTCATCGCCCTGGGGGCGCCGGTACGGCGCCAGGATCGCCTCAAGCTCCGCTCGAGGCCGTGGCTCTCCCTGCGGCCGGTAGTTGGCGCAGTAGTTGCAGACGCCGTCAGGGTCGAACTGGATGTACGGCATCGTCTCGGGGAGGATGCACCGGGTGCAGCGGCGCAGCTCGTACTCGCGGGTCTCCAGCATCCGCTCCTCTGCGGCAAGTGTGCCGAGGCTGGGAATGAGGTTGCGCACGCGCTCGGGAGACCTCTCGATCACCTCCATCGCGTCATCCATGGGGATGTCGAGTACAACACCCTCCCTGATCTGGCGGATGTCGGTGCACTCGAGCTGGCGCAGCGGAAATGCCTCGGAGGCGAAGTAGGTGCTGCCGCCCCGCGTCCCGAGGAACAGGCTTCCGTTGTTCGAGAAGAGGCAGAGCTTGCCGAGCGCGGGGAGGGCGACCGCCGTCGCCACCGTTCCCTCGCACAGTTCGAGAACACGAGCGGAGATCTCCTCGACCGTGCCGCCGTCCTCGAGGACCCGGGCAGCGATGCCGGCGATCACCTCGGTGTCCACGCCCTGCAGCCGCTCCATGCCGATCTCGGGCCAGATCTCTGCGTCGTTCACGACGATCCCGTTGTGGATGACGCAGACGCCGTCACGCATGACGGGCTGGTTGTCGGCGAGGCCGTTCGTGATGAGGCGGCTGTGGCCCATGACGAACGTCGGGGTCCCCAGCTCGAAGCCATCGAGCAGTGACGTGATCGAGGTGTTCGACCGGACCAGACGGTAGCCCTCAGCCCCGTGGAGCAGGAGGCCGCTCGAGTCCTTGCCCCGCTGCTCCGCCTTGCAGCCCAGCATGCGCAGTTCCTTCGCGGAGACCGAGGAGTCCGACACGATTCCGAAGATCCCGCACATGTGCTCTCTCCCTACCCAGTCGGCCCTTGCTCAGCAGACGCGTGGAATGCCCCGGGATCGCAAGGATACCGGAGCATTGGGGTCTCCCAGCGCCGAGATATCTGCCTAGGAGCAGTCGACGTCGAGCAGATCGGCCCAGCGGTAGAGGCTGAAGAGCCGCCAGGCCTGGTCGGCCCCAACCCGCCCCCGGCCGGCGGGCTCGGCCAGGCCTCGGAGAATCGCCGTCCTGTCGAGGAATCCGATCTCCGGAGCATCGGCGATCGCCCGCCCGATCGCCTCCCGGCGTGAATCGACCCAGGACGGGTCCCCCTCGAAGCCGATCTTGTCCCGTCGGTGCAGCACCTCGTCGGGCACCAGGCCGACCATCGACGCCCTCAGGATGGCCTTGGTGGTTCCCGCACGGTCCACCAGCCAGTGCTCGGGGAAGGACAGGACGTAGTCCACCAGCGATCGATCGAGGAACGGGACCCGGCTCTCGACGGAGAAGCGCATGGAATTGCGGTCCCCGTGACGCAGGAGCGCCTGCAGGCCGCGGACGGTCATGGCGCTGCGCAGCTCTGCCTTGACCCGCACTCCCCTGAGGCCGTCCGACGGGGCGGCGGCAGGCAGCCAGCCCCATGTGAGGCCCCGATCGCGCAGCGCCGCCATCCTGACTCCCGGCAGGGCGTAGCCGGGCAGCACCCGGGAAGCGGCGGATATGGACCATCTCGGTGCCACCTCCGCCGCCGACAGGGCGAGTGCCTTCGGCAGTGACCGTCCGGGCCAGCCTCCCCACGCCGACGCGAAGCGCGCCGCGCCGATGAGATCCCCTGTCTCCACGAGGCTGCGCACCCGTTGACCCGCGAAGCCGTGGTAGCCGCCGAAGACCTCGTCCCCGCCCTGGCCGTCGAGCGAGACCACGATGCCGTGCTCGTGCATGAGCCGGAACACGCGGTACTGGGCGTAGATGCTCGTCGAGGCGAACGGCTCGCCCTGCGCCACGATGAGGTCGTCGACGTCATCCGCCAGGTCATCTGCGCTCGGGCACACGACATGAACGTCAGCGCCGAGACTCCTCGCGACCTTCCCCGCCCACTCTGTCTCATCCGTCCGCGCATCCGAGGAGCGGTAGGTGAAGAGGCGCAGTGGCAGTTCGGGGTCCACCCGGTGGGCGGCAGTGGCGATGGCGCTGGAGTCGATCCCGCCCGACAGCGCGATGCCGACGGGGGCGTCGGAACGGAGGTTCCTCTCCACGCTGGTGAGGAACAGGGATCGCACTCCGTCGACTGCGTCGGCGTAGCGCAGGCTGTCATCGGTGCGGATGCTCGGACGCCAACCCGACTGCCATCGGTCCATCGTCATGGTGCGGAGATCGACGGTCATGACCGTGCCGGGCATCACATGGCTGATGCCCTCAATGAAGGTCTCGACGCTGTCGTCGCAATAGCCGGACGACAGGAATCGCGCCGCCGTCCTCCAGTTGAGCCGACGAGGCCCCGGCACCAGGGGCAGCAGGCTGGCCAGTTCGCTGCCGAAGGCGAAACCCTCCCCGCTCAGGTGCCGGAAGAACAGGGGCTTGATGCCGAAGGGATCGCGGCAGATGGTGACCGTCGCCTCGCCGCGGTCGAGGACTGCGAACGCGTACATGCCCTCGACCCGCGTGAGCGCCTCGCGGCCCCAGCGGGCCCACGCCTTCAGCAGGACCTCGGTGTCGCTCGTCGACGTGAAGGGCACCCCCAACGCCGCCAGATCCGACCGGATCTCGATGTAGTTGGTCACCTCGCCGTTGTAGACGATGGTGAAGCGCCCATCGGGTGTGGTCATCGGCTGGGCACCTGCGGAACTGAGGTCGAGGACCGCGAGACGCGTGTTCGCCAGCCCGATGACGGTGCTGCCCGACTCGTCGGGGGACCACATGACGTGGCCCGACGAACTCGGTCCGCGGTTGCGCATCGCGTCGATCGACGCGTCCAGGCGAACTCCCAGCGTGGCGCGGTCCACGCCCGAGGACCAGCAGGCCCCAGCGATGCCGCACACGACGCAAGTCCCCTCACTGGATGTGGCTCCGACTATAGACGCAGAGCCCGTCTGCGCCCACGGTCTAGAATCCCATGCATGCCCTCACCGCTGGTGACCGTCGGGATGGCGGTGTACCGAGGCGAGGACCACATCGCAGACGCCATCCGCAGCGTGCTCGCGTGCTCGTATCCGCACTGGGAGCTGCTGGCCGTCGATGACTGCTCCCCCGATGGCAGCGCCGACATCGTGCGCCAGTTCGCGGACCCCCGGATCCGCCTCGTCACGAACGATGCGAACACCGGGCTCGTCGGGGTGAGGAACCGCATCATGAGGGAGGCGTCCGGCACCTATATCGCCTGGCTCGACCAGGACGACCTCGCCTACCCCGAACGGCTGTCGGCGCAGGTCGCCTACCTTGAAGGCCACCCCGAGGTGGGTGCCTGCGGATCCTGGACGGACCTGCTCACCGAGCAGCCCGACGGGTCGTTCGCGGCCGGCGTCGAGCGGTTTCCCGGCGATCACGCCGCGATCAGGGCCGAGATGCTCTTCCTCAACCCGATGGCGTGCAACACCGTGATGATGCGTCGCGCCGCGTTCGTCGACCGCGGACTCCTCTTCCGCGAGGCATACGGGAACTCCCTCGACTACGACATGTGGAGCACGGCCTCCGATGAGCTGACGCTGCACAACCTTCCGACCGTCCTCGGTGCCTACCGTGTTCACGGCAGCCAGACATCGCAGGGCGCCGCCCTCGAGAAGATGAACGCGCAGGCGCTGCAGATCCAGGTCGAACTCGCCCTCCGCAGCCTCGCGATAACGATGACTGCCGATGACATCCGATGGCACCGGCTGGCGACCGTTGCACCCGTGGTGATCACCGAGGCGGAGGAGCTCGAGCGCGTCGCCTACTGGTTCAGGCGACTGCGATCAGCGAACGCGAGCCGTCATGCCTTCGATGGCCCGCGATTCGACCGCGCACTGTCACGTCAGTGGACCACCGTGGTCCGG
>CALGTB010000258.1 GCA_937902285.1 uncultured Actinomycetes bacterium | reverse complement strand
TCGTCGTGATCGACGGCGATGCGCTCCCCGCCGGTGGCATCCTCAGCGACGCCGACGTCGAGGTCGGAGGGGCTCACGGCCTGCGGATGCGCCTTGCCCTGGAGGTTCGCATCGTGGCGCGCGGCCCGTACGCCCGCGGAGATGCTGTGCCACATGCGGTGCTCGCCCAGGAGGTCGATGAAGCCTGCGCGTGCGAGCGTCTGCCGGGCCCGGAAGAACACCCGCACGAGGTAGAGGTCGATGCCGCGCTCCTGCAGCCGCGTGAGGAGGAGCTCGAGCATGTCGATGCTCGTCGTGTCGAGCTGGCTGGTCGCCTCCAGGTCGAGCAGCAGGGCCTGGACTCCGTCCTGGCTGTCGACGGACGCCAGGACCTGGTCGTGGATCTGCGTGGCGTTCGCCCAGAACAGCGGCACGTCGAGCCGTAGTACGAGGATGCCGTCGGTCGTCATCCGCTCAGGGTGGTTGGTGATGCTGCCCCAGGCCGCCTTCTCGTCAGGCACCTTGCCCATCACGTCCATCTCGACGCGGCTCGATCGGTAGACCAGTCCCAGCACGGCCAGACCCACCGCCACGAGGAGTCCGTAGAGCGGGCCGAGGACCAGCACGCCGACCATGGCGGCGATGGCGGCGACGAAGTCGTTGCGCCGGATCGCCTTGTAGCGGCGAAGGGCGCGCACGTCCATGAGACCCCATACGGCCTGGATGACGATGGCGGACAGGACGGTCCGTGGCAGCGGACTGAGCAGGCCGGCGAGCCACAGGATCACCGCGAACACGATGAGGGCGGCCGCGATCCCGGTCATCTGCGTCGAGCCGCCCGAGCGCCGCGATGCGGCCGTCTTCGACAGCGATCCGGCGACGCCCATGCCCCCTGACAGGCCCGCGGCGACGTTGGCGGCACCCGTGGCCAGCAGCTCCTGGTTCGTGTCGATGGAGTAGCCCTCCCGGGCGGCGAACAGGCGTGCAGCGCTGAGTCCCTCCGCAAGGCCGACCAGCGCGAGGGCCAGCCCCCCGACGAGGACCGGCGGGATGTCGCTCGCGGCGATGTCCGGGAGGCCCAGGGGCGGCAGCCCCGTCGGGACGTTGCCGACGACGACCACGCCGTCCGACGCCAGGTCCCAGAAGGAGGACGCGGCGATGGCACCGACGAGCACGATGAGGCTCCAGGGGATCCGTGGCGCGAGGCGGGCGCCCACGAACAGCACGATGAGCGCGCCGACCCCCAGCGCCGCCGTGAGCGGCTGGAGGTCGGGCAGTCCGGTGACGATGGCCGCGAAGCGCCGGAACACGTCGCCGGTCCCGCTGGGCACGCCCAGCAGGCTGGGGATCTCGCCGAGGATGATGAGCAGGACGAGGCCGAAGACGAAGCCGGTCACGATGGGACGGGACAGGAACTCCGCTGCCCACCCCAGGCGAGCGACGCCTCCCAGCACCAGCCCGACCCCCGCTCCGATCGCCAGAGCGGAGGTGAGGCCGACGGCGGTCGCTGGGTCGCCGTGGGAGAGGTCGAGGACGAGCGTTCCGGACAGCACCGAGACCGTGGAGACAGGGCCGACGACGAGGTGGGGCGACGATCCGAGCACGGCGTAGGCGATGAGCGCCAGCGGGATGGAGTAGAGGCCGACGATGATCGGCACCCCGGCGATCCCCGCGTAGCCGAGGCTCTGCGGGATGGCCAGCGCTGCGACCACGAGCCCCGCGAGGACATCGCCGACGATGAGGCGCCGCCGGTACTGGGGGAGCCAGCCCGCGATCGGGACGAAGCGCGTCCACCGGGCGCCGCGCGACGCCTCGACGGGCTGGGTCATCCGTGCGCTCCCACCGGTACGCGCGTGTGCGCCATGTCAGGCTCCCCGGTGGTCGGTCGCGCTAGGGCGCATCACCGTCGAGCAGCAGCTGCGGCGCGACGGTGAAACGGTAGGGCCCTGAGCTGCCGGGTGTCCGCGCAAGGATCCAGTACAGGTCGAATCGGTCCTCCGGCCAGCGCTCAGGGACGTCGGCGGCGTTCTCCAGCGGGAACGCCCGGGCGAGGTCGGAGAGCTCGCCGTGGTGCCAGACGACGAGCGTGTCTCCCGCGTCGCTGAGGACGAGATCAGCCAGCGCCTGCTCGTCGCCGTGGGCGATGCTGTCGTCGATCGCCACCCCCAGGCGCAGGGCCGTGGGCAAGGCGGTGTCGCGCTCGCGCGTGCTGCGGTCGGTGTGGGTCGGCCTGGTCGCGTAGACGCGGATCGGGCGGGCCACCGCGGGATGGTCGGCATGCGGGGCGCGGGCGAACATGGCGGCCAGGGCACCGGCCCGGGTCCATCCCCGAACGGAGAGCGAGTGGTCGTCGTGCTCGCCGTGGCGGTTGACGCCATGGGGCGGCCCGTCCTGGCCGGGCTTCTCCCCGTGGCGGATGAGGACGATCGTGTCGGGAGAGGCCACTACCAGCCCTTCTCCTTCTCCTCCTCCTCGACGGAGGTGTTGAAGAACTTCAGGCCGAGCGTGATGGCGAGGGCCACGACGACCACCGCGACGACGATGCCGATGAGGATGTTCATGGGTCGCACACTAGCGCCGCGGGCCTGCGCAGCCGACAGCGAACGCCGTCAGTGATCCGTTCCGGTGGCCGTCAGCTGCAGATCCTCAGCCGGCGGGGCGACCGCATCGGCGATGGCCACGGAGACAGGCGTGGCGCGACGGGCCTCGCTCCATCGGGCGGCGAGGACGAGAGCGAGCAGGAGCGTTCCCGCACCGACGAACTGAATCGGATGGCGCACCCACAGCAGCTGACCGGCCTCGTCAC
>CALGTB010000257.1 GCA_937902285.1 uncultured Actinomycetes bacterium | reverse complement strand
GACCCTGCGAGCTGGTGCGAGCGCTCCTCGAGCCGGCGCCACGACGCCGAGTCGCCGGTGGCGGCCCACGCCTCAGCAGCCTCGACAGCCTCGGTGGCCTGGACGACGACCATCGGCCGGGCCTCGATCCAGAGCGTCCGGGCGAACTCGGCCATGTCCGTCACCAGCCCAGCACCGTCCCCAGCTCGTCGGGCAGCGTCATCGGGTCGAAGGGCTTGGCCATGACGCCGGAGACCGGCAGGGTTCGGAGTCGCTCGACCTCGTCCGGCACCAGGCTCGCGGTGAGGAAGACGACGGGGACTGCCGAGGTGGCCTCGTCTGCGCGGATGCGGTCGAGCACCTCGGTGCCGTCCATCCCCGGCATCTTGACGTCGAGCACGACAACGTCGGGCGTCCATCCGGAGAGCAGGTCGAGGCAGGCCTGCCCGGAGTCCGCGGTGCGCACCTCATGGCCGCCCACCTTCTCGAGGCTGATGCCTGCGAGCGTGCGGATGTCGGCGTTGTCGTCGACGAGGAGGATCCTTCGGCTCACGCTGGGCCTCCTCGTGCGGACGGGTGCGGCGGCGCCCACACCGGATGGGGTCGCGACCCGACCGGGATGAGCAGGGTCACCGCGATGGCGATGACCGCTCCGAGCAGCGTAGCGAATCCGCGCCACACGAGCGCCTCGCCGAGCGGAGCGCTGACCTGCGCGTACGCGAGCACGGCGACGGTGCTGATGCCGAGCACGGAGAGGGTGTAGCTGCGGCGGATGAAGGCGATGGTCACCACGATCCCCGGGGCGAGCACGAGCAGTCGCAGCGGCCCCGGCGGGACCAGCGCGTCGACGGCGGTGAGGACCACCATGGCGAGCGCCGTGCCTACCAGCCTCTGCAGGACCCGGTCGATCGTCAGCGGCAGTCCCGGAGGCACGAGGGCGATGAGCGTCATGAGCACCCAGACCGCTGTGTGGTCGCCCGTGGAGGCCACGATGGCTGCGCCGACGCCGAGGGCGATGGCCGAGCGGAGGGTCGTCCGGCGCAGCCGGTGCAGCTGCGGTTGGGGGAGCAGGGCGAACCGACCCGAGGGCAGCTCATGCGTGTGCGCCTCGTCCGTGGCGGCCACTCGGGCGGGCGCCCGGTGCCTGGGCACGAGGGCCACGATGCCGCGCAGCGCGACCGTGCAGACGGCCATGACGCCGAAGCCCAGCAGCAGGTAGCCGAGCGGCACTCCGGAGCCGGCACCGAAGACGAACGGCACGAAGTAGATGTAGAGCAGCAGGCTGCCCAGCGTCGCCAGGGGCTCGCCGCGCCAGGCCAGCGCTCCCGCGAGGAGCGCCATGGCCGCCAGCGAGACCCCGGCGGCGACCGGCCACTGGCGGCAGGAGACGGCCAGGAGGGTCAGGGGCAGGGACACTGCCGAGAGGGCGGCGGCGCGGGTGAGTCCGCTGCGCACCGTTCCGCCGAGTGACCCGAGGAAGGCGAGCATGCCTCCGAACACGGCGGGGAGGACGGCGTGAGTGAGGCCTTCGCCCGGGTGCCCGAACAGGACCAGGGCGGTCCGCACCAGCGCGTAGACGACCACGATGTCGATGAGGACGGCGATGCCGGCGCGCAGCAGCACGGGTGCCGGCTCGGGGGACAGGGCCGCGCCGATGCGATGGCCCAGGTTGGGGGTCGTGCCCGCCTGGTCCATGCGACCAGCGTGCCGCAGGGAGCACCGCGAAGAGCGCACGAGCGGTCGGGGCACGGTGAGCGGCCTGGCGGATCGTGCGCGGAGTGCGAGGGTGTCGAACGACGCGGCGGGTCAGGCGAGGTCGAGTGTTGCGCTGCGACGGCTCTCGCGCTCGAAGTAGGCCAGCATGAGCAGGCCCAGCGCCAGGTAAGCAGAGCCGATCGCGACCTCGGTGACGATCAGCCCGGACACGTCGGCCGCGCTCGCTCCGGCGACGGTCGCTCGGGCTGCCTCGATGCCGTGCGTGAGGGGAAGCGAGTTGCCGATCGCGGCCATCCAGTCGGGCATCGCGGTGAGGGCGACGTTGACACCGCAGAAGACCAGCAGGACTCCCATGACGATGTTGGACAGCACCGCGACATCGCGTACGCGCAGACCCAGGGCCGCGATCGCCAGTCCCAGGCCGGTGCAGGAGAAGGCCGCAACGGTGACGGCCACGACCAGCATGGGTATCGCGGATACCGGGATCGTGACCCGGAGGACGAGCGAGCCGAGGACGAGCGCGATCAGCGAGCACAGCAGGCCATTGACGATGACCGGCAGTGACCGACCGAGGAACAGGGGCACGCGCCGGGCCGGGCTCGCGAGCAGCAGGCTCAGGGTCTGCGAGTAGCGCTCGCCGCCGATGGTGTTGCCCATGGCGAAGAGGCAGGGGATGGAGGCGTACTGGATGGCGTTGCCGATGAGGAAGAACGTGTCGTCGCCGACTCCCGCCGTCCTTCCTACGAGCGCGAAGAACACGATCTGCAGGACGGGTCCGATGATGAACGTGGGAATGAGGATCCAGGGACTGAGCCAGCCGAACAGCGCCCGATAGCTGGTCCATCCGCCGAGGAAGAAGATGCGCAGTGACGTCATGCGGGGCCGCTCATCACGTGAGCGCCAGGGTGGCGTGGGTCCGGGCGGCGTTCACGAGGCGGCCGGCGAGCAGCGCGCCGATGACGCCGTAGACGGCGGAGAGTCCCAGGCAGATGGCGATGTTGACCCATGGCGTTCCGCCGAAGGCGGCGTCCTGGATCGCTGCGACGCCCCAGGTCGGGGGCAGGATCCAGGAGATCGGCTGGACCCACTCGGGCAGTGTGGCGACGGGGATGAGGAACCCGCACACGATCCAGATGGGGAACTCCAGCGCCGTGCCGAGGGCCCACGCCGCGCGGTAGCGCACGGCTGTGACGGCGAGGAGGAAGCCCATGAGGCTGATCCCCGCTGCCGTGACGATCGCAGCGGCGGCGAACACCAGGGGCTGGTCGATGGATATCGGGATCTGGAACACGATCCGGCCCCACAGCAGTGTCGCGACCAGGCTGTAGAGGCCGAGGGTCGCCATGGCGAGGGTCATCGGCACGACGAGCAGCGGGAAGGGCGCCGGTGCCGCGACGAGGAGCTCGAGGGTCCCCTGACGCCGCTCGTTCTGCAGGGAGCCGGCGGCCGACGTGGCGACGGCCGACCACACGCCCATGACGCTGGCGCCGACGGCCGCGGTGATCAGAGCGGACTCGTCGCCCCCCTCGCGGAACATCATGAACACGGTCGTCGCGAAGATCAGCGGGTAGATGATGTTGAGGATGCCGTCGAAGGGGTCGCGGCTGCGGGTCTTCATCTGCAGCCACCAGCCCATTCCGAGCAGCCTCAGGGTCGCGGTCACGTCACGTCCTGAGCGCCTACGAGCTCGACGTAGGCGTCCTCCAGGGTCGGCTCGCGCATGGCGACTCGTCCCAAGGGGATGCCGCTGAGGCACCCCAGCACGGGGGCCGTGACGTCGATGCCAGGTCCTGAGCGGACGACCAGGACCTGGGCCTGTCCGCGCTCCTCGACGAGTGCTGACGACACTCCGGTCAGCGCTCGCACGGCGTCGAGGGATCCCTCGGCGGAGCCGAAGACCTCGACCTCGACGACGTTGCCGTCCGCGACCCGGCCCTTCAGCTCGGCGGGAGTGCCATGCGCCACGATCTGCCCTCCGGCGATCACCGCGATGCGGTCGCACAGCGAGTCGGCTTCGAACATGTAGTGCGTGGTCAGCAGGACGGTCGTGCCCGTGGAGGCCAGGGCGGCCACGGTGTCCCGCAGTTCGCGGGCACCGACCGGGTCGATGCCGATGCTCGGCTCGTCGAGGAAGAGCACCTCGGGCCTGTGCAGGAGCCCGCGCGCGATGTGAAGGCGCTGGCGCATTCCGCGGGAGTACCCCTCGACGCGCTCGCGTTCACGCCCGGACAGTCCGACCATCTCGAGCAGCTCCCCGATGCGGGCCATCTGCTCGTGCGCCGGGACGCCGTACAGCTGGGCGAAGTACCGCAGGTTGTCGAGTCCCGAGAGCCGCTCGTACAGGCCGCGGTCACCTCCGAAGACGTAGCCGACCCGGCTGCGCACCTCCCGCGGCTCGGTGACCGCGTCGAACCCCAGGACCCGGATCGATCCACTGGTCGGCAGCAGCAGGGTGATCAGCATCTTGATGGTGGTCGTCTTGCCCGCCCCGTTCGGGCCGAGGAGGCCGAAGAGCTCGCCTCGCTCGACCTCGAACGAGATGCCACGGACGGCCTCGACCTCGCGTGACGACCGCCGCCGGATGCCTGTCTTGGCGTGATACGTGCGTCGGAGATCCGCGACCTCGATCACTGGCATGGGTCGTCCTCTCCTCGTGTACGGGGAGGGTATCCAGACGCTGCGCCCAGGCAGGACCGGGTTGCGTCACTAGTGCCGATGGCGACCGATCCCGCTGAGGGGAGTGCGTGGGGTGAGTGACGGGACGTGAACGACGTCATCCCTCGTGGGAAAGAGGTTGCACGGGAATACGTTGGCTCGTGAAGGGGAGCGTTCCCGCGCGAAGACTGCATACGGGTGGACGCGGTTGCGCAGACTCCCAGGCGCAAGTCACGGCGCTTAATGGCTCACCTGCCGGCGGCCAGTCCGATCAGCCGGGAGTCGACTCCTCCGAAGGGCAGTCCCGGCGACGTCAGCCCGACGGCACGAAGACGACTCGAACGTTCGGCACGCCTGCGCCACCTGCCTCGTACGAGTAGGTGACGACCCCGACCGGACCGGTGAGCTCGGCGATCCATGCGCCGCCCCCCATGTCCGTCACGCCTGGGGAGGTGAAACCGCCGGAGGTCATCTGATCGATCAGCGACCTCAACTCGGATTCGTCGATTCCTTGGATCAGCAGGTCCCAGCCGCCACCGCGCGGCGTGGTCAGCAGCGTCTCGCCCGCCGGGACGAGCACTGCCTCCGGCCATCCGTCCGGCACGGTCGCCCCCGAGTTCGCTGCCCCAGCGTCGTCACTGCCCTCCTCTGCGGGCACTTCCGGCGATTGGTCTGACGCCGACGCGCCATCGGATGCCACGGGCTGCGGGGCAGCGACGGTGCCATCACCTTCTGTGGACGTTCCACCGCTGCACCCGCTGACAAGCGCTGCCGCGAGGGCCAGTCCGGTCAGGGCGGCCACTACGGCCGGTCGACGGGTGCGGGCTGAAGTGCGTGTCATGTGGTCGTCTCCTTGGGTTGATGGTCCATAGGTGCTAGCAGAGTCCGGCAGCGGCAGCGAGGGTGCGGAGCTTCTTCGCCGATTGGTTCACCTCAAGTTGGTAGAGGAAGGTCCCGCCCAGGGTGTCGCCGCTGTAGACGAAGTAGCTCGTGACGTTCTTCCCCGTGTCCAGTAGCCCCGACGCGAGGCTGCATCCCCGCTCGTTCAGGATCCCCATGAATCCGGCGTCGGTTGCTGCGTCTGCGTTGGCGATGAAGAAGGGTTGTTCGATCACGACCATCGAGCCTGAGCCGCCGACGTAGTACTTGCATGCCTGGATCTTCTCCCCAGATACGAAGGGGTTCTTCATTCCGTCCCATTCGCCGTACTCGATCCGAGTGACCTTCACCTTCATGATCTGCTCAACGATGCGGTAGTCCATGCAGTCGATGAGGTTCTCGGGGCCAGGCGGCGCGGGCGGATCCGCGGGAGGCTGTGCGACAGGCGGCGACTCGACGTCGGCGGGATCCGGGTCCGGCGTCTCATCGGGAACCCAGTAGCCCACAGGAATCTGGAGGGTCGTCGAGTTGGGGTTTGCCGCCAGCTCCACCGCAGTAGCGATGGCTTCCAAGGTGCCGCCGAGAACGCTCTGGACGATTGCTGAGTCCTGCGCGCGGATCCAACTGGTGAGCTTCTTCACGTCGGCGCGTTCCACAGAGACGGTGATTGACGGAGTTGTATCAACCACGGGCAGGTGCTTCTTCGCATCGCTCACCTCGACACCGGACCCGACAGTCATGGACGCGGTGTTGTCGGCGCCGAGCCGGCTTGGCCCGCCATTCGCCGGCGGTGTGATCAAGGACGGGCTGACCCTGTCCACGAAACCGTCCCAGCTTCCCCAGGTGAGGTCCGATCCCTGCTGACTCGTCGGATCGACGATGCCGAGGAGACCCAAGCAACTCTGCACGCCCGCTGGGGGCGTAGCCGCCACTCCGTCGAGGGAAACGGTAACGGTCGATGTGGTTCCGACGGATGCTGCCTTGTCGAACGCGACAACTTGGCCCGTCGGCGGATCGATCGCGAGTGAAACCGTCCAGGGGGTGAGAAGTGACGCGGTGTTGAGGACGAGGTTCGCCACCGCGATGACGCGCTTGATCGCGCTGATCACTCCGCCGCTCGCCGCATCGAGAGCTCCGACCGCCTCGGTGATGGCGCCCTTCATCACAGACCCGAGCTCGCCCATCGAGTCAAGGAACTCGTTGACGTCGGCGATTGCGGAGGAGATCGAGTCGCATGGGTCCACGTCGGCCAGCGGGACTGCCACGTCCGTCCCCAGGGCGAGGATGCGCGTATCCCCATCTCCCATGGCAACAGATATCTGGCTGGGTTCGACAACTCGACCCGCGTCTGCCAGACCGTCAGCGACGAAGAGCGCGAGAACAGCGCTGGGGATCGTCCCCGTCGAGTCGCGAACCGGGGCTGGGACCATGTCGCGCGCGGCAGCGGCTCGGCTTGTATCCGTGGCTCGCCACCACGCCTGAATGACCGATGTCGGGGTCAGCGATTCCGCACCAGCGATCGGCGGAAGCGCAGCAGTGATGCCGTCAAGAGCTTCGGTGGCTACCCCAGACCATTGGCGGGCAACGTCCTCGCCTTCAGGTGCGGGAGGCGTCGCGGCGGCGATCGAGGACAGTTGCCAGTCTGTGAGGGTCAGGACGATCTCTCCGGTCACGTCGTAGAGCGGGTCTCCGCCCTCGAACGGAACCACCGCGATCCCGAGATCACCGAACTGCACGCCCATCTCAGCGGTCCGGTCCGCAGCCGAGGCCTCTATTGCGTCAGAGGGCGCATCGGATGAGCAACCGGCCAGTGACGCTGCCACGAAGGCGATGGCCGCGGCGAGACCGACGAGCCGGCGGGCGGTCGACGTGCCGATCGTGTACATGCCCAAGTACCCCTCAACGGAGCGTCTCGCCGACAGTGTGGTTGCGGCCTATTTCTCGGGGCATGCGTCGACCTCGATGCCCGCACCTCGCAGGATGAGCGCCACCCGGCTGCCCACCCGCCATCGGTGCATGGCGTCGTTCACATGCTTCTCCACCGTTCGCACTGAGATGCCCAGTCCTGAAGCGATGTCCGCATTCGACGCACCGGTCAACACATGCTCGACGACAGCGGATTGGCGTGGTGTGAGCTCGCCCAAGGCCACGCCCGCGCGTGCGGCCGTGTTCGTGTCCTGCATGGACGCTGCCACGCGTGCAGCCAGCGTGGAGCGGGTCGTGGTTCCGTAGGCCGCCAGAACGCGAGAGACGTGCGACCGGGCCGTGTGGGGGGAGATGTGCAACTCCATGGCGATGTCGGAGTTCTCCTTGCCCTCCAGCATGAGAGTCAGCACCTCCCGCTCCCGTTCCGACAGGCCGGCCGCCTCGCTTCCCGGCAGCGGCCGCAATCGCCGACCCGTTCCCCTAAGGGTCCTGCCGGCCGCCCGACGGAAGGCTCGGTGACCGCTGGCGTCAGCTGCGGCTACTGGCAATTCGAGACCTCGTGCAGCAGCGCCGCCCCTGCCTGACGCCACCCGGGCCCGCGCGGCCACGATCCGGCCCTCGGCCGCCTCGATTGCCCGCCCTTCACCATCGGCACGATCGATGGCCCGTTCGGCTACGACTAGGGCATCATCCGGCGCGCCGGCCAGCAGCGCGACGCGCCCGCGCATCCGATCGAGCGTGCTCTTGGCGATGGGATCGTCCGCGTGCTCCTCAGCCGCGACGAGGGCCGCCTCGGCGGTCCACCGGTCGCCCGTGCGCTCTGCCGCAGCAACAACGAGCTCCAGGGCCAGGACCTTGTCGATGACCATCGCGCGGCTCATGTCGAATGTGCCGACGAGCGCTGCTGCGCGGGTGACGTCTCCGATGGCAACAAGCCCGTAGGCGCAGAGCATGACGCAGCCGAGTTCGAGGCGGTCGGCGAGGACACGACCCTCCGACTCGATCCGGGCAGCGAGGTCGCGGACAGCCATCGGTGCCGCGGCATTGCCATCGACGAGCGATCTCGTAGCCAGGACGAGTTGCTCAAGCCGTGGCGTGCCGGTCTCAGGCAATCCGTCGAGCAGTACCCGAGCGTCATCGATCCGGCCACCGAAGCTTGCGATGCGCGCTGCCAGGACCGTCATGACGGTTCCATATGGATGACCGGCAAGCAGCTCACCCGCCCCACCTGCATCGTCGATCTGGTCCGCCACGGCGACGCGCCCGCAAGCCAAGGCGGCCTCTGCAAGTACGTGACGTGCGAAGTCCGACCCGTCTGATGGATCGTCGATCTCCACAAGGTGCGGGATCGAGTCGATCAGCAGGTCTCCGGTCGGGCTCAACCCGACGCCTACCTCGCTCCACGTTCCCTTGAGGCCGGTGCCTGCCCCAGCAAGGACACGAGTCGCATACGCCAACACTGTCGCCTGCGGGTCGGCGCTGTGTGGATTCGGAAGCGCGCCTATCGCGCGATCGGCATAGTCCCTGGCCTCCACGTGGTTCAGCCACCAAGAGGCTGCGAAAGCCCGCAATGCCAGGGCCCAGGGGTCGTCGCCGTCTGGAATCGCCGCGTCGCCCGATTCCCCGGCGACGAGAACGTCGAGCGCTTGCCGGAGTTGCAGGACTCGATCGGACGGCATCGCCCGAACGTATCTCACGAGCGCCTACCCCTCGTCGGCGATGCGGAAGCCCGCGTCTCATCGAGGCGCGGCAAGTCCACGGTCCGTCAAAGAGGATCACCACGTGGAGCTCAGGGCTCCTGACGGACTCCCTGATTCACGGTCGCCTTCTCGGTGACCCAGCGCAGCCCCCGAGGAGGGGCGAGACGGCGTGAGGGGCTCAAGGGGTGGCAGGTGCGGTCGAAGTCGCCGCGACCCTCGATCGAAGGCTGGCGCATTCAAACGATCATGCGTGGGGTGAGTGACGGGACTTGAACCCGCGGCCACCTGGACCACAACCAGGTGCTCTACCAGCTGAGCTACACCCACCATGGCACGCATCGTGCGGCTTCGACGTTCCCGCCTGGGCCGCGCATGTCATCCCGCGCGAACGCGGGAGCCACACTCTACCCACCTGCCCCGCGCGCGGCCGAACCGGTCACCGCTAGAGCAGGGGGACGTCCTCCACGGCGTGCGCCTCGCCCAGGGCCTGCGCGGTCGACGAGTCCGGTCCCGGCTGCGGGACGAACACCGCGTCGCGGTAGTAGCGCAGCTCGGCGATGGAGTCGCGGATGTCGCCCAGGGCCCGGTGGTTGCCCTTCTTCTCCGGCGTCGAGTAGTACACGCGCGGGTACCAGCGGCGCACCATCTCCTTGACGCTGGAGACGTCGATGAGGCGGTAGTGGAGGTAGCCGTCGAGCTCGGGCATGTACTGGGCCAGGAAGCCGCGGTCGACGTAGACGCTCGATCCTGCCAGCGGAGCCTTGCGTGACTCGTCGACATGGCTGCGCACGTAGGCGAGCACCTGGGCCTGGGCGTCCTCGAGCGTGGTGCCGAGCGGGATCTCGTCGATGAGCCCGGACTCGGTGTGCATCGCGACGACGATGTCGTCCATGGCGGCCAGAGGGGCGTCGTTGGGCTTGATGACGATGCTGACGCCGCCGTCGAGCTCGGTGAGGTCGCCCTCGGTGACGATGCACGCGATCTCGACCAGCTCGTCGGAGCGGGGGTCGAGCCCGGTCATCTCGCAGTCGATCCAGACGAGGCGATCAGAAGTGGCCATGCGGACAGCCTATGAGTGTGGCTGTGCGATTAGCTGACCAGCCACCGCACGATGTCGGACTCGGTGATGATGCCCACGAGCCGGCCCCGCTCGTCCAGCACCGGCACGGCCTCGACCGAGTTGTCCGTCATCGCCCGGGCCGCGGCGAGAGGCGACTGGCCGGGGGACACGGAGATCAGGGGAACCATGGCGAGCACGTCGCGCACGCGTCGGCTGCTGAGGTTCTCCGCGGTGGCCGGCACCTCGGCCAGGATGTTGCGGTCGCTGAGGACGCCCAGGCTGGAGCCGTCCTCGTTGAGGACGACGAGATGGCGCAGGCCGGACACGAACAGCAGCTGCCAGGCATCCCACAGCGTCTCGGTGACCTCGACCGTCAGGACGGGCTGTGACATGAGCTCGGCGACGACGGCATCGCGGCGGGGCGCTGCCAACTGGGCCGCCCTCACGCCGCATCCGGCACAGCAGCGGGCCGGGGCACCACGGCGACGGGCACCGTGGCCTTGTGGAGCACGCCGTTGCTGATCGACCCGAGCAGCGCGCCGACCGTGGGGCCGTGCCCGCGGGTGCCGACGACGATCATCGCGGGATTGGTCGACGCCGTGAGGATCGACGAGACCGGTGGTCCCTTGACGAGGTGCTCCTGCACCTCGACATCGGGGTACGAGTCGCGGAACCCGGCCAGCACCTCGGCCGACATCCGGACCTCCTCGTCAGCGACGTCTGCGAGCCCGACCGGGACGGGGCCGTTGGGCACCACCAGCAGGTCGTAGGCGGGGATGTCCCATGCGTGGACGGCGATGAGGGTCCAGCCGTGGCGGCTGGCCTCGTCGAAGGCGAACGCGAGTGCGGCCTCCGAGCCCGGGGTCGCGTCGATGCCGACGACGATCTCGCGGGCGTCGTCGGCCGGTGCCTTGCGGATCGTGACGACGGGGCACGCGGCGTGCGCGGCCACCTGGGCTGCGACGGAGCCGAGGATGAGGCTGGCGAAGCCGCCCCGACCTCGCGAGCCCACCACGACGACGTCGGCCGTCTCCGAGGCCTCCAGAAGCACCCCGCTGGGTCCGCCGATGGTGACCGAGGTGAGCACGTCGAGGGGGCGCAGTGTCGTCGCGAGCGCCTCGAGCTGGTCGTGCGCGTTCGTCTCCAGTTGGCCGATGAGCTCGGGCGACGGCGCAAGGCCCGCCCCGAGGCTGCCTGCTGCGACGGACGGGAGGATGGCGTGGACGATCGTCAGGCCCCGGCCACGGAGCGCTGCCTCAGCG
>CALGTB010000256.1 GCA_937902285.1 uncultured Actinomycetes bacterium | reverse complement strand
GGGAACCGAGGCGATGACCTGCTCGGTGGCCGGGTTGATGACGTCGTGCATGGGGACTCCTGGCGGCTGTCGGACGTGGTGCGCGGATGAGGTCGTTTGGCCCATTAAAGCCGCTCGAAGCTGCGGTACCTCTCCCAGTCCGTCACGGCCTTGCCGTAGGCCGCCATCTCCACGCGTGCCATGTTCGAGTAGTGGTCGTGGACCTCGGCCCCGAACGTGTCGCGTACCCAGGCGGACGACTCCCACGCCTCGAGCGCCTCGCCCATCGACGACGGGACGTGGGCCGAGTCGCTCGTGTAGGCGTTGCCCACGAACTCGTCCTCGAGGTCGAGGTTCTCCTGGATGCCGTGCAGACCCGCAGCGACCATGCCGGCCACGGCGAGGTACGGATTGACGTCACCTCCGGGCAGCCGGTTCTCGAGGCGCAGCGACTGCCCGTGCCCCACGAGGCGCATGGCGCACGTGCGGTTGTCGCGGCCCCAGCGGATGGCGGTGGGTGCGAACGACCCGGGGACGTAGCGCTTGTAGGAGTTGATCTGCGGGGCGTACAGGAGCGTGAGCTCGCGCGCGTGGGCGAGCTGGCCGGCGATGAAGCCCTTGCCCGCGGCGGAGAGGCCGTTGGGGTCGTCGTGGTCGGCCATCACCATGGAGCCGTCCGTGCCGCGGAAGGACAGGTGGATGTGGCACGAGTTGCCCTCGCGCTCGTTGTACTTCGCCATGAACGTCAGCGCCATGCTCTCCTGTGCGGCGATCTCCTTGGCACCCGTCTTGTAGATGACGTGGTTGTCGCACGTGCGCAGCGCATCCTGGTACTTGAACGCGATCTCGTGCTGGCCCAGGTTGCACTCGCCCTTGGCGCTCTCCACGATCATTCCGGCGCCGGCCATCGCGAGCCGGATGCGGCGCAGGAGCGGCTCGACCCGGGCGCCCCCGAGCATCGAGTAGTCGACGTTGTACAGGTTGGCGGGAGTCAGGTCCTTGTACCCCGCGAGCCACGCCTCCTCGTACGTGTCCTGGAAGACGATGAACTCGAGCTCGGTGCCGACGAAGGCCCCGTACCCGGCGGCATCGAGCGCATCGAGCTGACGGCGCAGCACCTGCCGCGGCGAGGGCAGCACCGGTCCGCCGCCCTCCATCTCGAGGTCGCACAGGACGCCGATCGCGCCCTCCTGCCACGGCACGCGGTGCAGCGTGCCCAGGTCGGGGCGCATGACGAAGTCGCCGTAGCCGGAGTCCCACGACGACATGGCGTAGCCGTCGACGGTGTTCATGTCGACGTCGACGGCCATGAGGTAGTTGCAGCCCTCCGTGTGCCCGTCCATGACCTCCTCGACGAAGTAGTCGGCGTCGATGCGCTTGCCCTGCAGGCGGCCCTGCATGTCGGTGATGGCAACCGACACCGTGTCGATCAGGCCACTGGCGACCTCCTGGCGCACGATCGCGGGCGTGAGCGGTTCGGGCCTGGCCATGGGGGCTCCTTCATGTCGGTGAGGCGCCCGCGGGGCGCACCGCCATTCAACCGCAACGACGCCTCC
>CALGTB010000255.1 GCA_937902285.1 uncultured Actinomycetes bacterium | reverse complement strand
TCGACCGCCCGGCGCATGTTGAAGGCGCCGGTGCCGCTGTCGTCGCGCAGCCGCAGGCTGGTCCAGATGGCGTTGGCCAGGCCCGCCCCCTCGAGGTCGCGGTCGAGGACGGTGACGATGAGCCGGTCGCCGGATCGCGTGGTCGCCAGGTAGCGGCGGCCGCGGCTGGTCGACTCGCGCGCCTGCAGAAGCGTGACGGGGTATCCGCCGCGCCCGAGCGCATCGGCGACCTCGAGGCCGCTCGGGCGCGTGG
Source organism: uncultured Actinomycetes bacterium (assembly GCA_937902285.1). Classification (GTDB taxonomy): domain Bacteria; phylum Actinomycetota; class Actinomycetes; order S36-B12; family S36-B12; genus UBA10649. The sequence continues at coordinate 3,756 of CALGTB010000255.1, read as the reverse complement.
TCGGGGTTCCCGCGATGTAGCGCGTCATGAGCCCGACGGCCCAGCCGAGTGCGAGGGAGATGCCGACGCCGGCCAGGGCGATGCCCGAGCTGAGCACCGTGACGACGATGAGCGAGCCGATGACCACGACGGTGAGGAGGTTCCAGGGCCGCCGGCCCATGAGCCGCGAGACCGTGACGAAGGCGAGGAGGCCGCCGAGGATAGGGGCGGTCGCGACGCTGTCCGGGCTCGTCGACCCCGCCAGGGCCACGAGCAGCCGGGGGAAGTCAGCCGAGGTCAGCCCGATCGACATCACGGTGAGCAGGACGATGGCGAGCAGCAGGGCCACCAGGGCGTCGAACAGCACGCGTACTCGCCCGCGCAGCACGAGCATGACAGCAGCGGCGATCGGCAGGCCCAGGGTGCCGAGGCCGCCGATGACGTTCAGCGCCAGTACGAGCAGCGAGGGCAGCAGTGCGGCGCCGGTGGTGAGATCGGTGTCGAGGCCCGCGGCGGTCTCGGTCGCGAAGTACGCGACGAGGACGATCGCCGCGGTGATGAGGATCGCGAGGACGAATCGGGCCAGGTCGAGCGGACGGCGCAGCCGTCGCGGGATGACGCCGTCCTCGATGACCAGGGTCTGGTCGAGATCCGGCGGGGATGCCGGCGCCGGGACGGCTGCCTCGGCGTGCGATGCCTGCGTGCGCAGGCCTCCGTCCGCCGGTGGCACGACGTACGCCGGTTCGGTCACGGGGTGATCGTGTCAGAAGCGGGCGGTCAGTGGTCGTACCCGGGTGGTATCCATGGCACATGCACTTCACGCTCGACACCCGGCCGGCGCCGCCCCGACCGCCCCTGGTGCTCGACGACGAGCAGCGCCGGGTGGTCGAGCACAGGCACGGTCCGCTGCTCGTGCTGGCCGGGCCCGGAACCGGGAAGACGGCCACGATCGTCGAGGCCATCTGCGCGCGCCTGGACGACGAGGAGCCGCTCGCCCCCGACCAGGTGCTCGCCCTCACCTTCGGTCGCAAGGCGGCCCTCGAGCTGCGCGATCGGGTGACCGCCAGGCTCGGCGGCGGCCTCATGCCCACCGTGGCGACCTTCCACTCCTTCGCCTACGGGCTGCTGCGGCGCACCGATCGGCCGGACGACTACCTCAACCCGCCGCGCCTCATGTCGGGCGCCGAGGAGGACGTCCGGGTCCGCGAGCTGCTGCTGGGCGCGGTTGCCGACGGCACCGTCGACTGGCCCGACGACCTCATGGGCGCCCTGCCCACGCTGGGCCTGGCCAACGAGGTGCGGGCGGTCCTCGCCCGGGCCCGCGAGCTCGGGCTCGAGGGCGATGAGCTTCGGGGCATCGGACTGTCGTCAGGGCGGCCCGCCTGGGCGGCGCTGGGGCAGTTCTCACGCCAGGAGCAGGACGTCATGCTCCTCGAGAACGTCATCGACTACGCCGAGCTCCTCCTGCGGGCCTGGCTGCGGGCGCGGGAGCCGCAGGTCGCCGAGCTGCTGCACCGCCAGTACCGCGCCGTCTACGTCGACGAGTACCAGGACACCGACCCGCTGCAGGTCGACCTGCTCAAGGCGCTGGTGGGGCCGGGCTGCAGCATCGTGGCGGTCGGCGACCCCGACCAGGCGATCTACGGCTTCCGCGGGGCCGACGTCGGCGGGCTCCTGCGCTTCCCGCACGACTTCCCCGCGGCCTCGGGCGCCCCCGCGCCGATCGCCGTGCTGCGCCACACGCGCCGGTTCGGTCCGGTCATCCGCGCGGGGGCAGCAGCGGTCTTCGGCTCGCGCCTGCCGCACGGGCTCCCGGTCGACCAGGCCAGGGCGCACCGGGCGCCGGTGTGCGCCGAGCGCCAGCCCGATGACGACGTCGTCACCGTGCGCTCCTACGACGACGCCGGTGCCCAGGCGGCTCATCTCGCCGGCGAGATCCGGCGGGCGCACATCGAGCGGGGGGTGCCGTGGAGCGAGCTCGCGGTCCTCGTGCGCACCGGCGGGCAGATCCCCGCCCTCCAGCGGGCCCTGCTGGCCGCTGGGGTCCCCGTGGTCGTGGCCGCCGACGAGATCCCCCTGCGGTCCGAGCCCGCCGTCGCCACCCTGCTGGCCGCGCTGAACCTGGCCACCAGCCCGCGGACGGCCTCGCCGGCCGATGTCCTCGACGTGCTGTCGGGCCCGATGGTGGGCCTGACCGCCAGCGAGATCCGGCGCCTGGGGCGGCACCTGCGGGCCCAGCACCACGAGGCCGGGGTCGCCTCGCCGTCGTCCGAGCAGCTCATCCGCGAGTTCGTCGTCGGGGTCCCGCAGCGGTCGCCCTTCGCTGACGACGACCCCATCACCGTCACGGTCGGACGTCTTCGCATCCTGCTCGCGCGGGTTCACGAGCAGATGCTCGACGGCGCCTCGCCCGAGGACGCGCTCTGGACCCTGTGGTCCGGTGGCCCGGTGCCGCACGGCTGGCCGAGCCGCCTGCGCACGGCGGCGCTCGCGGGCTCGCGCTCGGCGCATCACGACCTCGACGCCGTCATCGCCCTGTTCGACGCAGCGGAGCGCCTCAGCGGCCGCTACCCCGGGTTCCTGGGAATCCGCATGTTCCTCGACGCGCTGGCCGTGCAGCAGATCCCGGCCGAGCCGGTGGCCGATCGCGGAACGAGCGGCGAGGCCGTCCGCATCCTCACGGCTCATCGGGCCAAGGGCCTCGAGTGGGACGAGGTCTGGGTGGTGGGCGCCCAGGAGGGCGTCTGGCCCGACCTGCGCGCCCGCGGCTCGACCCTGCGGGCCGAGGAGCTCACGCGCGAGGGCATCGGCAGCGGCCCTCGCCCCGCCGACCTGCTCGAGGAGGAGCGTCGGCTCTTCTACGTGGCGTGCACGCGCGGGCGCCGGCAGGTGCACGTCGCCGTCGTCGACGAGCAGGACGACGGCGGCGACCTGCCCAGTCGCTTCGTCTCCGACCTGCTGGCCGGGCTGGCCGCCGTGGGCGGCCCCGAGCGCATCACCGCGGTGCGCGGGCGCCCCCGGCATCCGGTGACCCTCGACGGACTGGTGGCCGAGCTGCGCGCCGTCGCCCAGGATCCGCGCGCCACCCCGACGCTGCGCGAGGCTGCGATCGCCCGGCTGGCGGTCCTGGCCGCCCAGCGCGACGACCTGGGCGAGCCGCTCGTGCCGCTCGCCGACCCGCGCCAGTGGTGGGGCCTGCGCGAGCCCACGGTGGGCGTGCGCCCGGTCCGCGACCCCGACCGTCCCATTCACCTCAGCGGCAGCGGACTCGACGGCATCCTCGGCTGCCCGCTCAAGTGGTTCCTCGAGCACGAGGTGCGGGCCGAGACCCCGCGGGGCCCGGCCACGGCGTTCGGCAGCGTCGTGCACGCGGTGGCCGACTTCGTGGCCAAGGAGCAGGTGCCCGCCGACCTCGACCTCATGGACGCCGAGGTCGACCGGATCTGGTCCGAGCTGAGGTTCGAGGCCGGCTGGCAGTCCGAGGCCGAGCGTGCCGAGGCGCGGGCGGCGCTGGGCCGCTTCCTCGTCTACCACGTGCGCGCCGACCGTGAGCTGGTCGACGCCGAGGCCGGGGTGTCGGCATCGGTGGCCGTGCCCGCCCCGGACGGACACGACACCGTGCGCCTGACCGGGTATATCGACCGGGTCGAGCGCGACGGGCAGGGCCGCCTGGTCCCGATCGACCTGAAGAACATGAAGTCGGGCGTCCCGGAGCGCGACATCCCTGAGCACGGCCAGCTCGGCGTCTACCAGCTGCTCCTGCGCGACGGCGGCCTC
>CALGTB010000254.1 GCA_937902285.1 uncultured Actinomycetes bacterium | reverse complement strand
CGTGGGATGCCCTCCTCACGGACGAACAAGGCGCGGACGAGTCTGACTTCGCCAGGGTCTACCCGTTCTCGCCTGCGCTCGTCGACACACTGGTTGCCCTGTCCGGGCTGCTGCAACGCGAGCGCACCGCCCTGAAGGTGATGGCGCAACTGCTGGTGACGGGCCGGGACGTTCTGCAGGTCTCCGACGTGATACCAGTGGGCGACCTGTACGACGTGATGGTCGAAGGCGGAGATACGCCCCTCACCGATGAGATGAGGATTCACTTCGCGATCGCGCGGGAGCTGTACCGCAGCAAGCTCCGCCCGATCCTGCTGGCCGAGCACCGGCTCACCGAAGCCGATGTCGCGACCTCCGCGCCAGGAGCCATCGCCCCTGGCGCACCGGCATCCGTCGCGATCTTCTTCACCGACGACCGTCTCGTGAAGACACTCCTTGTCGCGGCGCTCGCTCCCGCGACGTCAGCTCTCCGCGGTCTGACTGCCTCACGGCTGGCGTACCTCAACCACGGCACGGTGGCGACCCCGATTCCCGGCACGGAGGTCACCGCGGTGCTGACGAAGGTCCGCTCCTGGGCCCAGCAGGTCGGCGAACTGCAGGTCGGCGACGGGCAGGACCCGGTCATCTCGCTCGCCCTCTCCGGTGTCGACTACAACTCCGTCATCGAGCGGGTCCGGCACGAGGACACCGCCGGTTCGCGCCGCAGCCTTCTGCGCCGGATGGTGTTCGAGCAGATCGGCGTCGCCGCGGGCGACTTCCTCCTCGCTGAGAACCCACACTCGACGGTGTGGCGCGGCAGCAAGCGCACCGTCGACATCGCGTTCGGCAACGTCCGCGACGCGAACGAGCTCCCGGACGACGCCATGCGCGCGAGCGGCGACAAGTGGAAGCTCGTCATCGACTACCCCTTCGATATCGGCGACTACAGCCCCAACGACGATCTCGCCCGCATCGACCGGCTTCGCGAGTCCGGTCTGACCAGTCGCACCGTCGCCTGGGTCCCTGGATTCCTGACATCGGCCCGCCAGGACGACATTGGCACCCTCGTCCTTCTGGAGTACCTGCTCGCCGGTGCGGGGGACGCGTTCGAGCAGCACTCCGCCCACCTGCCCACCGAGAGCCGCCAACCAGCCAAGGCGCTGCTGGAGAACCGGCGCCGGTCGTTGCGCGAGTCCCTCGCCGGAGTCATCCGCCAGGCATACGGGGCGGCGAGGATCGATCCTCGCGACATTGACACGACCTATGGCGAGTTCGCGCCGTTCGCCACTCTCGATCCCGGCCTCACCCTCCAGCCTCTGGTCGGCGCGACCCTCGCCGACGCGATGACGAACCTAATCGACCAGATGCTGACCTCCCAGTTCCCCGGCCATCCGCGGTTCGAGCCGGGCCACGCCGAAGTCAAGAAGGCCGAGCTCAACACCGTGCTCGCACACGTGGCCCAAGCGGTCACCTCAGGGGGGCGCGTCGACCCTGTCGAGACAGCCAAGCGCGGCACCATGACACGGGTGGCGAACCCGCTGCACGTCGGCGAGATGCTCGAAAACCACTACGTCTTCAACCAGGCCAACTTCACCTGGCGCAACTTCTTCACCCAGCGGGCCGCGGAAGAGGGCATCACCACGATCCCGATGACGCGCATCCGCGCCTGGCTCGCCCCCTACGGTCTCGCCAAGGACGTGGAAAACCTCCTCGCCGCCGCCTGGGCACTCCTGGACGACAAGCAGTGGGTCCAAGCGGGCGGGACCGTGCAGATCACCACCGTTGAGCAGGTCAACGACAACCTCGAACTGCGGGAGCCGACCCTCCCGCCTGAGTCCGAGTGGGAGATCGCCCGCGAACGAGCGGCAGCCCTCTTCGGCGAAACCGTCTCCAGCCTCCGCTCGGCCGCCAACGTCGGACTGCTCGGCACCGCCGTGCGTAAGGCATCGGCCCAACGGCAGAACTCCTCAGCCGACCTCGTGACTGAACTGACCAACCACGCGGCACTGCTCGGGATCACTCCCGCATCCCCACGCATGGTGTCCGCCACCGTGGGTCGTGACCTCGTAGGTCGACTCGCCGTCGAACGGGACGACGTGGTGCTGGTCAGCACCCTCGCCGGATGGACCCTGGCGGAGGAACCCCAGGCCCTCGCGAAGTCCATGTCGTCAGCGGCCACCGTGACCACCGCCCTCCGCACCGCCACCTGGTCGGTCCTCCAACCGGTCAGCACGATCAACGAAGCCGACGAGCGATACCCGGCCGCCCACGCGATCATGGTCGCGCTCGCAGCAGTTGCCACAGCCGAGGAACTGCACTCCCCGCTCGCCCCAGCCCTGTCGACGGCGGTCAGCGACGCGGCAGCCGTCCTCGCCGTGGCACCGCCCGTCGTCCCGCC
>CALGTB010000253.1 GCA_937902285.1 uncultured Actinomycetes bacterium | reverse complement strand
GCCACCCGCCCCCTTCCCCGTGTCCGGGGCCTGCGAGCCCGGCGAAGGGCAGGCGATTTGCCGCCCGATGCCCCGACCCCGTAGCCTTGCCCCACCGAAGACCGTTGGTCGCCGGCGATGGGAGACCATCACCGGTCGAAGGTTCCGCGAGAGCGGGCGGCCCGCGCAGGTGAACTGGACCGAGAGCGCCTCGTGCGCCCTTCCGCCCCGTGCGCCTGCGCCGGGGCGTTCTGCATTCGTGGGGCGAAACGAAAGGAGCCCCATGGCACGGCCGGACAAGGCGAGTTCCGTCGCCGAACTCACCGACCACTTCCGCAGCGCCAACGCGGCTGTGCTCACCGAGTACCGCGGCCTGACCGTCGCGCAGCTGAAGACGCTGCGTCGCACGCTCGGATCCACCGTCACGTACGCGGTCGTCAAGAACACCTTGACCAAGATCGCGGCGAAGGAAGCCGGAGTCACCGGAGTCGACGACCTCCTCGCCGGACCGAGCGCCATCGCGTTCGTCCGCGGCGATGCGGTCGATGCGGCGAAGGTCATCCGCAACTTCGCGAAGGAGAACCCCGCCCTGGTCATCAAGGGCGGCTACATGGATGGCGCGGCCCTCTCGGCGGCGGACATCAACAAGATCGCCGACCTCGAGTCGCGCGAGGTTCTCCTCTCCAAGCTCGCAGGCGTCATGAAGGCCAAGCAGTCGCAGGCTGCCGCCCTCTTCGCGGCCCCGCTGGCCAAGACCGCTCGCGCCCTGGGCGCGCTGCAGACCAAGCTCGAGGCAGATCCCGCCCAGTCGACCCCGGTCGACGCCAGCGCTGCCGCGGCACCCGTCGAGGAGACCGAGGCCCCCGTGGCCGAGGCCCCCGAGGCGCCCGAGGCCCCCGTGGCCGAGGGGATCGACGTCGAGGCACCCGCCGAGACGGCACCCGATACCGAGACGCAGGCCGTCGAGGAAACCACCGAGGGCTAACGGCCCACCCGGCCCTCGGCCGGATTTACCCGAAAGGACGCCACCATGGCGAAGATGAGCACCGATGAGCTTCTTGACGCGTTCAAGGAGATGACCCTGCTCGAGCTCTCCGAGTTCGTGAAGCAGTTCGAGGAGACGTTCGACGTCACCGCCGCTGCGCCGGTTGCCGTGGCTGCTGCCGCTGCCCCCGTCGGCGGTGGAGAGGCCGCGGCCGAGCAGGATGAGTTCGACGTCATCCTCGAGGCTGCGGGCGACAACAAGATCCCCGTGATCAAGGAGGTGCGCGCGCTCACCAACCTCGGTCTCAAGGAGGCCAAGGACCTGGTCGAGGCCGCTCCGAAGGCCGTGCTCGAGAAGGTCACCAAGGAGGCCGCAGAGAAGGCCAAGGAGGCCCTCGAGGGCGCCGGCGCCAAGGTCACCCTCAAGTAGCACTCCGCACAGCAGCACGCAGGAGGGGCGGTCCCACGGGACCGCCCCTCCGGCGATTTCGGGGCCGGGCGCCTCGGCCGAGGGGCCCGGGCCGGGTCACCGTTTGGTCACAAGGGCGGTGGAAAACCCTGCTGGTGCTTGACGTTCGTGCTTTTCCCCGTCACCATCCTCGTGAGCGCGATCCTGATCGCGCGGCTGGTCCCGGGGCTCCGGCCCGCTTGACGAGGACCACGCCCGGAACGGCTCGGTGCGGATGCTGTCGCCGCAGGAGCTGTCGGGAGTGGTCGATGACAGGCGACGCCCGACCACCGGGTTCGACAGCGGTGTGCCCGTCGGGTATGCTGCTTCTTTGCGCTGCCCTCCTACCCTCGCTGCCCTGACCGGTCCTGATCCGGCGCCCTCCTGGCGCTGGCTTGACAACTTCGGGGTTCCTAGGCGTGGCCGGGCCCGGATGGCAGTGCAGATGCAGGACTCGCCGCACTGTGGAAGGAACTTGTCTTGGCCGCCACGCGTTCAGACGTAACGCCGCTCTCCCCGGGCCTGACCCGGGTCTCCTTCGCCAAGATTCGTGAGCCGCTCGCGGTTCCGGATCTGCTCGCCCTGCAGACGGCGAGCTTCGACTGGCTCCTCGGTGGTGAGGACTGGCGGGCCCGGGTGGCCGCCGAGATCGCCTCCGGGAACACCGAGATCCCCCAGTCGTCCGGGCTCACCGAGATCTTCGAGGAGATCAGCCCGATCGAGGACTTCGCCGGGTCGATGTCGCTGTCGTTCCGCGACCACCGGTTCGAGCCCCCGAAGTACACGGTCGACCAGTGCCGTGAGAAGGACTTCACGTACGCGGCGCCCCTGTTCGTCACCGCGGAGTTCATGAACAACGAGACGGGCGAGATCAAGTCCCAGACCGTGTTCATGGGCGACTTCCCGCTGATGACCGACAAGGGCACGTTCATCATCAACGGCACCGAGCGCGTCGTGGTGTCGCAGCTCGTCCGCTCGCCGGGCGTCTACTTCGAGCGCTCGGTCGACAAGGTCACCGACAAGGACGTCTACGTCGCCAAGATCATCCCGAGCCGCGGCGCCTGGCTCGAGTTCGAGATCGACAAGAAGGATCTCGTCGCGGTGCGCGTCGACCGCAAGCGCAAGCAGCCGGTGTCGGTGCTCCTGAAGGCCCTCGGCATGACCGCCGAGGAGATCCGCGAGCGCTTCGGCCAGTACGAGACCTTCATGGCGACGCTCGAGAAGGACAACATCGGCAGCCAGGAGGATGCGCTCCTCGACATCTACCGCAAGCTGCGTCCGGGCGAACCCCCCACGGTCGAGAACGCGCGCAACCTGCTCGACAACTTCTACTTCAACCCGAAGCGCTACGACCTCGCCAAGGTCGGCCGCTACAAGGTCAACAAGAAGCTGTCCCTCGACCTGCCCCTCGAGCAGAGCGTCCTGACGCTCGAGGACATCGTCGCGACCATCGAGTACCTCGTCCGCCTCCACGCCGGTCTCACGACAATCGAGGGCCCGCGCGGCGAGGTCCAGTGCGAGACCGACGACATCGACCACTTCGGCAACCGCCGGCTGCGCACCGTGGGCGAGCTCATCCAGAACCAGATCCGCACGGGCCTGTCGCGCATGGAGCGCGTGGTGCGCGAGCGCATGACCACGCAGGACGTCGAGGCGATCACGCCGCAGACACTGATCAACATCCGCCCCGTGGTGGCGTCGATCAAGGAGTTCTTCGGCTCGTCGCAGCTGTCGCAGTTCATGGACCAGACGAACCCGCTGTCGGGCCTGACCCACAAGCGCCGGCTGTCGGCGCTCGGCCCCGGCGGCCTCTCGCGCGAGCGGGCCGGCTTCGAGGTCCGCGACGTCCACCCGTCGCACTACGGGCGCATGTGCCCCATCGAGACCCCTGAGGGCCCGAACATCGGCCTGATCGG
>CALGTB010000252.1 GCA_937902285.1 uncultured Actinomycetes bacterium | reverse complement strand
GTGCTCCGGGCGGCTTCCCCGGCCGCAGCGGCGGCCCCGGCGGGCGCGGCACGACGGCAGGGGCCTTCGGGCGTCCCGGCGGTCGGCCCTCGCGCGGGCGCAAGTCCAAGCGCGCGAAGCGCCAGGAGTTCGACAACATGCAGGCACCCGTCATGGACGGCGTGCGGATCTCCCGTGGCAGCGGCGAGGTCGTGCGGCTCCCGCGCGGCGCGAGCCTCACGGACTTCGCCGACAAGATCGACGCGATGCCGGCCGATCTCGTCAAGGTCCTCATCGGCCTCGGCGAGATGGTCACCGCGACCCAGTCGATCGACGACGACACCCTGCGCCTCCTCGGCGGCGAGCTGAACTACGACGTCCAGGTCGTGTCGCCCGAGGACGAGGACCGCGAGCTGCTGGAGTCCTTCGACCTGGAGTTCGGCGAGGACGAGGGCGACGACGCCCAGTTCGAGATGCGCCCGCCGGTGGTCACCGTCATGGGTCACGTCGACCACGGCAAGACCCGCCTGCTCGACGCCATCCGCAAGACGAACGTCATCGGCGGCGAGGCCGGCGGCATCACGCAGCACATCGGCGCCTACCAGGTGGCGACCACCACGCGTGAGGGCCTCGAGCGCAAGATCACCTTCATCGACACGCCCGGTCACGAGGCGTTCACCGCCATGCGTGCACGTGGCGCACAGGTGACCGACATCTCGATCCTCGTCGTCGCAGCGGATGACGGTGTGAAGCCGCAGACCATCGAGGCTCTCAACCATGCGCAGGCGGCCGGCGTGCCGATCGTCGTGGCGGTCAACAAGGTCGACAAGGAGGGCGCCGATCCGCTCAAGGTGCGCTCGCAGCTCACCGAGTACGGACTGGTCGCCGAGGAGTTCGGCGGGGACACCATGTTCGTCGACGTGTCCGCGAAGGCCGGGACCGGGCTCGAGAACCTCCTCGAGGCCGTTCTCCTGACCGCCGACGCCACCCTCGACCTGAGGGCCAATCCCCACCAGGACGCTCAGGGCGTGGCCATCGAGGCGCACCTCGACCGCGGTCGCGGCCCGGTGGCGACCGTTCTCGTGCAGCGCGGCACGCTGCGCGCCGGCGACTCGATCGTGGCCGGCGATGCCTTCGGCCGCGTGCGGGCCATGCTCGACGACGAGGGCAACCCCGTCACCGAGGCCGGGCCGGCGTTCCCCGTGCAGGTGCTCGGACTCACGTCGGTCCCCGGCGCCGGTGACAGCTTCATGGTCGTCGCCGAGGATCGGGTCGCACGGCAGATCGCGCAGACCCGCCAGGCGCGCGAGCGGAACGCGCTGCTGGCGAAGAACCGCGTCAAGCGCTCGCTCGAGGACTTCCTCGAGTCGCTGGAGAAGGGCGAGGTCGCCGAGCTCACGCTCATCATCAAGGGCGACGTGTCCGGCTCGGTCGAGGCCCTCGAGGACGCCCTGCTCAAGATCGACATGGGCGACGAGGTCAGCCTGCGGGTCATCCACCGCGGTGTCGGCGCGATCAACAAGAACGACGTCACCCTGGCCAGTGCGTCGAAGGCCGTCATCATCGGCTTCAACGTGCGGCCCGAGGGCAAGGTCGCGGAGCTGGCGTCCGAAGAGGGCGTCGACGTCCGCTACTACAGCGTCATCTACCAGGCGATCGAAGAGGTCGAGGCGGCCCTGCGCGGCATGCTGAAGCCGATCTACGAGGAGGTGCAGCTGGGCACCGCCCAGGTGCGCGAGGTCTTCAAGTCGAGCAAGTTCGGCACCATCGCCGGCTGTCTGGTCCAGTCCGGCGACATCCGCCGCAACAGCAAGGCCCGGCTCGTCCGGGACGGCGCTGTGGTGGCCGAGAGCGTCACCATCGCCGGGCTGCGCCGCTTCAAGGATGACGTCACCGAGGTCCGCGAGGGCTTCGAGTGCGGCATCAACCTCGGCTCGTTCCAGGACGTCAAGGTCGACGACATCATCGAGACCTTCGAGATGCGCGAGAAGCCCCGCAAGACCTGATCGCCCCTGCTCGCTTCTCCCGTTCTCCGGGAGAAGCGGGCAGTTGGGCGCCTGATTGCCACGAAAGTGCACGGCTGTCCCGGTCGACGGGCACACGGACGAGGAGCGGTGCGGATGAGCAGCGAGGCACGGCAGCGCAAGATGGCCGACCGGGTGAAGGTGATCGTCGCCGAGACCCTCGAGATGAAGATCAAGGACCCGCGCCTGGGCTTCATCACGGTCACCGACGTCCGGGTCACCCCCGACCTGCGCGAGGCGTCGGTCTTCTACACGGTGTACGGCGACGACGAGTCGCGGGCGGCCACGGCCGCGGCGCTCGCCTCCGCCAAGGGGGTGCTGCGCAGCGAGGTCGGCAAGCAGACAGGGGTCAAGTTCACGCCGACGCTGGAGTTCATCCCGGACGCGATCCCCGAGACGGCCCGGCAGCTCGAGGACCTGCTGAAGCAGGCGGCCGTCGCCGACGCAGCCGTCCATGCCCAGGCGGTCCGGGCCACGCATGCCGGAGACCCGGACCCCTATCGCAAGCCGGTCGACGACGCCGATGGCGAGGCCGACCCCGCCGACGACCGATCGGACGACGACGGCGTGGGTGAGCCCCACGCGTGAGCGGCTCCGGCCTGCTCGTCGTCGACAAGCCCGGCGGGCTGACGTCGCACGACGTGGTGGCCCGCGTCCGGCGCGTCATGGGCACGCGCAAGGTCGGCCACGCGGGAACCCTTGACCCCATGGCCACGGGAGTGCTCGTGATCGGCGTGAACAAGGCGACGCGGCTCCTGGGGCACCTGGCACTGCACGACAAGCGGTATCTCGCCACGATGCGCCTGGGCAGCAGCACGGTCACCGACGATCGCGAGGGCGAGGCGATCTCCGTCGCGGACCCGGCGCAGGTGGCGTCGGTGACAGACGACGCGATCCGGTCGGCCGCCGCCTCCCTCGTCGGCGAGATCGACCAGCAGCCGAGCGCGGTCAGCGCCATCAAGGTGGATGGCCGTCGGGCCTATGACCGCGTCCGCGCCGGTGAGGACGTATCACTCGCCAGCCGCCGCGTGGTGGTGACACGCCTCGACGTCGTCAGCATCGTTCGCGCCGAGCCATGGATCGACGTCGACCTCGATGTCGAGTGCAGCACCGGCACCTACGTGCGCGCGCTGGCCCGTGACATGGGGGCGGCCCTCGGCGTGGGCGGCCACCTCACGGCGCTGCGCCGCACCCGCGTCGGCCCGTTCTCCGAGCCCATCAGCCTCGGTGACCTCGAGGACCGTGGAGCCGATGCCCTGATGCCTATGCGCGACGTCGCGACTGCGTGCTTCCCGATCTGGTCCCTCGACGCGGAGCAGGCGCGTGCCGTGGGCTTCGGGCAGCGCATCGCCTGGGCCGGCCCCGACCCGGCGGGCGATCCTGTCGCCCTCGTCGATCCCGAGGGGGAGTTCCTGGCCCTGGCCGTCAGCGACGAGGGCACGGCCCGCTATCTCGCCGTCCTCGGCTGACCGACCGTGAGGCCGTCGCAGGGCACGCTCTCACTAGGCTGACCCGCGATGACCACCGCCCAGCAGGCCGATGAGCCCGACGCCCGCGAGGCAGCCGGGTCCGGCCGCGTCGCCTGCATCGGCGTGTTCGACGGCGTGCATCGCGGCCACCGCGCACTCATCGGGTGCGCGCGCCAGCGGGCCGATGCCCTCGGCGCACCGCTCGTCGCCGTGACCTTCGATCCGCATCCGATGTCGGTCGTGAGACCGGGCTCCGAGCCGCCGTCGCTGGCCATGCTGCCTCATCGGGTCGAGCTCCTCCTGGAGGCAGGCGCCGACGAGGTCGACGTCCTCCGGTTCGATGCCGGCCTGGCGGCCACCGAGCCCGAGGCCTTCGTGTCGGACCTCCTGGTCGGACGGCTCGGCGTCATCGAGGTGGTCGTCGGCGAGGACTTCCGCTTCGGGCATCGGGCCCGCGGGACGATCGACACCCTGCGCGCCGAGGGTGCGTCCTCGGGCTTCTCGGTGTCGGCCCTGCCCCTTCAGGGGGACGGTGCGGAGCGATGGTCCTCGACGATGGCGCGGAGCCTCATCGCCGACGGCGACGTGGCCGGCGCCGCGGAGGTGCTGGGCCGCGACTACCGGCTGGACGGAACGGTGGTCCACGGGGACCATCGGGGCCGCGAGCTGGGCTATCCGACGGCCAACCTCGCATGGTCGGGGTCTCCCGCGGTGCCCGCTGACGGCGTCTACGCCGGGTGGGTCACGACGCGTGACGCCGTACTCCCTGCCGCCATCTCGGTCGGGACCAACCCCCAGTTCCAGGGCCGCGAGCGGCGCGTCGAGGCCTATGTCCTCGATCGTGACGACCTCGACCTCTACGGCCAGCCCATCAGCGTCTCGTTCGTCCAGCGGATCCGAGGGCAGCTGACCTTCGACGACGTGTCGGGCCTCGTCACCCGCATGGGGCAGGACGTCGCCATGACACGAGACCTGCTGGCGCGCCATGCCTGACCCGCGGCTGCGGGCGACCGAGCGCTGGTTCTACCGGCGCGGCCTGCCGTTCTTCGTCGAGGACTACCGGTCGTCCACCGACGTCTGGACCCGTGCCAGCCCGGCGCTCGCCGTCATCTTCGTCATCATGGTCGTGGTGGCGGCCACGACGTTCGACGACCTCCTGGGGGCGCTCGCGGGCATGCTGCTGGCGGCGGCGTTCCTCATCGGCTACGGGGTCCGGAACGTGCGTCAGGGGCGATCCTGGAGGGCGTTGCCGGAGCGCGTGACCTGGCCCGTCCTCGCCGGCTTCGTCCTCGTTCCCGGCGCGGTCGCGTTCGCCTCGACGCGTGCAGTGGCCGCGACGACGGAGGCCCTCGTCCTCGCCGCCGTCGTCCTCGTGCTCGCATGGGTGCTCACCCGGTACGCCGTCCTCGCGCTCGTGGGCTGGGCGATCCGCTACACCTTCCGCGGGGTCAACGACCTCTACCGGCTCACGACGCGCGCTCTGCCGCTCCTCCTGCTGTTCCTCACCTTCCTGTTCCTCAACACGGAGGTATGGCAGGTAGCCGGTGGTCTGGAGGCGGCCCACCTGTGGCTGGTGCTGGCCATGTTCATCGTCTTCGGGGTGGTCTTCGTCATCGGCAGGGTGCCCGAGGAGATCCGCCTGATCGAGGCCGCCACCACCCACGATCAGGTGATCCGCGCCTGCCAGCGCACCCCCCTCGCCGATGTCGTCGGGTCACTCGACGACCTGGACACCCCGGTCGGGCTGAACCGCCGGCAGAAGGCGAACATCGGACTGGTCATGACCGTGGCGCAGCTGGTGCAGGTCGCGCTCTTCGCCGTCGTCGTGTGGGCGTTCCTGGTCGTGTTCGGGGCCCTGGCGGTCTCGGTGTCGCTGCAGACCATCTGGATGGACGGGGAGTCGCCGGTCACCGTCGTCTGGGACTGGGGCAACGGCTACGGCGTCTCCCGCCAGCTGCTGCGCGTGTCGCTGTTCCTGGCGGCCTTCTCGGGCTTCTACGTCACCATCTACACGGCGATCGACGCGGCCTATCGCGAGCACTTCTACGACCGCATCCGGCTCGACCTCGAGCGCTCCCTGTCGGTCCGCCGCGCCTACGTGCTGCTCCGCAGGCGGGGATGACCGCACCGGCACGCCCGCAGGGGCTCCGCGCCGGGGAGGGTGCGGAGCCCGGCTGGCGCGAGGTGTTCGCCGTGCGACGTCCGGGGCTCGTGGCCGCCGTGGTCGTGTCGCTCGCCCTCGCGACGTTCGGCTACGCCGCCGTCCTGCTGGTGGTGTTCGACGCCCGGTCGTGGTGGGGGAGCAGCCTGTGGCGCATGGCGGTGGCCTTCGGCCTGGCCTTCGCGGTCATCGGGGCGCTGGGCGCCCGGCGGGCCTCCGACCGGCGCGGCCTCGTGGCGTTCCTCATCACGTCGTGGGGGGCGATCACCCTCGTCAGCTGGCTCCCGCGCCAGCGGCCCCCGCAGTGGCCCGAGCTGGCGCAGCTGGGCTGGTGGGCCGGCTGGGTCGTGGTCATCTACGTGTCCGTCCCCGTGGCGTACGCCCTGGTGACCCGGCAGGACCTGCGCTCCTACGGCCTGCGGCTGGGACTGTTCCGGGGTGAGGCCCGGATCTTCGCCATCCTGCTCCCCGCCATCCTCATCGGGGCCTATGCCGCGGCCGGCCAGCCCCGGTTCCAGGCCGTGTACCCGTTCTACGGCGAGTGGCCGGACGGTCCCGGCTCTCCGGCGCACCTGGTGGCGTGGTGGCTCATGTACGCGGCGACCTTCGTCGCCCTGGAGTTCTTCTTCCGGGGCTTCATGGTGACGGCGGGGTTCCGGATCGTCGGCTGGTGGGCGATCCCCGCGATGGCCGGGGCGTACTGCCTCCTCCACCTGGACAAGCCCGTCCCCGAACTGGTCACCAGCCTGTTCGGCGGCCTCCTGCTCGGGGTCGTGGCCCTGCGCACCCGGTCGATCCTCGCGGGCGTGCTCGCCCATGTGACCCTGGCCGTCGGCACCGACGCCGCGGTCCTGCTCCGCCGCGGAGGCTGATACCCTGTTCGCACCAGACGGTCGCTCGGCGCGTGCCTCGGCGCGCACTAGGCGATTCGTGTCATCACCATCGTTCCCCAGCGGAACGCGCCCGGAGGTTCGTTTCATGCCGCTCGACAGTTCCGTCAAGCAGGAGATCATCGCCGAGTACGGCACCAAGCCCGGTGACACCGGCAGCCCCGAGGTCCAGATCGCGATGCTCACGCGTCGCATCAGCGACCTGACGGAGCACCTGAAGACCCACAAGCACGACCACCACAGCCGCCGCGGCCTGCTGCTCCTCGTCGGACAGCGCCGTCGCCTGCTGCAGTACCTGGTGAAGACCGACATCGCGCGCTATCGCGCGATCATCGAGAAGCTCGGCATCCGCCGGTAGCTCGGGTCGCACCGACCACAACTGAATACCGCCCAACAAATCCGGGGCGCCACGATCAGGGCGTCCGTCGGTCCTCGGTAGTGACCTCCGGGTGACGCCCGCCAGTGCATGGCGGCTGCACCCGTGGGCCTCGATCGAAGACCGCCACCGGTCGCGAGACGTGTGCGCCCCTGTCAACAGAAACAGGAGGCACCCGTGGAGGGTCCCCAGATTTTCAGCACGCAGGCCGTCATCGACAACGGGTCGTTCGGCACGCGCACCATCAGGTTCGAGACCGGCCGCCTGGCCCGCCAGGCCGCAGGGTCTGTCGCCGCGTACCTCGACGACGACACCATGCTCCTCAGCGCCACCACCGCGGGCAAGACGCCCAAGGACCAGTTCGACTTCTTCCCCCTGACGATCGACGTCGAGGAGCGGATGTACGCGATCGGGAAGATCCCCGGCTCGTTCTTCCGCCGCGAGGGTCGCCCGTCCGAGGACGCCATCCTCACCTGCCGGCTGATCGACCGCCCGCTGCGCCCCACGTTCGTCAAGGGCCTTCGCAACGAGGTCCAGGTCGTCATCACGGTCATGGGCCTTCACCCGAACGACCTGTACGACGTGCTCGCGATCAACGCGGCGTCGGCATCCACGCAGCTGTCGGGCCTGCCCTTCAGCGGCCCGATCGGCGGCGTCCGCGTCGCCCTCATCCGCGGCCAGTGGGTGGCGTTCCCGACCTACGAGCAGCTCGAGGAGGCCGTGTTCGACATGGTCGTCGCGGGCCGCATCGCCGGTGACGACGTCGCGATCATGATGGTCGAGGCCGAGGCCACCGTGCGCACCATCGAGCTCATCGCCGGCGGCGCCACCGCGCCGACGGAGGAGGTCGTGGCCGCCGGGCTCGATGCCGCCAAGCCGTTCATCCGCGTGCTGTGCGAGGCCCAGCAGGAGCTCGCAGCGTCGGCGGCGAAGCCGACCGCCGAGTTCCCGGTGTTCCTCGACTACCAGGACGACGCCTACGACGCCGTCGAGCGCCTCTCCGTGGCCGACGTCCGCGAGGCGATGACGATCGTGAGCAAGGCCGAGCGCGAGGACCGGCTCGACGACATCAAGAAGGTCGTCATGGCCGAGCTCGCCGTCGAGTTCGCCGGACGCGAGAAGGAGCTGTCCGCAGCCCTGCGCTCGGTGACGAAGAAGGTCGTGCGCGACCGCGTCCTGCGCGACCACGTGCGCATCGACGGCCGCGGCCTGACCGACATCCGCACGCTGTCGGCCGAGGTCGACGTCCTGCCGCGGGTGCACGGCTCGGCACTGTTCGAGCGTGGCGAGACGCAGATCCTCGGCGTCACGACCCTCAACATGCTCCGGATGGAGCAGATGGTCGACACGCTCAACCCCGAGAACCGCAAGCGCTACATGCACAACTACAACTTCCCGCCGTACTCCACGGGCGAGACCGGACGCGTGGGCTCGCCCAAGCGCCGCGAGATCGGCCATGGAGCCCTCGCTGAGCGCGCCCTGCTGCCGGTGCTCCCGTCCAAGGAGGAGTTCCCCTACGCGATCCGCCAGGTGTCCGAGGCCCTCGGCTCCAACGGATCGACCTCCATGGGCTCGGTCTGCGCCTCGACCATGTCGCTGCTCAACGCCGGCGTGCCCCTGCGCGCCCCGGTCGCGGGCATCGCGATGGGCCTGATCTCAGGCGACGTCGACGGCACCACGGAGTACGTCGCCATCACCGACATCCTCGGTGCTGAGGACGCGTTCGGCGACATGGACTTCAAGGTCGCCGGCACCAAGGACTTCGTGACGGCGCTGCAGCTGGACACCAAGCTCGACGGCATCCCCGCGTCGGTGCTGGGCAAGGCGCTTGCTCAGGCGCACGATGCGCGCCTGACGATCCTCGACGTCATGAACGAGGCCATCGACGCGCCGGACGAGATGGCTCCGACCGCGCCTCGTGTCATCGCGATCCAGATCCCGGTGGACAAGATCGGCGAGGTGATCGGGCCGAAGGGCAAGATCATCAACCAGATCCAGGAGGAGACCGGCGCCGACATCACGATCCAGGACGACGGCACCATCTACATCGGCGCGACCAACGGGGAGTCGGCCGAGGCTGCCCGCGCCCAGATCAACCAGATCGCCAACCCGACGATGCCGGAGGTCGGAGAGCGCTACCTGGGCACCGTGGTCAAGACCACGACGTTCGGGGCCTTCGTCTCGCTCATGCCGGGCAAGGACGGACTGCTGCACATCTCGGAGATCAAGAAGCTCGCCGGCGGCAAGCGCGTCGAGAACGTCGAGGACGTCCTCAAGGTCGGCGACAAGGTCCAGGTCGAGATCAAGGAGATCGATCCGCGAGGCAAGCTGTCGCTGGTCCCGGTCCTCGAGGGCGGCGCCGCAGCGGCCGATGCCCAGGGCTGACACCCGCACGCTGCTCCGGGAGGGTGACGGCGGACTCGTCCGCCGCACCACCCTCCCGGGCGGCCTGCGCATCATCACCGAGCAGGTCCCCGGGGTGCGCTCCGTCGCGTTCGGGGTGTGGGTCAACGTCGGGTCCCGCGACGAGACCGGCGGGCAGATGGGCTCGGCCCACTACCTCGAGCATCTGCTCTTCAAGGGCACGAGCAAGCGGTCGGCCATGGACATCTCGGCATCGATCGAGGCCGTAGGCGGCGATCTCAACGCCTTCACGACCAAGGAGTACACGTGCTACTACGCACGGGTGCTCGACAGTGATCTCCCGCTCGCGATCGACGTCGTCTGCGACGTCGTGACGGATGCGCTGATCCGCTCCGAGGACGTGGAGGCCGAGCGCGGCGTCATCCTCGAGGAGATCGCCATGCACGACGACGATCCCACCGACCTCGTGCACGAGGAGTTCGCCGCGGCGATGTTCGGCGACACCCCGCTGGGGCGCCCCATCCTCGGCACGGTCGAGACGATCGAGGGCATCTCCCGGAACGCGATCAACCAGTTCTACCGACGTCGCTACCGCCCCGAGTCCATGGTGATCGCGGCGGCCGGGCACCTCGACCATGCGTCCGTCGTCCGCCTCGTGCGGAAGGCCTTCGAGGGCGTCCTCGACGACTCCGTCGAGGCGAGCGCCCCGCGCCGGCCCCGCCGGGCGCGGAGCCACGCGGCCGGCGTCAAGGTCACCAAGCGCATCACGGAGCAGGCCAACCTCGTGCTGGGCGTCCCCGGCTTCCGTCGCACCGACGACCGCCGCTACGCCATGTCGGTGCTGTCTACCGCCTTCGGCGGGGGCATGAGCAGCCGGCTCTTCCAGGAGATCCGCGAGAAGCGCGGTCTGGCGTACTCCGTCTACTCCTACGCCCAGGGCTTCTCCGACGACGGCCTCTTCGGCATCTACGTGGGCTGCCAGCCCGCCAAGGTCGACACCGTCCTCGACGTCTGCCTGACCGAGATGGAGCGCCTCGCCGCTGATGGCCTCACGGCCGACGAGATCGCCCGCGGCAAGGGACAGGTGCGGGGCGGAACAGTGCTGGGCCAGGAGGACACGGGGGCACGCATGACCCGCATCGCGAAGAGCGAGCTGCACGGCGATCCGCTCCTGAGCATCGACGACCTGCTCGGCCGCGTCGACGCGGTGACCTCCGACGACATCGCAAGGGTCGCCGCGGAGCTGCTCGACGCCCCGAGGACGCTCGCGGTCATCGGCCCGTTCGACGAGACCACGACCTTCAGCGCGACCGGCTGAGGACGGTACTGTTCCCACCGTGATCAAGGTGGGAGTCGTCGGCGCCAAGGGCCGCATGGGGCAGGCCGTCGTCGAGGCCGTGCGGGAGTCCGACGACCTTGCGCTCGTGGCAGCAGTCGACATCGGCGTGCCGCCGACAGCGCTCGAGCAGGCGGGTGCCGAGGTCATCGTCGACTTCACGACCCCCGATGCCGTCATGCGCACCCTGAAGTCCTGCATCGGGAACGGCATCCACTGCGTGATCGGCACCACGGGCTTCGACGAGCACAAGCTCGACCTCGTCCGGGAGTGGTGCGCCGAGCAGCCGACCGTCGGCGTCCTCATCGCCCCCAACTTCGGCATCGGCGCCGTCCTCATGATGCGCTTCGCGGCCATGGCCGCCCCGTACTTCGACTCGGCCGAGGTCATCGAGCTCCACCATCCGGACAAGGCTGATGCCCCGTCCGGAACATCGATCCTCACCGCCCAGCTGATCGCCCGCGCCCGGGCCGGACTGCCGGCGCAGCCTGACGCCACCAGTCACGAGCTGGCCGGGGCACGCGGAGCCGTCGTCGACGGGGTTCACGTGCACTCGGTGCGCGCTCGGGGTCTGGTGGCCCACCAGGAGGTGGTCCTCGGTGGCGTGGGGGAGACGCTGACCATCCGGCACGACTCCCTCGACCGGACGTCGTTCATGCCGGGCGTGCTCCTCGGCGTGCGCACCGTGCGCAACCACCCGGGCCTGACGGTCGGCCTCGACGCTTTCCTCGACCTCGAGTGACGTCGCGAACGATCGCATGGATCCTCGCCGCGGCAGTCGCGGTCTACATCGTGCTGGCAGGTGTCCGCGCCTGGTACATGGTCCGCACGGGTGAACCCACACTGGTGGTGTTCGGCATCAGCATCGTGGTCATCCCGGTCATCGGCGTCTGGGTGCTGTGGCGCGAGCTCGACTTCGGACGTCGCACCCAGGAGCTCGGCCGACGCCTCGGGCAGGAGGGCGGCCTCCCGGTCGACGACCTGCCGCGCACGCCCTCCGGCCGGATCGACCGCGACGCGGCCGACGTGCGGTTCGGGGAGTACCGCGCGCAGGTCGACGAGCACCCCGATGACTGGCGGTGCTGGTACCGGCTCGCCATCGGGTACGACGATGCCCGCGACCGCAAGCGCGCCCGCGGTGCCATGCGCACCGCCATCAGCCTCTACGACGCCGAGAAGTCCTGACGCCAGCGCTCCAGGCGCAGCCGTGCCATGTCGAAGGCCTCGGGTCGCAGCCAGAAGTCCGGAGAGCTCGCATAGACCCCGGTGGGGTGCACACGTCCGGACATGTCGACGGCCGACAGTCGCACGGACCTGACGCGGATCGGCAGCCCCAGGAAGGGGCAGGGCTGATCGGCGGTGGTGACGGCCCGGACGTCGGTCCACGGCAGCACCGTCGTCCGGAACGTCGTCTGGATGACGAGGGCGGCATCGTTCACGTAGGTGCCGACGACCCAGCCGCGCAGGAGCAGGAAGATGCCGGTGGCCGCTGCTGCCCCGCCGAGGACGGTGAGGGGGGACAGGGTGGTGGCCGCTGCCGCCATCACGGCGGACCCGGTTCCGATGACGGTCGCGACCGCGAGAGCGACGAGCCCGGCGAGGCGGATCGGGCCCCGCGGGGACACGCGCACGCGGCGGACCTGGCGGTAGTCGCCGTCGACGGGTGCGTTCGGATCCGGTCGCGGCCACAGGAACCCGAAGATCGGCTTGCGCGGCTCGTTCATGCGGCCAGTCCGGTCGAGCGCAGGAGGGCGGCCGTGATCGCCGCTACGAGCACGACCACGAGGAACGGGGCACGCAGCACGAGGGCGACCACGGCCGCCAGCACGCCGGCGAGGCGGGCATCGATCACGAGGGTCTGGCCGTCGGCGAAGGTCTGCACGGCGACGAGGGCAGACAGCAGGGCCACCGGCAGCAGCCCGGTGATCCGTCTGATCGAGACCCGCTCGAGCACGCTGGCTGGCAGCAGGAAGCCGATGAGCTTCTCGACGTAGCAGCCGAGTGAGCCTGCGATCACCGCCATCCAGATCATGATCGCCGCCCGATGATCCACGATGCGGCGAGCGCGACCAGCCCGGCTGCGAGGACTGGCAGACCGGGACGCAGCACGGGCGTGAGCACGAGGGCCACCGTCGCGCCCGCGGCGGCGACCGCCCACATCGTGCGGTCGACCAGCCGTGGCCACAGCAGTGCGAGGAAGCCGGCGGGAATGGCCGCGTCGAGCCCGAGGGTTCCGGGGTCGTCGATGGCTGCGGCGCCCAGCGCTCCGACGAGGGTGCCGATGTTCCAGAGGACGAAGACGGACAGGCCCGTGCTCCAGAAGGCGCGGCGGGCGGCGGCCGCGGGGGTCGGGTGGCCCAGTGCCATGGCCGTCGACTCGTCGATCGTGAGTTGGGCTGCCGCGAGCCGCTGCGGTCCGGTTACCCGGAGCACCGGCGACAGCGAGAGTGCGTAGAGGCCGTTGCGGGCGCCGAGCAGCCAGGCCGTGAGGACGGCGGCGACGGCGCCGCCCCCGGCTCCGAGCACGCCCACGAGGGCGAACTGCGAGGCACCGGTGAACATCCCCAGTGACAGCACCTGGGTCTGGAGGGGGTCGAGTCCGCTCGCGACGCTGATGGCGCCGAAGGACAGCCCGTAGGCACCCGTGGCGAGCCCGATGCCGGCCGCATCGCGGGTGATGCGCCGGCCGTGCGCGCGGGGCACCGGACCGTGATGGTCGGGGCCGGGCTCGCCTGTCGGGGCCGATGGGGACACGACCGGACGCTATCGGGACCGCGATCGGCGGTGGTCGGGCGGTCGGATGTGGAACGCTGACGGCGTGGAGCCCCGTGCGCGCGCCGTCGAGGGCGTCGAGCGCGGGCTGGTCTCGCTGGCGCTCGCGTGGCAGGCCCTCTGGCTGGTCGCCGACCCCCGGTTCTGGCCCACGTCGCAGGAGCATGCCGCGACGCTGGTAGCCGTGCTCGCGTCGGTGGCCGCGTGGGCGCTGCTCCTCGCCGCCCACCTCCGCCGGGACCGTCGGCTCGGTGCCGGGGCACGGTGGCTCGATCTCGCGGCCCTGTTCGCGGTGTCGGTGGGCCTCCTGTGGGCCGCGAGCGGGACGTCGGAGCCGGATTGGGCGGGACCGGCGTCGTGGGCCCTGCTGCCGGCCGGACTGGCGGGCCTGCTGTTCCCCTGGCGCGTCGCGGCCTGCTGGGTCACCGCCGTCGTGCTGGTCGAGACGGCGTTCGTCTTCGGGATCCTCGGCCCCGGGGACCCGCTGCACTCCCCGCAGGACGTGCTCTATCCCGGCTACGCCCTCAGCGTGGGCGTGATGACGATCGCGGCCCGTCATGTGCTGCTCCGCGATGCTCGGCGTGCGGATGCGGCGGCCGACCACGCGGCGGAGGCGGCGCATCAGCGCAGGACCGCCCAGGGCGTCAGCGCCAGCGTCCACCGTGAGGCGCGCGTGCTGCATGAGACGGTGCTCAACACCCTGGCCGCCATCATCCGCGGCCGTTCGGCCTCCACCCCCGAGATGGCCGACGCACTGCGGGCTCGGTGCCGGGAGTCGGCGGCGGTACTGCAGGCGCTGCAGTCGCATGTCGACCCGGGGCAGGGGCCCGACCACTCGGGCCGACTGGAGGCCGACCTGCGCGTCGAGCTCGACGACCTGCGCTCGCGTGGGGCCGTGGTGCATGTCGACTGCCAGCCGCTGCCCGTGCCCGACCACGTGTACGAGCGACTCGTGACCGCCTCCCGCGAGGCCCTGGCGAACGTCGCCCGGCATGCGGGGGCACAGGCCGTCTGGCTCACGACGCACGTGACGGTGTCGTCCGGGGCCACGTCCGTCGAGGTCGAGGTGCGCGACGACGGTGGCGGATTCGATCCGACCGCGCCGTCAGATCGCTTCGGGCTGCGCGAGGCGATCGTCATGCCCCTCGCCGAGGTGCACGGCCGCGCCGTCATCGAGTCCGCGCCCCTGACAGGAACGCGCATCGTGATGTCGTGGCCCGACGACGTGGCCGCGCGCACCGACGGCGCACTGTCGTCCACGGCCGCCTTCACCATCCCGGTGCTGGCGTCCTTCGGCGCCTACGCTGCGGCGCAGTTCATCATCGGCTGGGACGAGTTCACCGTGCCCGCCATGAACGCGGCCGCCTTCGCGATCGTCGCAGGCCTGGCCCTCCTGCTCGGCTTGGCGTCGCTGCGCGGCCCCTTCACGTGGGTCGTCCTGCTCGTCGTGGCCGGCGCCTGTCCTGTGGTCTACCAGCTTCAGACGCAGGCCCTCGGCGCGGAGGCGACGGAGGGTTGGGTGGCGTGGTCGTCGGGGGCGATCGTCGCGCTCTTCGTGGTGCTGGCGGCCGGCGGTCCGGCATGGGGCTGGCTCGCACTGCTCGGCACCTGGCTGCTCATCCAGGGCGACATCGTGAGCGAGCTGCTCGCACCGGGCACGGCGCTCGTCCTGGCGGCGGCCCTGTTCGGGCACGCGATCCGGGCCAACGCGGTGCGGGTGGACCTGAACCGGTTCATCGAGGCGGAGGAGAGATCGGCGGAGCACGAGGCCCAGGACTCCGTCGGGAGGCTGCGCCGCCGCTACGGCGCCCTGCAGCAGTCGCACGCCGTCGACCTGCTCACCGGGGTTGCCGACGGTCGGCGTGACCCGGCCAGCGCCACCGTCCGAAGCGATGCCGCGCTCGAGGAGCGGTTCATCCGCACCGTCCTGCGGGTCGATCCGACGCTCGATGCGGTGCATGCCCTCGCCTCGTCGCTGGCCGTCGAGGCCCGCCATGCCGGCGTCTTCCTCGATGTCGACATCTCCGGTGACGTGCGCGTCGACGACCTTGCCGACGTCAGCCAGTCGCTGACCCGTGCACTGGCCTGCTCGCAGCCCGGCGGGGTCGCGCGCTTCACTGCGCGTCGGGAGGGGACGCAGGACGTCGTCCGGCTGGTGGCGCCCATCTGGCCCTCCGGCCGCGAGGCCATGGCGCGGCTGCCGGTGCGCGGGGTCGTCCTCGACCCGGGCGATCCCTCCGACCCGGACATGCTGTGGGAGGTCCGCACCGAGGCCAGGCCGGCCGATGCCGCCGCGGAACTCGTCCGGACCGCACCATGAGTTCTTTCGAGCCGATGCGGCTCGCGCTCATCGACGACCACGAGCTCGTGCGCGAGGGCCTGAGGGCCCTCCTCGAGGAGAAGGGCGACGGGGACGTCGACGTGGTGTACTCCGGCGAGTCGCCGGCCGACGCCGTGGGGACTGGCGCCACGGTGGCCCTGCTCGACGTCGACCTCGGGCCTGGGTCGGACCCCGTGGCGGCGAGCACCCGGCTGCTGTCGGATGCCGGCGCGGCCGTCCTGCTCATCAGCGCGTTCGAGGACGCTGCGTCGATCCGGTCGGGGCTGGCGGCCGGCGCGCTCGGGTTCGTGCCGAAGCGGGTGTCGTACGACGTCCTGTCCGAGGCCCTCGTCACGGCGGCGCGCGGCGAGCTCTTCCTCTCGGTTGATCTCGCGTCCATCCTCGCCTCCGCCCCGGAGGCGCCCGAGCTCAGTCCCCGCGAGCTGGATGCGCTGCGCCTGTATGCGTCGGGACTCAAGCTCGCGGCGGTGGCGCGTCGCATGGGGATCTCGCCGCACACGGCGAAGGAGTACCTCGACCGGGTGCGCGCCAAGTACGGGCAGGTCGGTCGCCAGGCACGCACCCGCACGGAGCTCTACGCGGCGGCGGCGCGGGATGGCCTGCTCGATCCGGAGGGATGACGACGGGTCCCCCGCCTGGGGGACAGCGCTGCGATGGAGTCCGCGAGGGCACCTGCGCGACGATGCAGTGTCCGGCGAGGGCGGGGGACTCGCCGGACAAACTCATGCGGGGCTGAGGGCCGCGAGAGCACTGCGTGGGCAGGCCCGGAAGGTCACTCGGAAAGAAGGGTCGCGAGCCGGACCTCGCGGACGACGCGATCGGTGCCGTCGTCCTGGATGCCTACCGCCACGTCGCGGAAGGCCGTGTCCGGACCCCAGCCTCCGGACTGCAGGAAGGCCCGGCGCGCCTCGTCGTGCACGGGACACCAGGTCACGGCCGTGGTCATGCCTGCCGCGCCGACATGGTCCATGGCGGCCGCCATGAGCCGTGACCCGTGGCCCTGCCGCTGCACGGCGGGATCCACCTCGAGGGCCAGCAGCTCCCCGGTCAGGTCGTCGGCATCGGGATCCTGGCACGGGCCGATGGCGGCGTAGCCGACGACCCGGTCGTCGTCGACGGCCACGAGGAGGCGATGCCCGGGCGTCGGGGGGTTGAGGATGCCGGACGCCCAGACCATGGCGAGGTCGCCCGCGTCGAGGCCGTCGAGGACCTCATCCGGCAGGACGCCGGCGAAGCGGAGGCGCCACGCGGCGATGTTGACGGCGGCGACGTCGTCGACATCGGGCGTGCGGGCGAGGCGGACTCCGGAGGAGGGCATGGGGGCATTGTGCCGGAGTTGCGCCGCGAGTCCGGGGCGCCACCGTGGATAGGGTGCGCACGTGGCCACCGACGAGATCACCTTCCGCAGCGATGTCACCGTAGAACTGGTCCGCGCGAGCGCCTCGGACGCCGATGTCATCTTCGCCGCCCGGGTGTCGACGGCAGGGGAGCAGTCGCTCGAGGACGTCGATGCGGACGCCGAGCGGTCTGCCGGGCTCATCAACTACCTCATGCGCGACCGGCACGGCAGCCCCTTCGAGCACAACTCCATGACCTTCTTCGTCCGGGCGCCGATCTTCGTGTGGCGCGAGCACATGCGGCACCGCATCGCCAGCTACAACGAGGAGTCGGGGCGATACCGGCAGCTCGAGCCGGTCTTCTACGTGCCGGACCGCCAGCGCCCCGTCGTGCAGGTCGGCAAGACCGGTGCCTACGAGTTCCTCCCCGGAAGTGACGAGCAGTACGACCTCATCGAGAACGACATGCGTGAGTCGTGCACCGCCGCGTACCGGTCGTACCAGCGCATGCTGGACGCCGGCATCGCGAGGGAGGTGGCCCGGATGGTGCTCCCGGTGTCGATCTACTCGAGCGCCTACGTCACGGTGAACGCGCGATCGCTGATGAACTTCCTCTCGCTTCGGATGAAGGTCGAGGGGTCGCACTTCCCGTCCTACCCGCAGCGCGAGATCGAGATGGTCGCGGAGCGCTATGAGGAGGAGTGGGCCCGGCTCATGCCCATCACCCACGCGGCCTTCACCAAGAACGGCCGAGTCGCGCCCTGACCCCGCCCACGAGCGAGGCGGTAGCCTTGCGACATGCCCGGCCACACGACTGACACGAGCCCCTTCGGGGTGATGCTGACGGCGATGGTGTCGCCCTTCCATGAGGACGGCTCCCTCGACCTCGACGGCGCCCAGGTCCTGGCCTCCCACCTCGTGGACACGCTCGGACACGACGGCCTGGTCGTCAACGGCACCACGGGGGAGTCGGCGACGAAGACCGACGAGGAGGACCTGGCCGTGCTCAGGGCCGTCCTCGAGGCGGTGGGCGACCGCGCCACGGTCATCGCCGGCGTCGGCACGAACGACACGGCCCACTCCGTCGAGGCGGCGCGGGCGGCAAGCGCCGTGGGCGCGCACGCCGTCATGGCCGTCAGCCCGTACTACAACCGCCCTCCGCAGGAGGGACTCGTCCGGCACTTCCACGCGATCGCCGACGCCACCGATCTGCCGATGCTCACCTACGACATTCCCAAGCGCACCGGGGTGGCGATCGAGCTCGAGACCATGCTCCGCATCGCGGAGCACCCGCGCATCATCGCGAACAAGGACGCCAAGGGCGACCTCGAGTTCGCTCAGTGGGGCATCGCCACGACGGGGCTCGCCTGGTACAGCGGTGACGACATCCTCAACCTGCCCCTTCTCTCCGTCGGGGCGGCCGGGATGATCTCGGTCGTCGGCCACGTCGTCGGAGACCGACTCAAGGCGATGGCCGAGGCCCTGTGGGCCGGCCGGACCCAGGAAGCGATCGACATCAACGCATCCCTGCTCCCCGTGTACTCCGGCATGTTCCGCACCCAGGGCGTCATCCTCACCAAGGCCGCGCTCACCATGCAGGGGCTTCCCGCCGGTCCCGTTCGCCTTCCCCTGGTCGACGCCACGGAGGCGCAGCGCGACATGCTGCGCGCCGATCTCGCGCTCGGTGGCGTGCGCGGATTCTCCGCATGAGCCACGCGAACCTGCCTGCGCCGCCCCCGTTGGCCGAGGGCGCCCTGCGGATCTTCGCCCTGGGCGGCCTGGGGGAGATCGGCCGCAACATGACCGTCTTCGAGTTCGACGGCCGCCTGCTGATCGTCGACTGCGGGGTGCTCTTCCCCGAGGAGTCGCAGCCCGGTGTCGACCTGATCCTTCCGGACTTCGGTCCCATCATCGACCGGCTCGACGACGTCGAGGCCGTGGTCCTCACGCACGGGCATGAGGACCACATCGGCGCCCTGCCGTACCTCCTCCGGCAGCGCAAGGACATCCCGATCCTCGGCTCGCGCCTGACGCTCGCCTTCGTCGAGGCGAAGCTGAAGGAGCATCGGATCCCGCCCGTGGCGCTCGATGTCGTCGACGGCCAGCGCGAGAGGCTCGGCCCGTTCGAGGTCGAGTTCATCGCCGTGAACCACTCCATCCCCGACGCGATGGCGCTGGCCATCCGCACGCCGGCCGGCGTGGTGCTGCACACGGGCGACTTCAAGATGGACCAGCTGCCGCTCGACGGCCGCATCACCGACCTCAATGCGTTCGCCCGCCTGGGGGACGCCGGAGTCGACCTGCTGATGGTCGACAGCACGAATGCCGAGGTTCCCGGCTTCGTCGACAGCGAGCGCGACATCCTGCCCGTCCTCGACGCCGTCTTCCTGCGGGCGGAGGGGCGGATCATCGTGGCGTCCTTCGCCTCGCACGTCCACCGCATCCAGCAGATCATCGACATGGCTGCCCTGCACGACCGGAAGATCGCCTTCGTCGGCCGGTCGATGGTCCGCAACATGGGCATCGCCCGCGACCTGGGCTACCTGAAGATCCCCGGCAGCATGATGGTGTCGGCCGACGACCTCGCCGACCTTCCGGACGACGAGACGGTGCTCATCTGCACGGGCTCCCAGGGCGAGCCCATGGCCGTCCTGTCGCGGATCGCCAACCGCGACCATCCGATCAGCGTCGGCCCGAGCGACACCATCGTCCTGGCCTCCTCCCTGATCCCGGGCAACGAGAACTCCGTGTTCAGGGTCATCAACGGCCTGGCCAAGCTGGGAGCGCACATCGTCCACAAGGGCAATGCGCTCGTCCACGTGTCCGGCCACGCGGCGGCGGGCGAGCTGCGGTACGTCTACAACATCGTCAAGCCGCGCAATGTGCTGCCGATCCACGGGGAGTGGCGGCACCTGCGCGCCAATGCCGACATCGCGACCAGCACGGGCGTGCCGGTCGAGCGGGTGCTGCTCGCCGACGACGGCGTGGTCATCGACATGGTCGACGGCGTGGCGTCCATCACCGGCTACGTGCCGGTCGGCTTCGTGTACGTCGACGGGGTCGGGGTCGGCGACGTCACCGAGACCTCGCTCAAGGACCGGCGCGTCCTGGGCGAGGAGGGCTTCATCTCGATCTTCGTGGTCGTCGACATCGTCGACGCCAAGATCGTGGCCGGGCCCGAGATCCATGTCCGGGGCTTCGGGGCCGAGGACGAGCTGATGGCCCCCCTGCGCGACCAGGTGACCCGCACCGTCGAGGGGGCGCTGGCCGACGGCCTGGACGACACCCACGAACTGCAGCAGCGGATCCGTCGCGCGGTGGGCAAGTGGATCAACTCCACGCACCGCCGGCGCCCGATGATCATCCCGGTGGTCGTCGAGGCCTAGCCCCACGTCCCGCGACTGGTGAGCTGTGGCCCGGTGCGCGGGCTGCCGGAGGGCCTCAGCTCACCGCTCGCGGGAAGCGGGGGCGCACGGAAGTGGCGCGTGTGACTACCGTTACCAGTGGGGTCTGACGGGTAGGCTGCCGGTCATGGCTTCCCGCACGTCTTCCCCGGCGCGCCCCTCCCGTGGCTCCACCCGGCGATCGTCCACGTCCAGTCGTCCCCCAGCGAAGCCCAAGCCGGCCAGCGCCTCGCGCCGTCCGGCCAGGCCCGTCCGCCCGGGCCCGCTGCCCCGTGCGGTGGCCGCCGTGG
>CALGTB010000251.1 GCA_937902285.1 uncultured Actinomycetes bacterium | reverse complement strand
GATCCTGCCGCCCCGAGCCCCCACGAACAGCGCTCCCCCGGCCGCCTCGGTGAGGCGCGGCCGCACGGCCAGCCAGGCGTCGAGCGCCCGTGCCGCGGGCAGCCCGAACGGGACCGTGCGCTCCTTGCCGCCCTTGCCGAGCACCCGGATCGTGCGCCGGTCGTGGTCGACGTCCGCCGTGTCCGAGGCGCACAGCTCCGCCACGCGGATGCCCGTCGCGTACAGCAGCTCGACGATGGCCCTGTCGCGGATCGCGACGGGGTCCCCGTCGTCGGCCGCCACCGCGGCATGCGCCATGAGGCGATCGGCCTCGCCCCTGTCCAGCACGGTCGGCAGGGTGCGCCCCACGGCCGGGCTGGCGAGCCGGTCGCCCGCGTCCGTGCCCGACAGCCCGCGCTGATGGCACCACGCCGTGAACGCCCGGGCTGACGCGGCGCGCCGCGCCACCGTGGCCCGGGCCCGACCATGGCCGCTCTGCAGGGCCAGCCAGCCCCGCAGGTGGGCGAGCGTCACCTGGTCCGGACTCGTGACCGAGCGGTCCGAGCAGTAGGACAGGAGATCGAGCACGTCGCCGCGGTAGGCGCGCACCGTGTGCGCACTGCGCCCGCGCTCGTCGCGCACATGGGCGACGAAGCCGGTGAGGGCGTCGTCGAGCGCGGGGGCGAGCACGGGTTCAGCGGCCACCCGCCCATGGTGTCAAGCGTCGCGTCTCCGAGGGGTCAGGCGCGCCAGCCGCCAGCCCTCAGCATCGGCCAGCACCCAGCCGCCCGCCTCGAGAACCCCGAGCGCCGCCCAGGCCTCCTGGATCGGGACGGCGGCGGCAGCCGCGAGCGCCTCGGCCGTGACCGTTCCGCGGGAGGGCACGGCATCGAGCACGGTGCGCTCGCGGGCCGCCAGCCCGTCACGAGGACGCGGGTCCGGGGCCACGGGACCGTGGGAGTGGGAGGCATGCGACAGGTCGAGCAGGTCGAGGACGTCACCGGGCGACTCGACGAGGAGGGCGTCGCCGTCCCGGATCATGCGGTGGCAGCCCGCCGAGGCCGGAGAGGTCACGGGACCGGGCACCGCGAGCACCGGGCGGTTCATCGCGGCGGCGGCGCGTGCCGTGGCGATGGTGCCTGATCGGGCAGCCGCCTCGACCACCAGCGTCGCGCGGCTGAGGGCGGCGATGAGGCGGTTGCGGGACAGGAAGCGCTGACGGCGCACCGACTCGCCGGGCGGCGACTCGCTGACCACGAGCCCCTCGTCGGCGATGCGGGCGATCAGGGCGTCGTGGGCGCGCGGGTAGGGCATGTCCACGCCGCCGGCGAGCACGCAGATCGTCGTTCCGCCGGCCGCCAGGGCACCGCGATGGGCCGCGGCGTCGATGCCGTACGCCCCTCCCGACAGCACCGACCACCGCTCACCGCCCAGTTCCGCCGACCAGGACCGGGCGACCTCCTCGCCGTAGGCGGTGCACGCCCGCGCGCCGACCACGGCAACGCTGCGCAGGGCCAGCAGGCGCAGGCTCGCGGCCCCCGACACCCACAGGGCGAAGGGAGCCTGGTGCCCGAGGTCGTCGAGCTGGCTCGGCCAGTCGCGGTCGAGCCGGGTCACGATCGCGGCGCCGACCTCGGTCGCCCTGGCGTCGGGATCGTCCGGGCCGGCAGATGCCAGCCGGGCGCGGATGCCGTCCAGGTGCACGCTGCCCCGCCCGGTGTCCCGGAGGCGGGCCAGCGCCGCAACAGCCCCCGACTCCGCGACGAGGCGGCCGATCCGTGCATCACCCGGCTCGACTCCGTGGGCCAGCCTGATCAGCGCACGGCGCTCGGCGACACCGTCGCTCACGCCGGCCACCCCAGTCCGGCGCCGCGCAGGCCGAGGGCGACGGCGACGTCGTCGCGCCCCGGCCGGTCGCGGCCGGCGAGGTCGGCCACGGTCCATGCCATCCGCAGCACCCGGTCAGGCCCGCGCAGGTTGACGGCCCGGCGCTCCAGGTCGGCCAGCAGGTCGGCGCCACCCGAGGACGGACGCCAGTCGCGCCGGAGGCGGCCGGCGGGGATGGCGGCATTGGTGGCCCACGGCAGGCCGGCGAAGCGGTGGCTGGCCCGGGCCCGGGCCTGCACCACCCTCGCCCGCACGGTGGCCGAGTCGTCGCCTCCCTGCTGGGCCGCGAGTTCGGCGCCGGACGGCTGGGTGAGCCACATCCTGATGTCGATGCGATCGACGAGGGGCCCCGAGAGCCGGCTCGCATAGCGGCGCACGGCCTGCGCGGGACACGAGCAGCCTGCGCCGTTCCCGGTCCGCTGGCCGCAGGGGCACGGGTTCGCTGCCAGGACGAGCTGGAACGCGGCCGGGAGCAGACCGGCCCATCCGCTGCGGTGCAGCGACACCTGCCCGGACTCGAGGGGCTGGCGCAGGCCCTCGAGGCTCGGCCGCGAGAACTCCGGCGCCTCGTCGAGGAACAGCACCCCCCGGTGGGCGAGCGTCACGGCTCCGGGCCGCACGCGGTGGCCCTGGGCTGCTCCGAGGAGTGCGGCGCTGGAGGCCGAGTGATGCGGCGCCCGATAGGGCGGCCGGGTGACGTCGGGGCGGGTGAGGCCAGCCACCGAGTGGATCGCCGCCACCTCGACCGCCGTCTCGTCGTCGAGGTCGGGCAGCAGGCCGGGCAACCGCTCGGCCAGCATCGTCTTGCCCACGCCGGGAGGCCCGACGAGGGCCATGTGATGACCGCCCGCTGCGGCGACGGCCAGGGCGAAGCGGGCATGGTCGTGGCCTCGAACGTCGCACAGGTCCGGACCCTCGAGCGCCTCGCGTTCGGGTGGAACGGGCACGTTCTCACCCGGGTCGGCGCCCCGGAGGATCGCCACCACTCCCGCGAGGTCGCGCGCCGACACCACGGCGATGCCCGGGAGCCGGGCGATCTCGGACGCGTTCTGCGGCGCCACGATGATGCGGTCGAGGCCGCCGGCGCGTGCGGCGAGCGCCCCGGCCATCGCCCCGCGCGTGGGCCGCAGGCGGCCGTCAAGACCGAGCTCGCCGATGAACGTGGTCGCCGACACGTCCGCGCCCGGGAGCTGGTCGCTGGCGAGCAGCACCCCCACGGCGATCGGCAGGTCCAGTCCGGCTCCGTTCTTGGGCACCTCGGCCGGCGACAGGCTGATGGTCACCCTCTGGTTGGGCCAGGTCGCATCGATGCTGGCTACCGCGGAGCGCACCCGCCATCGCGACTCGGACACCGACGTGTCCGGGAGACCGATGACGCCGACGCTCGGCAGGCCACTCGACACGTCGACCTCGACCCGCACCAGGGCACCCGAGACGCCCCAGACCACGACTCCGTGCACCTGCGCCAATGCCATGGGCACTACACCCCGACGACGTGCAGCAGCACCGGTGGTCCGGCCGGCGGCTGGACGATGCCGATGACGTCGAAGCGGATCTCGGGCACGTGCACCTGCTGCTCGTCGAGCCAGCGCAGGGCGAGCTGCCGCAGCCGCCGCACCTTGCGGGGCCCCACGGCCTCGACCGGGCTGCCGTACCGCTCGCTGCTGCGCGTCTTGACCTCACAGACGACCAGGCGCGCGCCGTCCCGCGCGATGACGTCGACCTCCCCCAGCTCGCACCGCCAGTTGCGGGCGAGGATGGTCATCCCCTGCCGCTCGAGATGGGCCACGGCGAGGTCCTCGCCGTACCGGCCCAGTGCGTCCTTGGCGCGCATGGCGCTCACCCCCTTCGGGACGAACGCTCCCGCCGCCCGACGCAGGTGCCCATGGGCGCAGGTGCGCCTGTGGACGTCGAGCCGTCGCCGCGCGGCACTGTGCACGGCCGCCGCGGCCCTGCGCCCTCAGGCCTCGGGCAGGCGCCAGCTCCGCCGATGCTGGACGCACGTGCCCAGGCGCCGGATCGCCGCCAGGTGCTCCGGCGTCGCGTAGCCCTTGTTCTCCTCCCAGCCGTACCCGGGGAAGTCCTCGGCCAGGCGCACCATCAGGCCATCGCGCTCGGTCTTGGCGAGCACGCTGGCGGCGGCCACCGACGCGCAGGTGAGGTCGGCCTTGACCTGTGTCGTCACGGGGGCGATGGCGTCCTCCGGCGGGTCCTCGAAGAGTCCCGGCTGCTGCGGGGTCGAGAGCCAGTCATGGCTGC
Organism: uncultured Actinomycetes bacterium; assembly: GCA_937902285.1. Classification (GTDB taxonomy): domain Bacteria; phylum Actinomycetota; class Actinomycetes; order S36-B12; family S36-B12; genus UBA10649. The sequence continues at coordinate 8,476 of CALGTB010000251.1, read as the reverse complement.
CGTCCAGGAGGAAGGCGTCCGGGGCGGCGGGCAGTGCGGCCATGGCGCGCCGCCCGGCGAGGCGCAGCGCGGCGATGAGGCCGACCTCGTCGATCTCCGCCGCCGAGGCGTGGCCGACCCCGGAGCCGACCACCCAGCCCCGGATGCGCGGAACGAGCGACTCACGGGCCGCCGGGGTGAGCAGCTTGCTGTCGCGCACCCCCGCGAGGGGACGTCGCACCGTGCCGTCGATGAGCACCATCCCGACCGTCACGGGGCCGCTCAGCGCGCCGCGGCCCACCTCGTCCACGGAGCAGAGGAGCTGGCGACCCGAGCGCAGGAGGTCCTTCTCGACACGCAGGGTCACGCGCACCGGGGCGCGTCGGCGAACGGGCTCAGGGGGCGGCATCCGGCGACACCGCTACTGGTCGTCGGGACCGGGCTCCGACTCGGAGTCCGGATCGGCCTTCTGGCTGGGTGACGGAGCGGTGGAGGGGCCGATCCCGCGCGGGCCGTCGACGATCGCAGGGTCGCCGAACACGCTCGGGATCGGGACCGTGCCGAACTGCGAGAAGGGCCACACCACCACGACGACGCGGCCCACGACGTTGCCGACGGGCACGGCGCCGTTGTTCTCCTCCAGGTGGAAGCGCGAGTCGCGCGAATTGCCGCGGTTGTCGCCCATGACGAACACGGAGTCGGGCGGCACGATGATGTCGAACGCGACCTGGTCCGTGGGGGCGAGGATGTAGTCCTCGACCAGCGGGACGCCGTTCAGGACGATGTGCCCCGTGGCGTCGCAGCAGGCCACCCGGTCGCCCTCGACGCCGATGACACGCTTGACGAGGTCCTGGCCGGTGTCGCTGGGAAGGACCCCGACGAACGTCATGGCGCTGCGGACCGCGCCGGCGAGGCCGCCTGCGGGGGGCGGCGGATCCTCGAGCCAGTCGCTGGGGTCCTTGAAGACCACCACCTCGCCGCGCGAGACGCCCGTGAGCGTCGTGGTGATCTTCGAGGCCAGGATCCGGTCGCTGACGAGGAGGGTGTCCTCCATGGATGCGCTCGGCACGTAGAACGCCTGGACGAGGAACGCCCGCACGAGCGCCGACAGCACGAGGGCGGAGATGACGATGATCCCCATCTCGCGGAACCACCGCCAGGTGGAGCTGGACTCCCGCCGCGGCGCCTGCCCGCGCGCATGGCGCCGACGCATGCCCGGATCCGGCTCGGGCAGCGGCTGGTGCGGGTCGCGCGCGGAGACGGCCACTAGGACGCCGACGATGCGGTGGGCGGCGCGACCGTGGCGAAGGTCGCCGGGATCTCGAGGTTCTGCAGGCTGCCGATGGGCCACAGCACGCTCATGGCCCGCCCGACGACCTTCGACTCCGGCACGAAGCCGCCTCCGGGGTCGCCGAGGTGGGCGCGCGAGTCAGCCGAGTTGGAACGGTGGTCGCCCATGACCCACAGCATGCCCTGTGGAACCACGACATCGAACCCCTGCGTGCTCGGCGCGTCGCCGGCGTAGAGGTAGGCCTCCTCGTCGAGCGGGGTGCCGTTCACCGTGATGCGGCCCTCGGCGTCGCAGCACGTCACCCGGTCGCCACCGACGCCGATGACCCTCTTGATGAAGTCCGTGGAGTCGGGCGGCACGACCCCGATCGACTGGCCGATCCAGGTCAGGACACCCGTGAACGGGTCGCGGCTGGGCACCTCGCTGGCCGGCACGAACGAGTCGGAGCCGTCGAAGACCACGATGTCGCCACGCTCGACCGAGCGCAGGTGGTAGACCGCGCGGTTCACCAGGACCCTGTCACCGATGGCGAGGGTCCCCTCCATCGAGCCAGAAGGAATGGAGAACGGCTTGGCGACGAACGTGGTGATGAGGAGCACGACGCCGATGGCGACGGCAATGGTGACGGGGACATCCCACCACGACTGCCGATCCGAGTCGGCCAAGCCGCTCAGCCCTCGGTCTTGACGTTCTCGCGGAGCTCGCGGATCTTGGCCTTCTTGCCGCGCAGCTCGCGAAGGTAGTACAGCTTGGCGCGCCGCACGTCGCCGCGGCTGACCAGCTCGATCTTCTCGATGATGGGCGTGTGCACGGGGAACGTGCGCTCGACGCCCACGCCGTAGGACACCTTGCGGACCGTGAAGGTCTCGCTGACGCCGGCGCCGGAGCGGGCGATGACGACGCCCTGGAAGAGCTGGACGCGGGTCTTGCTGCCCTCCACGACCTTGACGAACACCTTCAGGGTGTCGCCGGCGCGGAAGTCCGGAATGCCGTCCTTGAGGGAGGCTGCATCAACGGCGTCGAGCGTCTTCATGGCGGTTCGCTTCCTTGCAGGCGCCACAGGTCGCCCACGATCGTGGGGAGGTAGGTCGGACTATCGGGCCGAGCGCTCCACCGGTCCGCGTCCCCTGTGGCGGTGCGGACCGAGGCCGTCCCACGGGGAGGCCCTTCTTGGAGCCCCCGTAGTCTGCCACGATGTGGACCCCGGGCCCAAACCCGGTACCCGAGCCGCACGCGTCAGGGAGCCCACATGACCATCGACCCCCGGGCGGGTCACACCGCCCTTCCGGCCGACCTGATCGACGTGCCGGCGCTGGTCACCGCCTACTACTCCCTCCACCCGGACCCCGCCGAGCCCGCCCAGCGGGTCAGCTTCGGCACGTCCGGGCATCGCGGGTCGGCGTTCGACATCGCCTTCAACGACGACCACATCGCCGCCACCACCCAGGCCATCTGCGAGCACCGCTCGTCGGCCGGCATCGCCGGGCCGCTCTTCCTCGCCCGCGACACGCACGCCCTGAGCGAGCCGGCGTGGGTGACCGCCCTCGAGGTCCTCGCCGCCAACGGGGTCGAGGTCCTCGTCGACTCGCGCGACGGCTACACGCCCACCCCGGCGCTGTCGCACGCCATCCTCGTGCACAACCGCGGCCTGGCCCCCGGCGATCCGGTCCGGGCGGACGGCATCGTCATCACGCCGTCGCACAACCCGCCACGCGACGGCGGGTTCAAGTACAACCCGCCCGACGGCGGCCCCGCCGGCAGTGAGATCACCGGCGTCGTGCAGGCACGGGCCAACGACCTCCTCGCCGCCGGACTCGCGGGCGTGCGCCGGATCCCCATCACCCGAGCGCTGGCCGCTGCCACCACCGGGCACCACGACTTCCTGGCGTCCTACGTCGACGACCTGCCGAACGTCGTCGACCTCGACGCGATCCGCTCGGCCGGCGTGCGGATCGGGGCCGATCCGCTGGGTGGCGCGAGCGTGGCCTACTGGGCGGAGATCGCGGAGCGCCATCGCCTCGACCTGACCGTCGTCAACCCGCTCGTCGACCCCACCTGGCGCTTCATGACCCTCGACTGGGACGGCCGCATCCGGATGGACTGCTCGTCACCGCATGCCATGGCCTCCCTCATCGGGCGACGCCAGGAGTTCGACATCGCCACGGGCAATGACGCGGACTCCGACCGGCACGGCATCGTCACGCCGGACGGCGGCCTCATGAACCCCAACCACTTCCTGGCCGTCGCCATCGAGTACCTGTTCGCGCACCGGGCGTCGTGGCGGGGCGATGCGGCGGTGGGCAAGACGGTCGTCAGCTCGTCGATGATCGACCGGGTCACGGCCGGGCTGGGCCGCCGGCTGTGGGAGGTTCCCGTGGGCTTCAAGTGGTTCGTCCCCGGCCTCATCGACGGATCGGTCGGCTTCGGCGGCGAGGAGAGCGCCGGCGCGTCGTTCCTGCGTCGCGACGGCTCGGTCTGGACGACCGACAAGGACGGCATCATCGCCGCCCTCCTCGCGTCGGAGATCCTCGCCGTCACCGGGACGTCGCCGTCGCACCACTACCGGGACCTGACCGCTCGCCACGGCGACCCCGCCTACGCTCGCGTCGATGCACCCGCCACCCGCGAGCAGAAGGCCATGCTCGGCGCCCTCTCCGCCGAGCAGGTGACCGCGACGGAGCTCGCGGGCGAGCCCATCACGGCGCGCCTGACCCATGCGCCCGGCAACGGTGCCGCCATCGGCGGTCTCAAGGTGACCACCGAGAGCGGATGGTTCGCCGCCCGGCCGTCGGGCACCGAGGACGTCTACAAGATCTACGCGGAGTCGTTCCGGGGTCCGGAGCACCTGGCCCTGATCCAGTCCGACGCGCGTGCCGTCGTCGAGTCGGCGCTGGCCACGTAGGTCCTGCGCACCGTCGGACCCGCTACTCGCCGTCCCTGCCGGGGCGCCAGTCCGCAGGCGGGTCCTCGCCGACCCGTCCGTCGACCGCCTCGCGCAGCAGGTCGGCATGCCCGACGTGGCGCCCGTACTCCTCGATGAGGTCGAAGACCAGCCGGCGCAGGCTCGCGTGGCCGCCCGCGTCGTCGGACACGTGGACCAGCTGGTCGAGGCCGCCGTCGTCGATCGCCGACGCCAGCCGCTGGCGCGAGCGGGCGACGGCCTCCTCCCACAGCGCGTGGAGCAGGTCGGGCGGGTCGTCGGCCGCCGACGTGAAGAACCAGTCGTCCGTCCCGTCGTAGCCGAGCTCGCCCCAGTCCGTTCCCGACCACTCCCCCGCCAGCTTCACGCTGAACGTGTAGTCCTCCACGGAGGCGAGATGCTTGAGCAGGCCGCCCAGCGAGAGGGCGGACGACGGCAGCCGTGCCCCCAGTCCGTCGGCATCCAGGCCCCCGGCCTTCCAGGCGAAGGTGGCACGCAGGCGCTCGAGGCTGCCGATCAGGTGCTCCGTCTCGGAGCCCGCCAGCGGCGGCTCCCAGGGTGGTGGCACGCGTGGCCCGCCCGTCACGGACGTGCCTCCGCCGCCGGCGCGAGGTCGGGACGGTGCGCGGCCGTGCGCTCGCGGGCCTGCGCGAGCCGCCACTCGGCGATCCTGCCGTGATGGCCGCTCACCAGGACCTCGGGCACGTCGAGCCCGCGCCACTGCGGCGGCTTGGTGTAGACCGGGCCTTCGAGCAGCCCGGCCATCGTCCCGTCCGCGAACGAGTCGTCGACCACGCTGGCGGAATTGCCCAGGACGCCGGGGACGAGTCGCACGACGGCCTCGACCATGACCAGGACCGCCGCCTCGCCGCCGGCGAGGACGTAGTCGCCGACGGAGACCTCGCGCACGCCCGCCCAGTCGTCACGCGCCGCATAGTGCTGGGCGACCCGGGCATCGATGCCCTCATAGCGGCCGCACGCGAACACGAGCCAGTCCAGCCCCGACCACTGCCCGGCCATGGGCTGGGAGAAGGGGACACCACTGGGCGTGGGGATGACCAGCGTCGGCGAGCCGTCGGGTGCGGTGCCGCGCACCGCGTCGAGTGCCTCACCCCACGGAGACGGGCTCATCACCATGCCGGGACCACCGCCGTACGGGGTGTCGTCGACCGTGTTGTGCCGGTCATGGGCGAAGTCGCGCAGGTCATGGACCCGCAGGTCGATCAGGCCCGCGTCGACGGCCTTCCCGACGAGGGAGAGCCGCAGGGGCTCGAGGTAGGCGGGGAAGATCGAGACGATGTCGACGCGCATCAGGAGCCGTCCGCGTCGAGCAGTCCGTCCGGTGGGTCGATGACGATGCGTCGGGCAGCCACGTCGACCGTGGGCACGAAGGCGTTCAGGAACGGCACGAGAACCTCGCGCTCGTCCGGGCCGGCCACGACGAGGAGGTCCTGGGAGGGCAGGTGGAGCACCTCGGCCACGACGCCCACGGCTGTGCCGTCGAGCAGCTCGACGGCACAGCCGGTGAGGGTGCTGTCGTAGTACTCGTCCGGGTCGTCCGGGATCTCGTCGTCGCCGCGCTCGACATGGAGCAGAAGCCCGCGCAGGGACTCGGCGGCATTGCGGTCGGCCACGCCCTCGAACACCACGAGAAGACGCCCCGAATGCCAGTGCGTCCGCTCGACGACCAGCTGGTGCACTGGACCGTCGACCTGGAGCACGGCACCCGGGGCGAATCGCTCATCGGGCTCGTCGGTGCGTGGCTCGACCGTGACCTCACCGCGGATCCCGTGGGGTCGGCCGACGCGCCCGACGACGACGCGCATCGCTGACTAGCGCTCGACGACGTCGAGGAAGTCGATGCGCACGCCCTGATCATCATTGAGGGCCGTCACCACGGTGCGCAGTGCGGTCGCGGTGCGACCGGCGCGCCCGATGACCCGCCCCATGTCGTCCGGATGGACCCGGACGTCGAGGGAGCGGCCGCGACGGTTCGTGCGCATGCGCACGTCGACGTCCTCGGGGTGATCGACGATTCCGCGGACCAGGTGGCCCAGGGCCTCTTCGAGCATCAGGCGCTGGCCTCGTCGGCGGCAGCCTCGGCGACCTCGATGGCCTCCTCGACGGCCTCGACCGCGACCTCGTCGGCGATGTCGGCGACGATGACGGCCTCCTCGGCGACGACCTCGGCCTCAGCAGCGACGGCCAGGGCCTCGGCGGCTGCAGCGACGTCCTCGTCGGCACCGGTCTCGAGGGCCTCGATGACGGCCTCCTCGGCGACAGCCTCGGCGACGACGGCCTCGATGACGGCCTCCTCGGCGATGGCCTCAGCCACCTCCGCGACGACGACGGCCTCGGCGGCCGCCTCGACGGCCTTCTCGAGCTTCGGCTTGGGGGCCGACTTGGGCTCGGCCGCGGCGGCCTGGACGGCCGCCTCGAACGCCAGGGTCTTGCTGGGCTTGGGGGCGGCCACCTCGAGGGTGCCCTCGGCGCCCGGCAGGCCCTTGAACTTCTGCCAGTCGCCCGTCACCCGGAGGATCGCCGCGACGGCCTCGGTCGGCAGTGCGCCGACACCGAGCCAGTACTGCACGCGGTCGGAGTCGACCTTGATGATGCTCGGGTTCTCCATCGGCTGGTAGATGCCGATCTCCTCGATCGCGCGGCCGTTGCGGGCGGTGCGCGCGTCGGCGACGACGATGCGGTACTGCGGGGCGTGGATCTTGCCCAGGCGCTTCAGCTTGATCTTTACGGCCACGGGTGGCTTGTCTCCTGTTAGGTGGGCGGTACGCGCCGTCCGCTGCGTGGGGACACAGTCTCAGGCGACAACCTTGCGGACTGCCGTCACCGGAGGGATAGAGGGCCAACCGGGACGACAAGTGCCCCCGTATTCTGCCAGACGCGGACGGCCGTCCCGACCACGCCCCCACGCGGGCGGTCAGTTCAGGAGGTTCTTCAGTTCCGGGGGCAGCTGGGAGACGTCGAACGCCGGTGCCGTCGCGGATTCGGCCTCGATGGACTCGGGGGCCGCGGCCCGCTTGGCGGGATTGCCGCTGCGGCTCTTGCCCTTGGCCGGCTTGCCCGACTTGGCCATGCGGCCCTTGGCCTTCTTGCTTCCGCCCATGCCGGGCATCCCGGGCATCCCCGGCATGCCCGGCATGCCGCCCTTGCCCATCTGCTTCATCATCTTCTGGGCGGCGCTGAACCTCTCGATGAGGTTGTTGACGTCGCTGACCGTGGCGCCCGACCCGTTGGCGATGCGGGTGCGCCGCGACCCGTTGAGGATCTTCGGGTCCTGCCGCTCCGCCGGCGTCATGGACTGGATGATGGCCGCGACGCGGTCGAGCTCGCGGTCGTCCACCTGGTCGAGCTGGGCCTTCATGTCACCCATGCCCGGAAGCATCCCGAGGATCTTGCCCAGCGAGCCCATCTTCTTGACGGCCTGCATCTGCTCGAGGAAGTCATCGAGCGAGAAGTCCTCGCCCGCCGACACCTTGCGGGCCATGCGCTCGGCCTGCTCGGCGTCGAAGGCCTTCTCGGCCTGCTCGATCAGTGTCAGGACGTCGCCCATGTCGAGGATGCGCGACGCCATGCGATCGGGGTGGAATGCCTCGAACTCGGTGAGCTTCTCGCCCACGGAGGCGTACATGATCGGGCGTCCGGTCACGCTCACGACCGAGAGCGCAGCGCCACCGCGCGCATCGCCGTCGAGCTTCGTGAGGACGACGGCATCGAAGCCCACGCCGTCCTGGAACTCCTGGGCCGTGCGGACGGCGTCCTGCCCGATCATCGCGTCGATGACCAGCAGGATGTTGTCGGGACGCGCGGCGTCGCGCACGTCGCGCAGCTGCTTCATCAGGTCGGCGTCGACGGCGAGGCGTCCCGCGGTGTCGACGATGACGATGTCGTGGAGCTTGGCCTCCGCGTGGGCCCGCGCGGCGCGCGTCACGGCCACCGGGTCGCCGACCCCGTTGCCCGGCTCCGGCGCGAACACCGGCACGCCCGCCTGGGCGCCCACCACCTGCAGCTGGTCCACCGCGTTCGGACGCTGGAGGTCCGCGGCGACGAGCAGGGGGGCATGGCCCTCGTTGCGCAGGTGCAGGGCCAGCTTGCCCGCGAGGGTCGTCTTGCCGGCGCCCTGGAGGCCGGCGAGCAGGATCACCGTGGGCGGGGTCTTCGCGAGGGTGAGCCGGGCGGTCTCTCCCCCGAGCACGGCCACGAGCTCCTCGTGGACGATCTTGACGACCTGCTGCGCCGGATTGAGCGCGCCGGACACCTCGGACGACAGG
>CALGTB010000250.1 GCA_937902285.1 uncultured Actinomycetes bacterium | reverse complement strand
CGGGTCGCCCGACGCCCAGCACGCGATCTCGCCCATGGCCTCGACGAGGGCGCGAGGCGGCTCGGCGGCGCCGGTCACCGCCACGCCGTCGACCGCGACGCCCAGCATCGACATCGCGGTGAGGGCGTCGAGGGTCGCCGCGACGGCAGTGTCGTCAGGCGTGGTGACGAGCCTGGCGATCGTGTCGCCGTGCACCAGGGCGCGGTCCATGCGCAGCAGGTCGCTGCGCAGAGCCGACAGTCCCTCGAAGACCGTGGGCGCGGACTCGACCTCGCCCGGCATGCGCCACATGGCCAGGCGGGGGGTGAGCGCGGCGTCGAGCAGCCGCACGAGCCGCGACGGGGCCGCGATCAGCTCGCGCGCACGGTCGATCCCCCCGCACTCGACGACGACCACGTCGACACCGGGGTCGGCCAGGGCGGTGAGCACGTCATAGAGGGCGGAGAGGGGCGCGACGCCCGGCAGTGCCGCCCAGTCCTCATCGGCGACGGGGTCGCTGCCCATCCCGGCCATGATCCGTCCGACGCTCGATCGCAGGACCGCCGCCAGTGCGTCCCCCGGGACCCTGACAGCGTCGACGTCGATCACGTGCGGTGCGTGCCCCTCGTCGACGAGCGCCCGCGCCGTGGCGGCCGCGAACGTGGCGGCGCCGGACCCTCCCGGGCCGCTAAGCAGGAGGAGTCGGGAGCGATTCGACACGCTTCTTCAACCCCTTGAGGGCGGTGTCCACGATGACCTTCTCCGCCTTGCGCTTGATCATGCCGATCATGGGGATCTTGATGTCCACCGCGAGCTGGTAGTCGACGGTCGTGGAGCCGTCGCCGTTGTCGGTCAGCACGTAGGCCCCGTCCATGGCGGTCAGCATGTCGCCCTTGGTGAGCGTCCAGGACACCTTGCGGTCGCCGTCCCAGTCGTACTCGAGCTCGTAGACGTCCTTGATCGCCCCCGAGGCGAGGTTGAACCGGGCGTCCGCCGGGCGGTTGTCGTCCTCGAAGACGCTGATGACCGTCACCTCGTTGATGCCGTCGCTCCATTCCGGGTAGGCGGGGAGGTCGGCGATCACGGCCATGATGGCGGCCGGGCTGGCGTTGATCACGATGCTGGACTTCGTCTGGTCGGCCATGGCGGAAGGCTACCGCCCGCGGGGCCGTCTAGAGGTCGAGCACGAAGGGTTGCTCGCGGCCGTGGAAGTGACCCACGTTGACGCACTCGGTCCGGCCGAGCCGGGTCCGCGCAACCAGCGGGTGATGGACGTGCCCGAAGAGGTGGTAGCGGGGCTGCACCTCGCGCACGTACTCCAGGAGGGCGTGGCTGCCGAACTCGAACCGGCGCGCCTCGACGTCGTAGGTGAGCTCGGGGAGGGCCGGCGGGATGTGGCTGAACAGGACGTCCACCGGTCCCAGGCCGGCGACCTTCGCCGCGTACTCCTCCTCCGGGATCTCGAACGGGGTCCGCATGGGGCTGACCAGGCCTCCGCCCACGAACCCCCAGCGCATTCCCCCGACCTCGAGCACGGTGCCGTCCAGCACGGTGTGTCCCTCACGCAGGTAGTCGGGCCACAGGGTGGGGATGTCGACGTTGCCGTACGTCAGGAGGGCCGGCGAGGGCATCGCGTCGAAGAGCTCCTCGTACTGGGTGCGCACCATGGCCAGCATGACCGAGCGACGCTGGTCGGGGTCGATGACGCCCCGCTGGCGCCATGCGGCCGCGCTCAGGTCGCGGGCCTCGTCGAACCGGTTCGCCGTGCGGGCGTCGATGTAGGCCCGGGCGTACTCCTCGCCGAACAGGTCGGCGAAGATCCCCCGCGAGGGGTCGTCGTAGTCGAGGAACAGGATGAGGTCGCCCAGGCAGACGAACATGTCCGCGCCCTCGGCCGCCCGCGACAGGGCCAGCGCGGCCCCGTGAACGTCGCTGACCACGTGGACCCGCATCGCCCCACCCTGCCACGCCCTGCCAAACAGGTCGCCAACCGCCGCGTTCTGTTCTACGTTGGATGAATGA
>CALGTB010000249.1 GCA_937902285.1 uncultured Actinomycetes bacterium | reverse complement strand
TGAGCACCCGCACGTCGTCGAGCGGCTGCTCGAAGGCGCGCAGGATGCGGCTCCCCCCGGGCGCCCACGGGCGCCCCGCCGCGCTCTCCGCGCGCAGGAACTCGCCGATGGCGGTCAGCGCGGGCTGGTGCGGGGCGAGGGCCGGAACCCACGACGGATGGACGAGCTCCTCCACCGCCTTGGCCACGGCAGCAACCTAGTGCCGGGCCGGGGCTCTAGTGCGCGGGCGTCGGGTAGACGTCGATCTCGACGGCCTTGAGGCTGAGCCACACCGGGGCGCCCTTGGCCAGCCCAAGGTCGGCGACGGCCGCCGGCGTGACGGCCGCCACGACGGAGGGAGCGCCGTCGACCAGGACCCGCACCCGGTCATGCGAGGGCTGCAGCCCGCTGACCACCCCCGGCCAGACATTGCGGGGGCTGCCCGCAGGCGCATCGCGGTGGAGCGAGATCGACTCCGGCCGGAGCACGGCCAGCACGCGGCCGGAGATGCCGGTGTCGGCCACGTGCAGGACCCCGCCGCCGTCGATGGTGAGCACTCCGTCGGCCGCTGTGCCGCGCAGCAGGGTCACGCCCATGAGCGCGGCCGTGTAGGTCGTCGCGGGCCGTCGGGCCAGCTCGGCCGGGGGGCCGTCCTGCACGATGCGACCGCCCTCGAGGACGATGACCCGGTCGGCGAGCAGCATCGCGTCGAGGGGGTCGTGGGTGACGAGGACGACGCATCCGGCGAAGGTCGACAGCTGCTCGTCGAGCTCGATGCGGACCGCCTCGCGCGTCTCCACGTCGAGTGCCGCCATCGGCTCGTCGAGGAGCAGGACGTCGGGCTCGGTCGCCAGCGCCCGAGCCAGGGCGACCCGCTGCGCCTGCCCCCCGGACACCGCCGCCGGACGTCGGCCGGCGAGGTCGGCGATGCCGAGTCGATCCAGGGTCTCGCGAGCACGGGTGCGCGCAGCGGACCTTCCCAGGCCACGGGACTGCGGCCCGAACGCCACGTTGTCGAGGACGGTCAGGTGGGGGAACAGCGCGTAGTCCTGGAAGACGACGCCCACCGCCCGGTCCCGTGGTGGGACGAAGACGCCGTCGGCCCGGTCGACCACGCGCCCGTCGATCGCGATGGAGCCGCCGTCGAGGGGCACCAGTCCCGCCAGCGCGCGGAGCAGGGTGGACTTCCCCGCCCCGTTCGGTCCGAGGACGGCCGTGACGCTTCCGGGCGCGAGATCCGCGCGCACGCTGAGGGTGAAGTCGCCGCGGTGCACGGTCGCGTCGATCGCCAGCGGCATCATGCGGCGGCCGGCCTGAGGTAGCGCCCGCGCAGCGCGAGCAGCACCCCGACGCACACGGCGAGCAGGACGATGCTGAGTGCGATGGCGACGGACCGGTCCGTCTCCAACGCCGTGTAGACGGCCAGCGGCATCGTCTGCGTCACTCCCGGGAAGTTGCCGGCGAAGGTGATCGTGGCGCCGAACTCCCCGAGGGCGCGGGCCCAGCACAGGACGGCGCCGGCGACGAGGGATGGGCCGACCAGGGGGAGGGTCACGCGGCGGAACACCGTCCACGACGATGCCCCGAGGGTGACGGCGGCCTCCTCGTAGCGGCGGTCGAGGCCGCGGAAGGCACCCTCCAGGGTGATGACGAGGAAGGGCATGGCGACGAACGCCTCGGCCAGGACGACTCCCGCCGTGGTGAACGGGAACTGGAAGCCGAAGGTGTCATAGAGGTACTGGCCCACGAGACCACGCCGCCCGAAGGCCACGAGCAGCCCGACGCCCGACACCACGGGCGGCAGCAGCAGGGGGACGATCACCAGCGCCCGCCAGAGCCCGGTGGCCGGGAGCACCTCGCGGGCGAGCAGCCAGGCGAGCGGTATGCCGACGACGGCGGCGAAGGCCGTCGCCAGCAGTGAGGTGATGAGCGACAGTCGCAGGGCCTCGCGCGCGGACTCCGACGTGAGGATCTCCCCGAACGACCCCCAGGGCGCCTGTGACAGCAGGCCGACGAGGGGGATGACGAGGAAGACGATCGCGACGACGCCGGGGACGAGCAGGAACCACGGCGCACGTGCTGAGCCCCGGCCGCTCACCAGGGCTTCGCGAATCCGTAGGCCCGCAGGATGCTCTGGGCCCCCGGCGTGTAGCGCACATAGGCCACGAAGGCGGCCGCGGTCGCCGCGTTGCCGGACGCCGTGACGGCGGCGATCGGGTAGGTCGTCGTCACGTTTCTCGAGGCCGGGATGGAGACGGACGAGACCTGATCCCCCACGGCGCGCACGTCGGTCACATAGACGATGCCCGCGTCGAGGTCCCCTGAGATGACCTTGTTGAGCAGGATGCGAACGTCGAGGTCGTAGGTGACCGGCGTGATGCTGAGACCGTTCTTGACGAGCACGTCGCGGGCGGCAGTGCCGCACGGCACGGCCACGGCGCAGACGCCGACCAGCACGCCGGGCCGGGTCAGGTCGGCCAGGGACGTGATGCGTGCCGGGTTGTCCGAGGGCATCGCCACCGCCATCGAGTTCTTCGCGATGAGGAGCGGGCGGGACACCATGCCCGCATCGACTGCCTTCCACATGGTCGGCTCGGATGCCGTGGCGAGGACATCGACGGGCGCGCCGGCGAGCACCTGGGCGACCAGCCCTGAGCTTCCGCCGAAGTTGAACGTCACATTGGTGCCCGGGAACCGCTTCATGAAGCCGGCGGCGATGACGGGGAAGACGTCGGTGAGCGAGGCAGCGGCCGACACGACGATCGTTCCGCTCGGTCGGGTCGCCTGCGGTGCGGCCTCTCCCGTCGCCTGGGCGGAGCCCGCCCCGACCGTGGCGGCCACGACGAGTCCGACCGCCGCGGCAGTGGCGGCGACGACGCGAGCGGTCCTCATGGTGTCTCGTCCCTCTCCACGATGACGTTGG
>CALGTB010000248.1 GCA_937902285.1 uncultured Actinomycetes bacterium | reverse complement strand
TCAGCTGCTCCGCCCGGTCTTCCTGTTCGACGGAGACTGCGGGGTCTGCCAGAACGGCACCGACGCCATCCGAAGCCGCATCGATCCCCCGGTGGACCTGAAGCCCTATCAGGCCATCGACCTCACCGAGTACGGCGTAACGCACGAGGACGTGCTCGAGGGACCCGTCCTCGTCCGCCCCGACGGCACCCACGTCATTGGGCCGCTTGCCATGGCGGAGATGCTGAAGGCCGCTCGCCGGCCCTACCGGATCGTTGGCGGGGCAATGCTCGCGCCCGGTGTCCGGCAGTTGCTCCATGCAGTAGGGCCCTGGATGTACCGACAGCGTTCTCGACTGCCGGGCAGCACCGCCGCCTGCAGCGTGCCCGTCGCTGGTGGACAGAGCGATGCAGGACGGACGAGTTAGTCGGCCCGAGGGACTCCGGACGAGTCAGCCGCCCGCAACCGACGGGATGATGTGCACGACGCTGCCGGGAGGGACAGGTGCTGTGAGCCCGCCCAGCGCCCGGCACTCGTCCTCGCCGACGTACACGTTGACGAACCGCCGGATCGCACCCGTCTCGTCGCGCACGCGGCGGTCGACGCCCGGCGCGAGAACCTCAAGCGAATCCAGGACGTCGCCCAGCGACGCGGCGGCCTCCACGTCGACGACCAGGCTCCTGCGCCCGCCCGCCTGCTCGGCCAAGGCCTGCGGCAGGCGAATGGTGACCGAGCCCGCCGGCTGACTCATCTCAGGCGGACACACGCACGGACAGCACGTCCGGCAGGCCCGACACGACCTCGGTGAACGTCGCTCCGCCATCGAGGCTGGCGAAGACGCAGCCGTTGCGCGTGCCGAACGCGATGACCGCCTCGCCGTCGTGGTCGATCACGTGCGCCGCGTCGCGCATGACCGAGGCGTAGTGCTCGCTCGGCAGGCCAGCACCCGTCTCGTGCCAGGTCGATCCGGCGTCATCTGTGCGCCACAGGCGCAGGCGCCCCTCGGGCGGGAACATCGTGTCGGGGTCGATGGGGATGACCCAGGCGACCTCAGCCTTCGTCGGATGCGCGAGGACGACGAAGCCGAAGTCCTTCGGCAGACCCTGCGAGATGAGCTCCCAGGCCTTCCCCGCGTCGAGCGTCCGGAACACCCCGCCGTGGTTCTGCGCGTAGACGCGATCCTCGTCGACCGCGTCGACGGCGATCCGGTGCACGCACTGGTTGAACTCCGGGTACTGATCCGGCTGGAACTCGGCACGGATGCCGCGGTTCGTGGCGACCCATCCGCCCTCGCTGTCGGCCGAGGTGTACACGCCGCCGGTGCTCATGGCCACCATCAGCGACCCGTCGCGCCGGGGCACGATCGTGTGGATGGCCGCTCCGCCCGCCCCCGGATTCCACTGCGTGCGGTGCGGGTGCTCCCACAGGCCCTCATTGAGGGTGAAGCTGGCGCCTCCGTCCGTCGACCGCCACAGCGAGTGCGGCTCGCAGCCCGCCCACACCACGTCCGCTTCACGCGGATCCGGAGTGAGGTTCCAGATCCGCTCGAGGGCGGTCTCGGTCTCGGGTGCGAAGGCGATGGCGCGGTGCTCGGGATCGGACCACGTCGC
>CALGTB010000247.1 GCA_937902285.1 uncultured Actinomycetes bacterium | reverse complement strand
CACAGCTCACCACTCGCGGGTCAGGGGGAGACGCGGAGGACGGGGAAGATCGGGTGGTCCATCGGGGCGCCGGCGGGCAGCTCGTCCTCGAGCCCGTCGAACTGCGGTGACGTGCGCCACGGCCGCGGCGCGTGGGTGGCGTCGTCGCCGAGGAACCGCAGCGAGAACACCCGGCGCCGGCTGCTGCCCGGGACGCCGTACGCGTGGTGCGCCGTCAGCATGTGGAAGAACACGGCGTCACCGGGCTCGAGCGCCCAGGCCCGGATGTCGAACTCGTCGCGGCGAGACTCGATGTCGGGCAGCTCCTCGAGCGTGCCCTCGGGGAACCACCGCGCCTGCTCGGTGAGGAAGGTGCGCGGCAGCCGCCAGCCGCCCAGGTGCGAGCCCGCCAGGAACTCCAGCGTCGACTCGGCGGCGACCGGGTCGACCGGCATCCACATCGAGCAGTTCTGCACGCCGTCGACGTTGTAGTAGGGCTGGTCCTGGTGCCACGGGGTGACCTGCTGCGTCCCCGGCTCCTTGACGAGCAGGTGGTCGTGGAAGAGCCGCACGGTCGTGCTGCCCATGAGGGCGCCGGCGATGTCGGCGGCACGGGAGTGCTCGGCGACCTCGCGGTACTCCTCGATGCGCTGCCAGTTGCAGAAGTCCTCGACGAAGCGGCCGGGGTCCGTGTCGCTGCTGGCCACGGCGAACAGCGGCCCCGGCTCGGCCAGGTTGCGCTCGATCCCGCGGCGGACCGTGTCGACCTCGTCGGCCGAGAACACGCCGCGCAGCACCACGCACCCGTCGGCCCGGTAGCGGGCGACGTCGGGCTCGGAGACGACCGACGGGTCGAGGACCGCGGGCACGGCCTAGGCCAGCCCGAGGTCGCGCATGAGCTTGGCCACGTGGCCGGTCGCCTTGACGTTGTAGAAGGCGTGCTCGATCAGGCCGTCGGGTGAGATGACGAAGGTCGAGCGGATGACCCCGGTGACCGTCTTGCCGTAGAGCTTCTTCTCACCGAACGCCCCGTAGGCCGTGAGGACCGCCCGGTCGGGGTCCGAGAGCAGCGGGAAGGTCAGCTGGTCGCGCTCCTTGAACGAGGCCAGCTTGGCCGGCTTGTCGGGGGAGATGCCCAGGACCGTGAAGCCGTGGTCGGCGAAGACCCCGAGGTTGTCGCGGAAGTCGCAGGCCTGCTTGGTGCAGCCCGGGGTCATGGCGGCGGGGTAGGCGTAGAGGAGCACGCGCTGGCCGGCCAGGTCATCCAGCCGCACCCGAGCGCCGGCGTCGTCGAGGAGGTCGAAGGCGGGGGCGCGGTCGCCGGGGTGGAGGGTCACGCGGGCTCCTCAGTCTGTGGCCGAAAGGCCGCGAGTATGCAGGTGCGAATGATTTGCAGAAGCGCGAAAGCCCGTTTAGGGTTCGATCATGCGGACGACACTGCTGGGAACCCTCGCCCTCGCCACGATGCTATCCGTGGCCGCCTGCTCCGGCAGCGCCACATCCGAGACCGACGATCAGCGTCCGCTGATCGCCACGACGGTGTCGCCCATCACGTCGATCGCCTCGTCGATCGCGGGGGACCGGGCGCGGATCGAGGGCATCGTGCCGGAGGGCACGAACAGCCACACGTTCGAGCCGGCACCGCAGGTCGCCGAGCTGCTGAGCACGGCCGACCTCATCCTCGTGAACGGGCTCAAGCTCGAGGATCCGACCCTCGAGCTGGCGTCCACGAACATGAAGCCTGACGCGAAGATCGTCGAGATCGGCACGACCGTGCTGCCCGAGTCGGACTACATCTACGACTTCTCCTTCCCTGTCGAGGAGGGGAAGCCCAATCCGCACCTGTGGACGGACCCGTACTACGCCATCGAGTACGCCGGCGTGATCCGCGACGAGCTGAGCGCGCTCGACCCCGACAACGCCTCGTACTACGCCACCAACTTCACCACCTTCGAGGCCAAGGCGACCGAGCTGGCCGAGGCCATGAAGGCCGACCAGCAGACGGTGCCGCCGGGCAACCTCAAGCTGCTCACCTACCACGATGCCTACGCCTACTTCGCGAAGAACTTCGGCTGGACGGTCATCGGGGCGCTGCAGCCCAAGAACTTCTCCGATCCGACGCCGGCCGAGGTGGCCGACCTCATCGACCAGGTGACGGCCCAGAAGGTTCCGACCATCTTCGGCTCCGAGGTGTTCCCGTCCGCCGTCCTCGAGGAGATCGGGCGTGCGACGGGCGCCCGCTACGAGGACTCGCTGCGCGACGACGACCTCCCGGACGCGCCCGGCGAGCCCAATCACTCGTGGCTGGGCCTCATGAAGTACAACTACCGCACCATGATCGAGGGGCTCGGCGGCACCCCGACCCAGCTCGACGCCATCGACATCACAGCGACGCTCCCCGACAACGCGGTCTACCCGCAGTGACGGCTCTAGGCGCGTGACCGGCACGGGGGTCGGGCCGGAGCTGATCCGCCTCGACGGCGTGGACGCGAGCTACGGCCGCCATCGGGTCCTCGAGGACGTGTCGTTCCACGTACATGAAGATCAGTTCACCGGCATCGTCGGACCGTCGGGGGCGGGCAAGACCACCCTGCTGAGGCTGCTCCTGGAGACCCTCGCCCCGGTGGCCGGCACCGTCTGGCGCCAGCCCGGACTCCGCGTCGCCTACGTGCCTCAGCTCGAGACGGTCAACTGGAACTTCCCGGTCACCGTGTTCGAGTGCGTCCTCATGTCCCGCAGGTCCGGCCGACGACTGCCGTGGGCCAGTGCCCAGGAGAAGGCCAGCGTCGGCGAGGTCCTCGAGCGCCTCGGCATCGGCGACCTGTCGCAGCGGCACATCCGCGAGCTGTCGGGCGGCCAGCAGCAGCGGATGTTCCTGGCCCGAGCCCTCCTGCGCCAGCCCCAGGTCCTTCTCATGGACGAGCCGACGAGCGGCGTCGACGTGTCGACGCGGCACGACATCCTGCACCTGCTCGCCGACCTGCACGAGGACGGCGTGGCCATCGTCCTGACGACCCATGACCTCAACGGCATGGCTGCACACCTGCCGCACCTCGTGTGCGTCAACCACCGCATCGTGGCGGACGGGGCTCCGCGCGAGGTCATCACGCCCTCAGTGCTCGAGCTCACCTTCGGCGCGCGCATGGAGGTGCTCGAGCACCTGGGCATGCGGGTGGTCGTGGACGAGGCGCCCTCGACCTACGTCCCCGGGGCGCGGCCCTGACATGGAGACGCTCCTCGAGCCCCTCGGCTACGCCTTCTTCCAGAAGGGCCTGTTCGTCGCCAGCCTGTCCGGCGCGCTGCTCGGGCTCATCGGCGTCTACATCGTCCTGCGCGGGATGAGCTACATCGGCCACGGACTGTCGCACTCCATCTTCGGCGGATTCGCCGCCATGCAGCTGTTCGCGGCCCAGTTCTATGCCATCGGCGCGGGACTGTGGGGGATCGCGTCGGCGCTGGCGATCACGGCCGTGACCAAGCGCAGCCGGGTCGGCGCCGACGCCGCCATCGGGGTGATCACGATCGCGTCGTTCGCCCTGGGTGTGGCCCTGTTCGCCAAGTTCGGCACGAGCGGGCCGTCGTTCGACAACGCGCTCTTCGGGAGCATCCTGGGCATCACGTCGATGCAGATCGTCGGCCTGGTGGGCGTCTCGCTCCTGACTGCGGCGTTCGTGCTGCTGCGCTACCGGGCGCTCCTGTTCAGCACCTTCGATCCCGATGTGGCTGCCGTGTCGGGAGTCAACGTGGGTCGGGTCGAGGCCGCGCTCATGGTCGTCCTCTCGCTGGCGATCCTGGCGACCCTCACCGTCATCGGCGTCACCCTCGTGGCGGCCATGCTCGTCATCCCGGCCGTGATCGCCCGGATGCTCACCGACTCGTTCGGACGGATGCTCGCCTACAGCACGGTCATCGGCACCCTGTGCGGCCTGATCGGCATGTACCTCAGCTACTACGCGGGCGTGCCGTCCGGAACGATGATCGTGCTCGTGGGCGCGGCGCTGTTCATCGTCGTCCTCGCGGCCACCGGCGGACGCGGGCTGCGGCGCTCGTCCGGACTCGACAGCCACTCCGAGGACCTGCTGGCGGAGAAGGCGGCGTAGTCTTGCGTCCCATGTCGACCTCCTCGCCCGCCCCCGCTCCGTCAACGCCCCCCTCGGTCGTCGACCTGCAGGCCGAGATCGCCGCGGCCCGTGAGGAGCTCGTCGCCACGCTGGCCGAGCTGAAGGCCGAGACGACCCCGGGGGCCCTGGTGCGCCGCGGTGGCCGTGCCGTGACCGGGTTCTTCACCGACGAGTTCGGCGGGGTGCGCCCCGAGCGGGTCGCCATCGTCGGCGCCGTGGTCATCGGCTTCGTCGCGCTTCGCATCATCCGGCGCGGCCGTCGCAGCGAGTGACCGACGTGACGGCCCTCCACGACTCCGACCAGGTCACGTTGCCGGCGTCCGACACTCCCGACACGACCCCGAACCTCGACGGCTCCGTGCCGATCAAGCTCCTGCATGACCGCGTGCTGGTGCGCGAGGACACCGACTCCCGCGAGCGGCGCTCGCTGGGCGGCATCGTGATCCCCGTGACGGCGCAGGTGGGCCGGCGGCTGGCCTGGGCGAAGGTGGTCGCCACCGGACCCAACGTGCGCACCATCGAGCTGGGCGACCGGGTGCTGTTCGAGCCCGAGGACCGCGGCCAGGTGGAGCTGCAGGGCGTCGACTATGTGCTGCTGCGCGAGCGCGACATCCACGCGGTGGCTGCTGATCGGCACAGCACCGCCGGCACCGGCCTCTACCTCTGAGCGGCGAGGATCCCCCCACGATGACTGACCACGCAGATGGCCGCGCCCGCCCGATCCTCGTGGGCGGCACCGGCCGCAGCGGTTCGACCATCGTCGGGCACCTGCTCGACCATCACCCCGCGCTGACGCTGAGCCGCCCGATGGAGGTGCGCTTCATCGCCGGCAACGACGGGCTGGCCGATGCGCTCGCCGCGGGAACGAAGGATCCGGGATCCGACCTGGCGGAGGCCTCGGCCCGACTCGCCGTCGACCGACTGCTGCATCGCTGGTTCGAGCGAGCCGAGAACGTGGGCCTCCACCAGTCGATGTCGCGACACGACCTGGAGAAGCTGACGGACGAGTATCTGGCGAGCTTCGCCGCCGATCCGCTCACCGCCACCCGCCGGCTCACCTACGAGATCATGGATCGCATCGCCGACCGCCTGCACGCGCCCCGCCTCGTCGACACGACTCCGGCGAACGCCCGCAAGGCCGACCGGGTCGAGCCGATCTACCCGCAGTCGACCGTCGTCGTCGTGACCCGGGACGGACGTGACGTGGCAGCGTCGTTCGCGAGCCAGGACTTCGGCCCCGGCAACCCGTTCGAGGCGCTGTCGCAGTGGGAGCAGCGCATGCTGCGCACGCACAAGGCCGTGGCCCGATGCCGGCCCGGCCGGGTGCTGACGATCCAGTTGATCGACCTCGTCGTTCGCGACAGGCCGGGAGTGCTCGAGTCGCTGTGCTCCTTCGTGGGCGTCGACGTCGATGCCGGCATGGTGGCGTGGTTCGACGCGAACGTCACTGCCGCGGGGATGCACCCCGGACGGTGGCGCAGCGACTTCGACGAGGACACCTGCCGGCGCATCGACCGGCAGTACGCCGAGGCGTGCGAGCGACTCGTCGCAGCCGGCGTCACGATCCCCGACTGACCTCGTCGCAGCCGGCGTCACGATCCCCGACTGACCTCGTCGCCGGGCACCCCCGAAGGGGCGGTTTGCCCGCTTCGCCGCCGGTGTGGTTACATTCCGGCCATAACTGAATACCTCATCCAGAGGGGCAGAGGGATACGGCCCGTTGAAGCCCCGGCAACCTTTTCGGTGAATCTCGTCCTGCGAGGCCACCCGAACGTGGTGCCAATTCCGACCTGAGAACCAGGGAAGATGAGAAGAGAGGCCTCGTCATGACCAGTCAGACCACCGCTCCGTCGCTCGGCGCTGCCTACGCGCTGAAGTGCCGTGAATGCGACGCCATCACCGAACTCGACGCCAGCTACGCCTGTGTCGAGTGCTTCGGGCCCCTCGAGGTGGCCTATGCGCCAGCACAGGTGACCCGAGCCGACATCGAGGCGGGCCCCACGTCGATGTGGCGCTACGAGGCCCTCCTGCCCGTCGTCCCCGGTGCCGGCGGCCGTCCCGGGCTGCAGCCGGGGCTCACCCGGCTCGTGCGCGCCGACAACCTGGCTGCGGCCCTCGGAGCGAGGGCGGTGTGGGTCAAGGACGACTCTGGCAACCCGACCCACTCGTTCAAGGACCGCGTCGTGGCCGTCGCGCTCGAGAACGCCCGTCGCCTCGGATACGACACCATCGCCTGTGCTTCCACCGGCAACCTCGCGAACGCGGTGGCCGCGGCCGCCGCGCGGGCGGGCCTCAAGTCGGTCGTCTTCGTCCCCTCCAACCTCGAGGCGGGGAAGATCGTGACGACCGCCGTGTACGGGGGCACGCTGGTCGCCATCCACGGCAACTACGACGACGTCAACCGACTGTGCTGCGAGGTGGCAGCCGCCCGCGACTGGGGCTTCGTCAACGTCAACCTGCGGCCCTACTACGCCGAGGGCAGCAAGACCGTCGGCTTCGAGATCGCCGAGCAGCTCGGCTGGCGGCTGCCCGAGGCGGTGGTGTCGCCGGTGGCGTCCGGCTCGCTGCTCACCAAGGTCGACAAGGCCTTCCGCGAGTTCGTCGGACTCGGCCTGGTCGCCGACACGCCCTACCAGGTGTTCGGGGCCCAGGCGACGGGCTGCTCGCCGGTGTCGCAGGCCTTCCGGGCCGGCCACGACGTCATCCGGCCCGTCAAGCCGGACACCATCGCCAAGTCACTGGCGATCGGCAACCCTGCCGACGGGCCCTACGCGCTGGACGTCGTGCGCCGCACGGGGGGAGCGATCGCCGACGTGTCGGATGCCGAGGTCGTCGAGGGCATCACGCTCCTGGCCCGGACGGAGGGCATCTTCGCCGAGACGGCCGGGGGCGTCGTCGTCGCCACGTACCGCAAGCTGCTCGCCGAGGGCGCGATCGATCCGGCTGCCGAAGTCGTCCTGCTGAACACCGGCGATGGGCTGAAGACCCTCGACGCCGTGGCACCCACGTCCCAGCCCACATTCACGATCTCGCCGTCATTCGACGACTTCGAGACCGCCTACTCCGAGGTGACACCATGAGCATCGCCGTCAAGGTCCCGACCATCCTGCGCACCTACACCGGTGGCGTGGCCGACGTCACCGTCGAGGGGGCGACCCTGGCCGACGCCCTCGCCAGCCTCGACGCCCAGTACCCCGGCATCGGAGCACGCGTCCTCGACGACACGGGTCGGCTCCGCCGTTTCGTCAACGTCTACGTCAACGACGACGACGTGCGCTTCCTCGAGGATCTCGCGACTCCGACTCCGGACGGGTCGAGCATCTCGATCATCCCGGCAGTGGCAGGCGGGTCGTAGCGAGCGCCTCGCACGGCAGGCCCGTGGCACTGGCGCGCGGATAGGATCGCGTAGATGCGGTGTTCGAGCCGGGGAGGGTCGCGATGAGGCTTCTCGGGACGCGCGGCACAGCGGATTCGACAAGCAGGCGACGCTCGGACGGGTTCGACAGCACGTGGCGGCCACGGTGGTTCGTGGGACTGGCGGTTGCCACTCTGTGCGTGGTGCTGGTCCTGGTCCTGCCGTCGGAGACGTTCGCCTGGAATGCGGTCTACCGGGGCGCGACCGCCGTGGCGCTGCTGGCCTTCGTGCTGATCGCGCTGAGGATGCCGCGCCGAGTGCGCGGGGTGTGGTGGTCGCTGCTCGCCTTCCAGGTGCTCACCGTGGTGGCGGACACCGTCTACGACATCGAGTACATCGATCAGTCGACGTCGTTCCCCGGCACGGCCGACGTGCTGTTCCTCGTGGCCTACGTGCCCGTGCTGGTCGCCCTGGGCCTGCTCATCCGTGGCCTGCACCCCGGGCGTGACCGCGAGGCGTGGATCGACTCGGTGATCCTGTCCGTCGCCGCGGCGTCGATCGTGGGGGCCTTCCTGATCGCGCCGGCCCTCGCCGACTCGGGGCTGACGGGGCTCCCGCTGCTCGTCGCGATCGCCTACCCGTTCCTCGACCTGCTGGTGCTCTGCTGCCTCGTGTGGCTCATCGCTGGAGGGGGCCGACCCAACCCCGCACTCATGCTCCTTGTCCTGTCGTTCGCCCTCTACCTCGTGGGCGACGTGATCCGCGACACCACGCTCGCGGACGGGATCGACGAGGCGACGTGGGGCTGGCTCGAGGCCCTCCATCTCGCCGGGCTCCTGATCATGGCGCTGGCCGCAGCGGCGCCCGGTGCGCGATGGGTGTCGGCCAATGAGCAGGACGGCAGCTCGCGCATCACGCGAGCCCGCATCCTCGCGATGGCCGTCGGAGTCGTGACGGTTCCCATCCTCGTGGCGATCCGCATCACGGGAGGACCCAGCGCCGTGAACGCGGTGCTGGCGATCGCCGCGGTCATGATCATCCTCCTGACGATCTGGCGGATCGCCCTGCTCGTGCGGCAGGTCGAGAACGAGCGCCGCATCACCGAGTTCGTCCTCGACTCGACAGGCGACGGCATCATCGGGCTGGACCGCGACGGGCTGGTCGCCTTCGCCAACCTGTCAGCCCGGCGCATGCTGCGCTGCCGGGAGGAGGACCTCGTGGGCCACCGCTTCCACGACATCGCGCATCACCACCACACCGACGGCACGCCGTTCGCCTGGGAGGACTGCCCCGTCGACGCCCTCGTCATGAGCGGGGGAGTGGGCACGATCCAGGGCCAGACCTACTTCCGGCGCGACGGCAGCGCCTTCCCCGTCGAGATCGTGGTCTCACCGCTCATGCGCGACGGCGTGCTGACGGGGTCCGTCACGTCCTTCCGCGACGTGTCGGAGCGCCAGGCCGTCGCCGAGGTGCAGAGGCAGTTCGTCTCCGTTGTCAGCCATGAGCTGCGCACGCCGCTCACGTCCATCAAGGGCAGCCTGCAGATGCTCGACTCCGGTCTGTTCGGCGAGGTCAACAGCGAGCAGCAGGAGCTCCTCACGATGGCGGTGAACAACAGCGATCGCCTGAGCCATCTGGTCAACGACATCCTCGATCTCGAGCGCCTCGATGCAGGGCGGATGCCGCTGCATCCGCAGCCGGTCAGCGCCTACGAGCTTGCCGAGCAGGCGGTCTCCGGCATCACGGGAGCGGCCGACGCGGCAGGCATCAGCGTGACGGCGCAGGAGGCGCCGCCGGGTGCGACCGCCGTCGTCGACGTCGATGCGCACCGCATCCTGCAGGTGCTCACGAACCTCCTGGGCAATGCGATCAAGTTCAGCGAGCGCGGCTCGGCGGTTCGGACGGAGGTCACGACCGAGGGGGACATGGTGCGCATCTGCGTCATCGACGAGGGCCGGGGCATCCCCGCCGACCAGTTGGCGCGGGTCTTCGAGCGCTTCGGGCAGGTCGAGTCGGGGGATGCGCGACGGCACGACGGCTCGGGGCTCGGGCTGGCCATCGCGCGCGAGATCGCCGTGCGCAGCGGCGGCACGATCGAGGTCACCAGCGAGGTCGGGGTCGGCAGCAGGTTCGCCGTGCTCCTGCCCTCCGTCCGGGCGGGAGGCGTGGCGTGACGAAGCGGATCCTCGTGGTGGACGACGACCACGACGTGCGCACCCTCATCGCGATGAGCCTGTCCAGGGTCGGCGGGCATGACGTGCGGGCAGCAGCCTCAGGCTCTGAGTGCATGGCCGAGCTCGAGCAGTGGGTTCCGGACGTCGTCGTCCTCGACGTCATGATGCCCGGCATGGACGGGCCGGCGACGCTCGCCGCCATCCGTGCCACCCCCGCGGTGGCGGAGGTGCCGGTGGTCTTCCTCACCGCGAGCGTCGTGGAGGCCGACATGGAACGACTCCACAGCCTCCCCGTCAGCGGGGTGCTCGGGAAGCCCTTCGACCCGATGCAGCTGCCCACCCTGCTGTCGGAGCTGCTCGGCTGGTGACGCAGGCGCGAGCCCCGCGCATGAGAAAGGCCACCCCGCAGGGTGGCCCGTCTCGTGCGCCGGAGCGCCGTGGTGCGCCGCGAGGGACTTGAACCCCCAACCCGCTGATTAAGAGTCAGCTGCTCTGCCAGTTGAGCTAGCGGCGCGCGAGAAGGAAGGCTATCACCGTGATGACCGGGGTCATCACGCCCCCGGTGCCGCGGTGGAACCCCTCACGACCAGGGTCGGCTCGAAGGACCGATGGATCCGCCGGGTGCGGCCCCCATCGAGCCGCTCGATGAGCAGGTCGGTCGCCGCGCGACCGAACTCCGCCAGCGGCTGCTCCACGCTCGTCAGGGAGATCATGGCCAGGTCGGCGAGGGCCAGGTTGTCGTAGCCGACCACCGACATGTCATCCGGCACCCGCATCCCCGCGGCCGCCAGCGCGCCCATGGCGCCGACGGCCACCATGTCGTTGGCGGCCAGCAGGGCGGTTGGCAGGCTCGGCAGCTCGAGCAGGGTCCGCAACGCCTCCGCCCCGGCCCGCTCGGTGAAGTCGGCCTCGACGATCCGGATGCTGGCGGCGAGCCCGAGCGCCGACATGGCGTTCTGGTAGGCGGCTCGCCGATCGCGTGCGCCCGCACCGGATCCTCCGCTGATGTGCGCGATGTCGCGATGCCCGAGCGCGACGAGGTGCTCGAGTGCGGAGCGCACGCCGGCCTCGTCGTTGCTCGTGATCGCGTCGGCGTGGGGGAGTCGCACCTCTCGGCCGATCACCACCGTGGGCAGCCCCTGCGTCAGCTCGCGGATGGAGGGAGCCGACATGCGGGGGCTGACGAGGATCAGCCCCGACACCCGATGCGCGAGGAAGCTCGCGACCACCCCCTCCTCGTGGCCGGGCGAGCGCTGGCCGGCTCCCAGCAGCAGGTCGTACCCGTGGCCCTCGGCGGAGGCGGCGATGGACTCGTAGACCTCGGCGAAGAAGGGGTTGCTCAGGTCGTTCAGGAGCACGCCGAACGTGCGCACCTGCCGGCTCGCCAGCGACCGGGCCAGGGCGTTGGGCCGGTAGCCGAGGCGCGCGGCGGCCTCGAGCACCCGGGCCCGGCTCGGCGGCGCCACCTTGGGCGAGTCCTGGAAGACCAGCGACACGAGCGACCGGGAGACGCCGGCGGCCTGGGCCACGTCGTCCATCGTGGGTCGCATCTCCCGCCTCCTGCTGTACGTCGCCGGCTCCCCGCCGCTAGCATTGGAGCGCTCCAATCACCGTACAGGAGAACACCATGGACTTCATCGATCGTCTTGTCGGCGCCCCGATCTGCTGGGGGGTCTGCGAGGTGCCCGGCTGGGGAACGATCCTCCCGGCGAGCCGTGTGCTGCCGGAGATGCGCGAGGTCGGCCTGACGACCACCGAACTCGGCGCGCCCGGCTTCCTCCCCGCGACGAAGGAGGCGGTGAAGGAGGTCCTCGACGCCCACGGCATGTCCCTCATGGGCGGTTTCGTCCCACTCGTGCTCCAGGACCCCGGGCAGTGGGACGTCGCCGTCGAGAACGCCGTGGCGGCAGCGGAGCTCTTCTCGTACTGCGGGGGCGACCGGTTCGTGACCGCCGCCGTGCAGGACTACGCGTGGTCGAGGCCGACGCCCCTGAACCGCGAGGGCATGGCGACGCTGGCCCGGGGCCTGCGTCTCATCGACGAGGTCTGCGCCGATCACGGCATCGTGCAGGTGCTCCACCCGCACGTCGACACGCTCGTGGAGACGAAGGCGGACGTCGACCTGGCTCTGCAGGAGACCGACGTGCAGTGGTGCCTCGACACCGGCCATCTCGCCATCGGGGGCACCGACCCGCTGCAGTTCGCCCGCGACAATGCCGCCCGCGTCGGGATCTGCCATCTCAAGGACGTCGACCTGGCCATCGCCCAGCGGGCCATGAGTCGCGAGCTGAGCCTGCTTCAGGCGGTCCAGGCCGGGATGTTCGTGCCGTTCGGCGAGGGGGACGTGCCGATCGCCGACATCGTGCTCGAGCTGGAGCGCTCGGGCTACACGGGTCACTACGTCCTCGAGCAGGACACCGCGATCATGGGCGACGAGCCGGAGCCCGGCCAGGGGCCGATCGACGACGTCCGCACGAGCATCGCGTACCTGCGCGACCGCGTCGTACCGGCATTGGCGGGATCGCCGTCATGACGGCTCCCGTGCGCATCGGCGTGGCCGGCGTGGGCCGCATCGGCCGGATGCACGCGGCGATCATCGCCCGGCAGACCCCGGGAGCCCGGCTCGTGGCGGTCGCGGATGCCGATGCTTCGTCGGCGGCGTATGTCGCCTCCGAGCTGGGCGTCGATGCCCTGCCGGTCGACGAGCTGATCGCGTCCTCCGAGGTCGACGCGATCGCCATCTGCACGTCGAGCGCGACGCATGTCGACCTCATCGTCCGGGCTGCCGCCGCAGGGAAGGCGGCCTTCTGCGAGAAGCCCATCAGCCTCGACCTCGACGAGGTCGACCGCGCCCTCAGCGCAGTCGAGCAGGCCGGGGTGCCCTTCATGGTGGGATTCAACCGACGCTTCGACCCGGGCCACCGCGCTGTCCGCGATGCCGTCCAGTCGGGGGCTGTGGGAGACGTGCACCTCGCGCGCATCACGAGCCGCGACCCGGCGCCGCCGCCGGTGAGCTACGTGCTCGGCAGCGGCGGCATCTTCGTCGACATGACCATCCACGACTTCGACATGGCCCGGTACATCGTGGGCTCGCCCGTCGTGGAGGTCTACGCCACCGGCGCCGTGCTCATCGATCCGGCGATCGGCGAGGCGGGCGACCTCGACACCGCGGTCGCCGTGCTCACGCATGCCAACGGCGCACTGACCACGATCGACAACAGCCGGCAGGCGGTCTACGGCTACGACCAGCGGGTCGAGGTGCTGGGGTCGGCAGGGATGGCCCTCTCCGACAACGTCCCTCGTGATCGGGCGCGCGTGCTCACCGCCCAGGGGACGACGGAGGCGAGCCTCCAGTACTTCTTCCTCGATCGCTACCGCGAGTCCTTCGTGCTCGAGTGGGCCGCATTCGCCGACTACGTCGCGAAGGGGGGACCGTCGCCCGTGCCCGGAACCGATGCGCGCGCACCGGTCGCGATCGGCCTGGCCGCCTGGCAGTCGGTCCGCGAGGGTCGTCCCGTGGCCGTCGAGCGCGGCTGACGCCCTGAGCGGCGGCTAGTTCGCGGCGTCGCGCATCGCCTCGCCGAGCGCCCCGGCCAGCGCCTCCTGTCCGGGGATGTTCGGGTGGAAGGACGCACTCGGGAACGACGACAGCAGGGTGGCGCCGAATACCCATGACTGAGCGCCGGCGCAGACCCCGTGGCCTGTGGCCGAGTTGCCTGATGCGCTCCACGTGCCGGTGACCGGCCTCCAGCGCGGCAGCGACGCGGTGGCCGCCACCTGCTGGTTGAGCGATCCCTGCGCCACCGACAGGCTCGCCGTCCCGCCGCGCGCCAGCGGATAGGCATAGGGACTCGACGGGTCCGGCGTGAGGATGGTCTCGCGCGCCCAGGCGAAGTCCGTCGCATCGATGGTGAAGTACGAGCACGGCTGGCCGTCGGCGGCACGCGTGATGTCGGGGTAGAGGGTGGGGAGCACGCGCGCTCCCTCGGCCATGGCGAGCGCGGGCACGGTCCGGCCGTCGGCCAGCAGGCACGACGTCCCGCCCAGGCACGAGGCGATCCGGCGGTACTTGGCGGCGAGGGCGGCTGTCTCGGCCTGCACCCCGTCCTGGACGGTCGGGTAGGCGCTCAGTGGCGCGCGGGTGGCCCGGGTGAGCGGGCAGTCGGTGCGCAGGGCGCAGGCCTCCAGCACCGAGGTGAACCCGACGTCGTTGCCCCCCACCGAGATCGTCACCAGGTCGACGGCGCGGTCGCCGATGATCGAGCGCGCCTGCTCGATCTGGCTGGCGGGAGTGCCGGCGCTCGCCTGCCGTCCGAGCACGCCCTGGTTGACGGTCGCGCCGGAGCAGGCCACGTCGACGAGGGTCACCGACGTGTACGGCGAGGACTGCTCCAGGAGCAGGGCCGCCTGGGCGGGCGCGCCGCGGGCGCTGCGATCGCACGCCGCGTCGTCCCAGTAGGGGTCGAAGGCGCCGATGGACCCCGAGTCGACCCACGCCTCGACGTTGCGCGGATTGCCCTCGCCGGACGCATAGGAGTCGCCCAGGGCGACGACGAGGATGTTGCGCACGTCGGCGTCGACGGTCGTGCGGTCGGTGGCCCGGCCCGAGCGCACCTCGAGGGCCAGTTCGTAGCGTCCCTCGGGAAGGAAGACCGTGCGGGTGCATCGCTTGCGACTCAGGGGCTGCCAGGGGGTGGTCAGCGCGGACGCCTGCGCCGAGCGCACCTGCCAGCGATAGCGGTCGCCGGTGGAGTCGCAGGCGTCCAGCCGAACGGGGAAGCCCCGGTCGGACAGGTACCACGACAGGGCGCCGCCGATGAGCCGCTCGTGGGGCTGGGCCACGCGGTTGCCCTCGCCCACGAACGTCGTCGACGGGGAGAGGCTCAGTGCGCCCCGGCGGGGCACTCCGCCGTCGCCGTCGATGATGCCGTCGCCGTTGGCGTCCTTCGCCTGGGGGATCATCGACCACTGCGCCACCGCACGGGCCTCGGCCCCGACGGCGGGAGCGGCTCCGGCCAGTGCGATACCGAGCACGAGCGTGAACGAGACCGCCGCCCTCATCGCCCGCATGCGGTCAGGGTACGTGGCGTGGATGCGCCCGCCTTCGCGCGCCCGGCTGTGCGATCCTCGACTGTCACGAGCCGTCGGGGCGCGGGAGTGGGGAGGACGGGCATGGCCACGACTCCGCGCATGTCGGGCGCCAGCATCGCGCAGGTCGTCGTCGTGGTCGTCGTCATCGTGTCGATCCAGCTGGCCCTGCCCCCGTCCGTCACCATCGGCCCCATCTGGATGGTCCCGCTGCTCGAGCTCACGGGTATCCCCATCGCGCTGGCGATCCGTCGCGTGGAGGACCACGAGGGACGCATCCTTCGCCGCACCATGGACGCCTACCTCATCCTCCTGGTGGTGGCCTGCGTCATGAACGCGGTGCTGCTGCTCGTCTCGATGCTCCGTGGCGCGGACGAGTCAGGCGTCTACCTGCTCTTCGCCGGCTTCGGCGTGCTGGCCATCAACGTGCTCAGCTTCGGGCTGGTCTACTGGTGGCTCGACGGCGGCGGCCCGGAGACTCGGCTGGCCGGGGCCGTCACGCAGCAGGACTTCCTGTTCCCGCAGCAGGGCATGGCGTCGAAGACGTCGTGGACGCCGGGCCTGGTCGACTACCTGTTCACGGCCTACACCAACATCATCGCGTTCAGCCCGACGGACACCATGCCGCTCACGCACCGGGTGAAGATCCTCTTCAC
>CALGTB010000246.1 GCA_937902285.1 uncultured Actinomycetes bacterium | reverse complement strand
GACCACACGGTCATCGGAACGCACAACCTCTCCATCTTCTTCTAGACAGCCCCCGAAACCCACGGAGTTAGCCATGACTGACATGCACGCCGCGTCTACCGACACCGCGACTGCCGACCTGCTCCTGGATCGGCTGGAAGCAGGGCTACCTTCCGGTCGAGTTCCCGCGAGCATCTTCGGCAACGAGGAGCTCTATCAGCTGGAGCTGCGCCGAATCTTCGCCCGCTGCTGGGTCTTCATGGCCCATGAGTCAGAGATCGAGGCGAACGGCGACTACGTGCTGCGCAAGATCGGCGAGGACAACTTCATCGTCGCACGCGACGAGACCGGGAACATCAACGTCCTGTTCGACGCCTGCCGTCACCGCGGAGTGCAGGTCTGTCGTTCGGATTCCGGGAACAGTTCCCACTTCCGATGCCCGTACCACGGCTGGACATTCAAGAACGATGGTTCTCTGGTCGGTGCACCCCTGTGGCGGAACGCCTTCCAAGGGATGGCGAAGGAGGGCAATGGACTGATCCACGCCGCGAAGGTCGAGTCCTTCCACGGCCTCATCTTCGCGACCCTGGATCCCACTGCCCCAACCCTGCGCGAGTACCTAGGAGGCATGGCGTGGTACCTCGACCTCGTCTTCGGCCTCAACAACCAGGGCGCAGAGATCCTCGGCCCGCCCCAGCGATTCCTCGTGGATGCCAACTGGAAGTCAGGAGCCGACAACTTCTCCGGCGATGACTACCACCTGGGCACGCTGCACCGGTCCGTGTGGGAGATCGGCTCGTTCCCCGTCAGCTTCCAGGACAACATGATGGGCTACCACATCCATGCCTCGTCGGGACACTCCCTGTCGTTCTCGATGGCCCCCGATGCAGATGACCCGGGGCCGAAGTTCTTCGGCTTCCCTGAGTCGGTGGCCGCAGGGGCAGAGAACTCCAGCATCAGCCCGGAGGCGTATGAGATTGCCCGCCGCTCGCGCGTCTTCGTCGGGAACGTGTTCCCGAACTTCTCCCTCCTGAGTCTGCCGATGACAGAGGACGGGGCCAAGCACGCGCCGACGGGGATCCTGACCATCCGAACCTGGCAGCCCAAGGGAAACGGGAAGATCGAGATCTGGAACTGGTTCGTTGGATACAAGTCGATGAGCGCAGAGGAGAAGGACCGCAGTTACAGGGCAGGACTGGGCACCTTCTCCGTTGGCGGTGCGTTCGAGATGGACGACACCGAACCGTGGGTCACGGTCGGACGCACAGGTCGGTCCGTCGCCGCGGAGCTGCTCGACTTCGAGCTGAACTACCAGATGGGGCAGCCGGGCATCGGTATCGCCCACACGGTCAGTGAGTGGCCTGGTCCCGGCCACGTCTTCTGGACGCGCTACGAGGAGGGCGTCCAGCGGAACATGTACCGCTTCTACCTCGACATGATGCGAGCCGAACCGGGGGACTGGCCGTCGTTTGACCTGCCCGAGCAGCCGTCCTGACTCAGGCCCAGTCGCACCATCAACACACGGAGAGGAGGAATGGTGAGTAAGGAAGACGCTCAGCGTCATCACGGAACTTCCGGGGTCGCCGGCAGCCTGCCGCGACCCTCGAGGCCCGGCATCGTCGTCGTCGATCTCGTCGAGGGCTTCACCAATCCGACCCATCCTCCGGGTGCCGACCTAGACGATGTGGTGCGCGCGACATGCACCCTCCTCGCTGCAGCGCGTGCGACTGGGGTACCCGTATGGTTCACGACCATTGCGTATCCCCAGGACGGTGGATCGATGCTTACCTGGCTGGCGAAGATGCCTGCTCTGGAGTGCCTCACCGAAGGATCCCCCCTCGTGGAGGTCGATGGCCGCCTTGCCCGGCGACCGAGTGAGCCAGTAGTCGTCAAGCAAGCAGCGTCAGCGTTCTTCGGCACCGACCTCGCCGAACTGATCCATTCAGCGGGCTGCGATGCCGTGCTCATCGCGGGCGCCACCACCTCGGGCTGCATCCGCGCGACCGTGGTCGACGCCTGCTCCCACGACATCCCGGCCTTTGTGATTCGAGACTGCGTCGGGGACCGTGCGGCCGGGCCCCACGATGCAAGCCTGCTTGACATCGAGGCCAAGTACGGGGATGTCATCGAGCTTGAGGATGCTCTCGGATTGGTCGGGACATCGTGAGTGCGCGCGTCGCGGCTCCCGGCCCCGCGCTGCTAGGTGCGGCCGTGACCGTCCCCGGACTTGCCGGCCGAATCGTGCTCGCTGCCCCGCAGCTGGACGAGTGGGGGCTGGCGGAGGAGCGCTCCGTCGGCTGCTGGACGGCACCCGACTTTGACATCGTGGACGAGCTGGAGCGCGCCGGGCTGCGGGGGCGTGGTGGGGCCTCTTTCCCCGCGCATATCAAGTGGCGGGCGGTGCTGGCTGGGGAGGGGCCGCGCACCGTCGTGGCGAACGGCGAGGAGGGGGAGCCGGCTTCGGTCAAGGATCAGTGGCTGCTCGTCCACCGGCCGCATCTCGTCCTGCACGGGCTTGCCCTTGCCGCCCAGGCAGTCGACGCCCGACGCGCCATCGTCTACCTTTCGCATCCCCAGACGTTCGGACCAGTTCAGCGCGCGATCGAGGAGGCCACGACAGCAGGACTTTGGCCCGGAGATGTCGGGATCGGGATCCACGTTGTCGAGCCGACCTACGTGGCCGGCGAGGAGACGTCGGTCGTCAGGTCGATCAACGGAGGCCCCGCGCTTCCTGTGGCCAAGCCGCCCCGACCATTCGAGAAGGGGGTCGATGGCCGGCCCACTCTGGTGACCAATGTCGAGACGCTTGCTCACGTGTCATGGATCGCCGCTCATGGCGCCGAGGCCTTCGCATCCGTGGGCACCTCCACGGCCAAGGGCACGGCCTTGTTCACGGTCAACGCTGCCGGTCGGGATGCCCTCGTGGTTGAGGCTCCCTTCGGCGTCAGGTTGATCGATCTGGCATCCGTCCTGGGCGTTGATGCACAGGATGTTCAAGGAGTGCTCGTTG
>CALGTB010000245.1 GCA_937902285.1 uncultured Actinomycetes bacterium | reverse complement strand
TTCGCCGCCGCGGCCGTCGTGGCCGTGGCGGCGGGGCTTGTCGGAGCCTGGGTGCTCCTCGTCGAGATCCAGCGCTGACGCGGACCGGCCGGGCGCGTCAGAAGGGAACGACGCGGCCGGCCGCCACGAGGCCCGGCTGCTCGTGGATGTAGCGACCCCGCCGATGGAAGGTCTCGCGATCGACGACCTCGACGCCCACCACGCGCCACGGCGGCAGCTGGGCCGACTCGGCGTGCTCGTCCCACAGCTGCACCGCCATCCGGAGGGCAGCAGCCACGTCGACCGCCTCCTCCCAGTAGCGCACCTCAGCACGGTCCGCCGAGTAGCGGCCGGACAGCAGGAAGGGATGCTCGAGGCTCAGTCGCTCCAGGGCCGACTTGATGACGGGCTCCGGGACGTGCGGCCCGGCCAGGGTGAGGGTGATGTGCCACATCGGCCGCGTCTCGACCGTCGGTGCAGCGCCGCCCTCGACCAGTCGCAGGGGCTCGGCAGCGTCCATGCCGACCCCCTCTTCGCCATCGTGCCCGATCAGGTGGCCAGGATCACCAAGGCGTCGCGGTGGACGACTTCGCGCTCGTAGGCCGGCCCCAGCTCGCGCGCCAGTTCTCGAGTGGAGCGGCCGAGCAGGCCCGGCAGCTCCTGTGCGTCAAAGTTCACCAAACCTCGGGCCACGATGTTGCCCTTTTCGTCCAAGAGGTCCACGGGGTCACCGGCGACGAACGACCCCTCGATCGCGGTGATGCCGGCCGGCAGCAGCGACGTGCGCCTCTGCACGACTGCCGCGACGGCACCGGCATCGAGGTGGAGGCGGCCCGTGGGACTCGTGGCATGCGCGAGCCACAGCAGGCGTGAGGCCGTCCGCTCCCCTGTCGGATGGAACACCGTTCCGACATCCGCCGTCGTCAGCGCGCTTCCGACCTCGCTCGCGGATGCCAGCAGCACCGGGATGCCTGCCGACGTGGCGATGGCTGCCGCCTCGACCTTCGTCGTCATGCCGCCCAGGCCGACGCCGGCCGCGCCGGTGCCCCGCACGCGCACTCCGTCGAGATCGTCCGGTCCGCGCACGTCGGTGATCAGCCGCGCGCCGTCGCGATCCGGCGGACCGTCGAAGAGTCCTGCGACGTCGGACAGGAGGATCAGCGCCTCGGCCTGCACGACGTGGGCGACGAGCGCCGCGAGCCTGTCGTTGTCGCCGAAGCGGATCTCGGCCGTCGCCACGGTGTCGTTCTCGTTGACGATCGGCACCACGCCGAGGTCGAGGAGCCGGAACAGCGTGCGCTGGGCGTTGCGGTACTGGCTGCGCCGGATGACGTCCTCGGCCGTGACCAGCACCTGGCCGACGGTCAGGCCGTGAGCTGCGAACGCCCGGCTGTACTCGGCGACGAGCATGCCCTGCCCGACCGATGCCGCAGCCTGCTGCGTCGCGAGGTCGCGAGGCCGACGCGTGAGCCCGAGCGTGGGGAAGCCCGTCGCGATGGCCCCGCTCGAGACCAGCACCACCTGGTGGCCGGCGCCGTGACGACCGGCGATCTGCGCCACGAGTGCCTCGATCCGCCCCACGTCGAGTCCCCCGCCGGGGCGGGTGAGCGAGGACGAGCCGACCTTGACGACGATGCGGCTCGCGGACGAGATGCGCGCCCGCGCGTCGGGGTTCACGACAGGTCCCCTCCCGTGAACTCGTCGAGGCGCACATCCAGCCGGACGTCGCTGCCGCGCGGGCTGGCCTTGGAGGCATCGCCCGCGTGGATGGTCGGATACCAGTCGAACACGACGGCATCGTCGCCGCCGATCATGACGGTCGAGCCCGTCGTCGCACCGAGGGCCGTCAGCTGCTCCTCGACCCCCAGGCGGGCCAGTCGATCGGCCAGGTAGCCCACGGCCTCGTCGTTGCTGAAGTCCGTCTGGCGCACCCACCGCTCCGGGCGCTCGCCACGGACGCGGTAGCCGTCCTCCTCCACCGTGACGGTGAAGCCCGAGTCATCGACCGCCTTCGGGGTCACGACGACCCGCGGTGCCTCATCGGGCTCGGCCGCAGCCCGGGCGGCCACGACGACCCGCGCCATGGCGAAGGAGAGCGCCCGGAGCCCCTCATGGGTGGCGGCGGAGATGTCGAACACCTCGTAGCCGCGCTCCTCGAGGATGGGTCGGACCAGCTCGGCGAGGACGCGCGCATCGGGCACGTCGATCTTGTTGAGGGCCACGAGGCGGGGCCGGTCCTGCAGGCCTCCGTACTCCGCCAGCTCGTTCTCGATCACGTCGAGGTCGTCGATCGGATCACGGCCCGGCTCGATGTTCGCGCAGTCGAGCACGTGCACGAGGACGCTGCAGCGCTCCACGTGACGCAGGAACTCCAGGCCCAGTCCCTTGCCCTGGCTGGCGCCGGGGATGAGGCCCGGGACGTCGGCGACGGTGTAGACGACATCGCCGGCCGTCACGACGCCGAGATTGGGTGCCAGGGTCGTGAAGGGGTAGTCGGCGATCTTCGGACGGGCGGCCGACATCGCCGCGACGACGCTGGACTTGCCCGCGCTGGGGAAGCCCACGAGGGCCACGTCGGCGACGGTCTTGAGCTCGAGGACGACCTCGCGATGCTCCCCCGGCTCGCCGAGGAGCGCGAAGCCGGGCGCCTTGCGGCGGGGGGACGAGAGTGCGGCGTTGCCGAGCCCGCCATGGCCGCCGCGTGCGATGACGTAGCGCGCGCCGGCGCCGACCAGGTCGGCGAGGACCTCGCCGCCGGGCGTGGTG
>CALGTB010000244.1 GCA_937902285.1 uncultured Actinomycetes bacterium | reverse complement strand
TTCGTCCGCAGGGGAGTGGCGCTCGGCATGGTGGAGGGCCGCGAGCCCGCGGCGGACGAGCCGCGGCTCCATACGCCGGATTGGGCGCTCGACGCCGCTGCTGAGCAGGGTGCGCGCTTCGTGGAGGTCATCTCGTCCCTGGGGATCACGGTCCTCGGCGACGTCGACGCCCTCGCCGTCCGGGTCGAGTCCAGCCCTCCGGTGGCCCCCGAGGCCGTCGCGATGCTGCCGGTGGATGCCGGCGTCCAGGCGGTCATGACCGTCATCGATGCGGCACGTGAGAACCCCACCTCCCGCGACCTGGCCGGACAGCTGTGGCGCCGCACGCGTGCGCAGGGGCGCGAGAAGCTCCGCCGTGGCGGCACGCCGGCATCGTGACCGGGACCATCTCCCTCGGCGGCGGCGATCCGTCCGCCGAGCTCTCAGGGCTCGCTGAGCTGCTCGCCCGCGGTGAGGCCCCGGTGGTCGCCATCGCGGCGTCGCTGGTCGTCCCGCAGGCGGCCCTCGCCCCGCTGACGCGGGACCCGTTCGCCGGCACGTCGCTGCTCCTGCGGCCTGGCTCCGGCGATCCGGACGTGCGCGTGCGCCACCACCTCGTCACGAGTGTCGGCTCGGGCTTCCACGCGGTCACCGCGCCCGATCGACGATCCGTGGGCGTGGTGCTGATCTCGGCCCAGGACGCCGCCGCCGCGGCACCCCTCGTCGCCGAGCTGGCGTCAGCCGTGGCCGACGGCGGGGTGGCCACGGACGGCGCGGACCTCGTCGAGCTCGTCGCCGTGGCCCTCACCCGGGGCGGGGTCCCGGTCAGGGCCGTCGACATGGTCGACGTGCCGTGGTTCCGGTCGCCGGCCGACGTCGAGGAGGCCACCGCCACGGTGTCCGCCGTCGATGACGCCCGGGTCGCCCAGCTGCAGGCGAACCGCCTGGACGACGGCTTCTACTCGACGTTCGTCGTGCGCAAGGCGTCCAAGCCGCTGACCCGCCTGGCACTGAGGCTGGGGTGGAGCCCGAACGCGGTCACGACGCTGTCGTTCGCCATCGGCATCGGCGCGGCCGCCGCGTTCGCCGCGGGCAGCCGGTGGATGCTCGTCCTGGGCGCGCTGCTGCTCCAGCTCAGCCTGGTCGTCGACTGCGTCGACGGTGAGGTGGCGCGAGCGACGCGGCGGTTCTCCGCGCTCGGTGCGTGGCTCGACGCCTCGACCGACCGCGTGAAGGAGTTCCTCGCCTACGCCGGGCTCGCGATCGGAGCAGGGCGGATGGGCGCCGACATCTGGTGGCTGGCCATCGTCCTCGTCGTGCTGCAGACCACGCGGCACATGTCCGACTACGACTTCTCGCGCGTCCAGCGCATGCGCGAGGCGCACGTCCCGCTCCGTGACATCCGGCTCCCCGACGACGGCGCGGCCGGGTCGGCCGGCGGCTGGTCGGTGAGCGGGGCCATGGAGATGTCGACGCGCATGAACCGCCGCGATGCCGTGCGCTGGGCCAAGCGGGCCATCCACCTGCCCATCGGGGAGCGCTGGCTGATCATCAGTGTCTTCGCCGCCGTCCTCGGGCCCACCTGGGCCTTGGGGGTGCTGCTCGCGGCCGGCCTGCTGGCGCTGGCGTACGTGACCGCCGGCCGCACCCTCCGGACCCTCACGTGGCGCGGTCCGACAACTCACGCGGGGGTGCTCCTTCTGTCGCGACAGGGCGACTCGGGGCCGGTGCTCAGCCTGCTCGGCCTGCTGGTGCCGCCCGGCCTGCGGCTCCGCTGGTGGCAGAACAGGGCGGCCTGGGCGGTCCCGGCGCTCCTGCGCCTCGCCGAGCTCGGGGTCGTCGCTCTCGTGGCCCTCGTGTGGTTCCCCGAGGCGTCGGTCATCGCGTTCTGGTGGATGGCCCTTGTGGCGTACCACCACTACGACACCCTCTACCGGGCCATGCAGGACGCTGCATCGCCGCGCTGGCTGACGTGGGCCGGACTCGGGTGGGAGGGCCGCACCGTCATCGTGATCGTGCTGGGCCTCCTGGGCCTGGCGACCCTGACGGCGGGGCTCGGCTGGGGTGTCGGGCTCATGGCGGCACTGTTCGTGGTCGTCGCATCCGTACAGTGGTTGTCCGTGCAGTCCCCACGCCGGTCGACCCGGACCCGCGCATGACGGACATCGTTCGCCCCAGCCGGCCGACGGTCGCCGAGATCCGCGAGGTGTGCCAGCCGCCCGCCGTGCGCGGACGGCGCAACTCCGAGCACTGGGTCGCCGACGTCTACTTGCGTGACATCTCGCCCTACCTGACCCGGCTGCTGCTGCGCACCCCGATCTCGGCGAACGGCGTCACGTGGCTCATGATCGCCACCGGCGTCGGTGCCGCCGCAGCGCTGCTCATCCCCGGCCTGCCCGGCGGCGTCCTCGCAGCGCTGCTCGGCCAGATGCAGATGCTGTGGGACTGCAGTGACGGGGAGGTGGCGCGCTGGCGCCAGACGTCATCGCCGAAGGGCGTGTTCCTCGACCGCGTCGGGCACTACACGACGGAGGGGCTCATCCCCATCGCCCTGGGGCTGCGGGCAGCGGGGTTCCCGGGCGAGGGCTGGCTCGACACTCCCTGGCCGCTCATCGGGGCGCTGCTGTCGGTCCTCATCCTGTACAACAAGGCCCTCAACGACATGGTGCACGTGTCCCGCGCCTACAACAACCTTCCCCGCCTGGAGGAGAAGGCCGACGTGGCCGCACCGCGGTCGTCCGGCCTGCGCCGCGTGCGGTCGCTCGTGCGCTTCTTCCCGTTCAACCGCGCCTACCACTCGGTGGAGCTCACCCTGCTGGCGCTCGTCGCCTCGGTCATCGACGCCGCCCTGGGCGACCTGTCGGCCACCCGCGTGCTGGTGGCCTTCCTGGCCCTCTTCGGCGTGGTCACGGTCGTCGGGCACCTCATGGCGATCCTGTCGTCGAGTCGGCTGAGGTAGGCATGACCGAGGTCCTTCCGCGGTTCGGCGTCGTCGTGCTGACCATGGGCCGACGGCCCGAGGAGCTCGACCGCGGCGTGCGGTCGGTGCTGGCGCAGGAGGGCGTGCAGGCCGATGTCGTCGTCGTCGGCAACGGGTGGCAGCCGGAGGGCCTGCCGGACGGAGTCCGCGGGCTGGGCCTGCCGGAGAACATCGGGATCCCGGCGGGGCGCAACGCCGGCGTTCCGCACGTCGGGGGCGACCTGCTGTTCTTCCTCGACGACGATGCGTGGCTGCCGGATCCGGGGTTCCTCCGGACGCTCGCCGACCGCTTCGCGATCGATCCGGACCTCGGCCTCGTGCAGCCGCGGGTGGTCGACCCGACCGGGGTGCCGAGCCCGGGCCGCTGGGTCCCGCGCCTGCGGGTCGGCGACCCCGCGGAGCCCGGGCCGGCCACGGCGCTCTGGGAGGGCGCGGTCGTCATGCGCCGCTCGGTGTACGACGCGGTCGACGGCTGGCCTGACGAGTTCTTCTACGCCCACGAGGG
This sequence comes from uncultured Actinomycetes bacterium, assembly GCA_937902285.1. Taxonomy (GTDB): domain Bacteria; phylum Actinomycetota; class Actinomycetes; order S36-B12; family S36-B12; genus UBA10649. The sequence continues at coordinate 20,460 of CALGTB010000244.1, read as the reverse complement.
CATCGACCTCGTGTGGCGGGTCTGGGACGCCGGATACACGCCCTGGTACGCGGGCGACCTCGTGGTGCACCATCCGGTGATCGACCCGGCACGCCACGACGTCTACTACCGGCTCAACGCCCGCAACCGGGTGTGGCTGGCCCGGCGCAACCTGCCGGTGGTGCTCGAGCCCGTGTACGTCGGCACCTGGGTGGGCATGACCCTGCTGAGGGTGCGCGATCGACAGGCGCTCGGGGCGTGGTTCGGGGGCCTTCGCGAGGGCATCGCCGAGCGGCCGATCGGGCGCCGGCGGATGCGGTGGTCGACGGTCTGGGCGATGACGCGGGCGGGCCGGCCCCCGATCATCTGAGCCGAGCCCCCTCCGCGAGTGCGGAGAGGCGGGCTACTGGGCGCAGAAGGCCTCGTCGGCCGAGTTCACGTTGGCGGTGTAGTCCTGCGCGAGCTCGCTGATCGTGACGGGCTTCACGCCCGTCCAGTCCGTGCCGATGATGAGGTTCATCGTGGCGCCCTGCTTCTTGACCTTCTCGGTGGCCTGGGCGTTGGCGGCATAGATGAGGGTCTTCGCGGACACGTCCCAGCGGGGATCGAACTGCACCGTCGTGGTCGTGTAGTCGGCCGTGTCGGCGTTGCCGACCTCGTCGACGACGAAGCCCTCCTTGCGCAGCTGCTTGGCGACCTCCTTGGCCTTGCCGACGATGCCGGTGCCGTTGAGGACGTTGACGCGGATGTTCTTGGGCTCGGTCTTCAGCAGGGGCTGGACCTCGTCGGTGTCGGCCCCGCCGTCCTTGGGCGGCCACGGCGTGTCATTCGCGAGAGCGGCCCACAGCGGCTTGGCCTTCGCGGTGTTGACGCTCACGGTGGCGCCGTCGCCGTTCGGCTTCCAGGGCACGGTCACGAAGGTCACGTTGGCCGGCTTGAGGTCCTTGAGGCTGACCGCGAGGTTCTTGAGGTTGTTGATGTCGGCCAGCTGGGGATCGGCCGTCAGCGACTTCGTGGCCGCGTCGAGGACGCCGAGCAGCGACGCGGGGTTCAGCAGCGTGCCGCTGGACAGCACCTTGCGCATGAGCGAGGAGATGAAGGCCTGCTGGCGCCGGATGCGCGAGGTGTCCGAGCCGTCGCCGATGCCGTGGCGCACGCGCACGAAGGCGAGCGCCTCGTCGCCCATCACCGTGTGCTTGCCCTTGTCGAGGGAGAGGCCGCTGAGCGGGTCGTCGACGGGTGCGGCCAGGCAGATCTCGACGCCGCCGATCGCGTCGACGATGCGCTTGAAGCCGCCGAAGTCGACGAGCATGAAGTTGCTGAGGTCGAGGCCCGACATCTCCTTGATGGCCTTGATCGTGCAGCCCGGCCCGCCGATCTCGATCGCCTGGTTGAAGCGCCCGGTGTAGCCGCCGACCTTCTTGCCGTCCTTCTTGCAGGTCGGCAGGGTGATGATCGTGTCGCGCGGGATGCTGACCCCGATGGCGCTCTTCCGGTCGCCGGCGATGTGCAGCACGATGACGGTGTCGGACCTCTGCGTGGTGCCGAACTCGTCGACGCTGCCGAAGCCGCCGTTGCCCTTTCCGGCCCGGGTGTCGCTGCCCATGAGCACGATGTTGAGCGGCTCGTAGGTGCCCGTCTCCTCGTTCACCTCGGCGATCGGCTTGCTCTCGACCGGCCCGATCTGCTCGCTCACGTCGACGGCGGTGATGTTGCCCTGGAGCTGGCTCATGACGACGCTGACCCCGGCACCCACCACGGTCATGAGGAGGACGAGCGCCGAGAACACCGACAGCACGACGCGGGACACGCGACGGGCCGTGGAGGTGGGCACGCGAGGTTCCTCTCGAGGATGCGGGAGACCGGGTCGACTGGTCATGACATGGTAAGCGCGTTCGTCGATGTAACGACGCACCCGCCCGCCATGCGGTTCCTGCGTCGTGCGCGGGGTGCGGGGTGGGTGTGACGAATGTGACACACGAGGCGTGTGATGTGACGGGTTCGCCCCTGCGTGTGGCACCGTAGGAGTCGACCCCCGTCTTCCCCGGCCGGTCCGTCCGTCCTGTCAGGAGTTGGCCCGTGAGCGTGCGCCGCCCCCTGGTCGCCCTCGTGGCGGCCGGGCTCGTGCTGGTCACCGCACCGGCACGGGCGGATGACGCCGTGCCGCCCGCCGCCTTCCCCGTCGTGGGAGCGGGCTTCGGACACGCCGTCGGCATGTCGCAGTGGGGCGCCTACGGGATGGCGAAGGCGGGCTTCGACGTCGCGGGGATCGTCACCCACTACTACTCGGGCACGACCGTCACCGCCGTCCAGGACGACATGGATGTGCGCATCAACCTGCTCTACCAGGTGGCCTCCGCCAAGGTCCGCGGCGAGGCCCTGGACCCGACCGGAGGCGCGGTCGAGGTCACCGTGGGGGCGGCGGTCACCGTGGGCGGCCCGGCGGACGAGTTCCGCTTCAGCGTCAACGGCCCCGCTGTCGCCGTCCAGCGGGTCACCGACGGCGTGGTCACCGACCTGGGCGTTGCGCCGACCGTCACCGTGCGGTGGGCCGGCACCCGGACGCCGGGCGCCGCACCGGGCGGGCCCACCCTGCTCAACGTGGCAGGCCCGAGCACATCGCTGGGGTCGAGCGGCCACCGCTACCGCTTCGGGTACGTCGAGGTCGTGCCGGTCTCCACTCAGGGGGGCAACCGGCTCAACGTCGTGAATGCCCTGCGCCTGCACGACGAGTACCTCTACGGCATCTCCGAGGTGTCGAGCTCGTGGCCGGCCGCGGCGATGCAGGCGCAGGTCCTCGCCTCGCGCACCTACGCCCTCAGCAAGGTCGCGCGCGGCGTGCGCCAGGCCTGCTCGTGCCACATGGACGACGGCGGCGGTCCGTACTACGACCAGACCTTCACCGGCTGGCTCAAGGCGAGCTCGAGCAAGGGCGGCAACTGGCTCGATGCGGTGAACGCGACGGCAGCGGCCCCCAATGCGGGTCTCGCCATCCTGTTCGAGGGCAAGCCCATCAGCGCCTTCTACAGCGCGTCGAGCGGAGGATCCACCCAGGCGGCGAAGGACGTCTGGGGCGGCAGCCTCGCCTACGCCGTGAGCGTGCCCGATCCGTGGGCCCTCAACGACGACAATCCCGACCGTTCCTGGACCGTGAACGCGACCCAGTCGCAGATGGCCGCGGCGTTCGGCGTCGGCGCCGTGATGAAGGTCGAGGTGACCGAGCGCTTCTCCTCGGGTGCGGTGAGGAAGGTCACCGCGACGGCCTCCGACGGCAGCGTCATCACGATCAGCGGCGCGAAGCTCCAGGGCGCCCTGCGCCTGAAGTCCATGTTCGTCACGTCCATCTCCGGCAGTGTCGGGGCGGCCCTGCCCACCCCGGCGCCCGCGCCGACCGTCGTGCCGGCGCCTGCGCCGGTTCCCGAGCCCGCGCCCGCACCGGCGCCGACGTCCCCCGTCAAGCAGCGCACCGTGTCGCTGCTCACCCCGCTCGCGATCACCGAGGGCACCGGCCGGCGCTACAAGGTTGTCGGCGTCGTGCGCCCGGCGAAGGCCGGGCTGGCGACTTGGCGGCAGGTGCTGGTCGACGGGGTGTGGAAGACGAAGCAGCGCACCCGGACGAACGAGAAGGGCCGCTACCGGTTCGTGGTGAAGAGCCCCGGCGACCCGGGTCAGACGCGCACCTACCGCGTCCTCGTGGTGAAGAAGGGCAACGTCGTCGGCGTGAGCGCCGAGTTCACCGTCACCGCCCAGCCGTAGCGGTCGCCCGCCGGCCGTCTACTTCGCCGTGGCCGTCACCCGCTCGCGCTCGATGAGTGCGTCCGAGGCCGGTCCGTCGCCCAGCAGCACCACCGAAGCGTCGGCGACAAGCGGGACGGCAACGCACGCCAGCCAGGCGTCGAGCGCGTCGAGGTCCGGGCCGACGAGCAGCCGGCCGCCCGCGACCAGGCCCCATCGGGCGGCGAGTTCCGCTGCGGCGTCGAGGGCCTGCTCCTGGGTCATCACGCGTCCCTCGATCCGCAGTGCCGCGTCGGCCGGGCCGGGCGGCTCGAAGAGGTAGGCGTCGGGCTGCTGCCGCACCGCGAGGGTCACGTCCACCGCGCCGGCCGGCGGATCGGTCGACAGGGGCAGCCCGAAGGGGTGCATCGAGACGACGGCCAGTGCCGGCGATCGGCCTTCCGCCGCAAGCGACTCGGCGCGCTCGGGGCTCGCGACGAGGAGGTCCATCTGCGCAGGGGGACCGTCCGGCACCACGACGCAGCCCGCCGTCCAGGCCCCTGCGCACCACGCCGCGCGCTGCCAGTGCTGGGGAAGGTGCAGGCCGAGAAGGGCCCCGGGCTCGAGCTCGAACTCCGCGCGCAGGGCGTTCGCGATCTTGGCGGCCGCATTCTCGAGGCTCACCGCGGACAGCTCGGTGCGCTCGTCACGCGCCGCATCGACGAAGGTCACGAGCGGCGATCCGGCGGATGCCCGGCGTCGTCGCTGGAGGAGGGTCCAGGCATCGGTCATCTGGGCACGCTAGCCGTCGCACGCGGGGCGCGGTGTGGCACCCTTGCGACGTGACCGAAGCCGTGCTGCTCGTGGGGGGACAGGGCACGCGCCTGCGCCCGCTCACCATCAATACCCCCAAGCCCATGCTGCCCGTGGCGGGTGTCCCGTTCACGGTGCACCAGATCATGCGGGCCCGCGACGCCGGCGTGACGCGGATCGTCCTGGCGACGTCCTACCGCGCCGACGTGTTCCGCGACTTCATGGACGGGGCCGACCTCGGCATCGAGGTCGTGATCGCCACCGAGGACGAGCCGCTGGGCACCGGTGGCGCCATCCGGCACGCACTGCCGTACCTGCAGAGCGGTGCTGACGAGTCGGTGCTGGTGTTCAACGGCGACGTCCTCACCGGCCTCGACATCCGCGGGCTCGTCGACCATCACGCCTCGACCGGCAGCGACGTCGCCCTCTACCTCACCCCGGTCGACGACCCACGCGCCTACGGCCTGGTGCCGACGGACCAGTCCGGACGCGTGACGGCCTTCCTCGAGAAGCCGAAGACCGACGCTGAGATCGTGACGAACAACATCAACGCAGGCTGCTATGTCTTCCGCCGCAGCGTCATCGATGCGATCCCCGGCGGGCGCCCAGTCTCCGTCGAGAGGGAGACGTTCCCGGGGCTGCTCGCTGAGGGGGCGCTCGTCACGGGGGTCGTCGACAGCGGCTACTGGCTCGATCTCGGCACGCCCCTGTCATTCGTGCAGGGGTCGTGCGACCTGGTGCTCGGCGCCGCCCCGTCACCGGCGGTGCCGAACCGCGGGGACTTCCTTGCGCTGCCCGGATCGCAGATCTCGCCCGAGGCCCAGGTGCACGGTGGCTCGGCGATCGGCCGCGACGCCGTGGTCGCCGCGGGGGCGGTCGTCAACGGCGCAGTCGTGTTCGACGGGGCCCGGATCTCCGAGGGCGCCCACGTCGTCAACAGCATCGTGGGCGTCGGTGCGGTCATCGGTGCGGGCACGGTGCTGCACGGTGCGGTGATCGGTGACGGCGCGGTCATCGGGAGCGGCAACGAGCTGCTCACCGGCGTGCGCGTGTGGCCGGATGCGAGGCTGGCCGATGGCAGTGTCCGCTTCTCCTCCGACGGCTGAGTCGGGCCCGTCCGGCGCCGCACGTGACTGGTCGGCCCCCTACCTGGTCGATCTCGGCCTGGTGCTGGGCGTCTTCGCACGCGGATCCCTCGACCCGGCGGTCGCGGTGGACGGAACCGGTGGGCACTGGCGGACGGTCCGGACGCCCGACGGGCCCGCGACCCTGCACCTGACGACCGCCCCGGACACCGCGGCCGGCCGATCGGTCGTGCACGCGCAGGGATGGGGGCCGGGCTGCCTGTGGGCGCTCGACCGCCTCCCGTCGCTGCTGGGAGACGGCGACGACCCGGCCGGGTTCCCCGCCGACCGGCTCCCCGCCCACCTGGCGACGGGATGGTCGCAGCTGCAGGGCCGCTGGCGCGTGCCGCGAAGCCAGCGGGTGGTCGAGGCCCTCGTCGCGGCGGTCCTCGAGCAGAAGGTGACCGGGCTGGAGGCCCGCAGGTCGTGGGCCGCACTGCTGCGCGACGTGGGGACGCCCGCGCCCGGTCCGACACCGCGGCCCATGCACGTGTTCCCCGAGCCGGAGGCGATCGCGCGGGTGCCGTCGTGGCAGTGGCATCGCTGGGGCGTGCAGCCGGCCCAGTCGGCGACCATCATCCGGGCGATGCGCGTCGCCGGCCGGCTCGAGCAGTGCTCCGAGCTGCCGATCGCCGATGCGCGCCGTCGGCTCGGCGCCGTGGACGGCGTGGGCCCGTGGACCGTGGCTGAGGTCTCGTCACGGGCCCTGGGCGACGCCGACGCGGTCTCCGTCGGCGACTACCACCTGGCCGGCCACGTCGTGTTCGCCTTCACGGGGTCCCGGGACGGCAACGACCAGCAGATGGCCGCGCTGCTCGAGCCGTTCGCGGGGCATCGGCATCGGGTTCAGCGACTGGTGGAGGTGTTCGGGCCGCACCGCCCGGCGCGCGGACCGCGCGCCACGATCACCGACCATCGCCGCCGCTGACGCCCGCGAGCGCTGCGTCAGCGGTACTGCAGGAAGTCGCCCGCCACCCGAGGAGCACGGTCGGCGGGTGCCGCGGCGGGCCGGCCCACCGCCACGGCGCCGAGCGGCTGCCAGCCCTGCGGCAGGTCGAGGACCTCGCGGACGGTGCCGGCGCAGAACATCGTCGACGAGATCCACGCTGACCCCCAGCCGTCGGCGGCCAGCGCGATCATGAGGTTCTGCACGGCCGCGCCGCCGGCCACCATGAACAGGTCGCGCTCGTGCCCGAGGCGGGCCGGGTCGGGGTAGTCGTGCGCTGCGCCGGTCAGGTCGACGAAGGGGAGGACGACGGCGGGCGCGGTGCGCAGGAGGTCGCCACGCCGCACGCGTCGTGCGACGGACTCGGGCGCGAAGGCGTCGATGGTCGTCAGGTCGTCGATCCAGCGCTCGCGCATGGCGTCGAGCACGCGCGTGCGCACCTCCGGATCGCGCAGCACGACGAAGCGCCACGGCTCGGAGTGATGGGGGGCAGGCGCACTGACGGCCGCGGCGACGGCCGACTCGATCGCGGCGTCGGGCACCGGCTCGTCGGCGAACGCGCGCACCGTGCGGCGTTCGAAGGGAGCCTGGCGCCGCCCGGCCGCGGTGGCCTCGGCCGTGCCCAGCATGAAGAGGTCCTCGTCGAGCGGCCGGACGATGGCAGCGGCGCCCGGCCCGTCGTCTGCCGTCACGTGGTGGCCCAGGCCGCGCACCAGCGCCACGGGACTGCCCTCGATCTTGCCCTTCACCAGGTCGGTAGCCGAGGCGACCTCGTCGGCCACCGCGACGACGGTCATCTCCAGCGTGCGGCCGAACCCGTCGATCCGTCCGGTGTGATCGTCGAGCGGCGCCAGCCCGGCGCAGCCGATCGCCACGTCGCTGACGCCCAGTCGCCAGGGCCGCCCCATGGTGTCGGTGACGACGACGCCGACCGTGGCTCCGGTCGCGGCGGCGAGCTCGGCGCGCAGTCGGCGGGCGGACGCGTCGGGGTCCTCGGGCAGCAGGACCACGTGGCCCTCGTCGATGTTGCTCGCATCGACGCCCGCGGCCGCGAGCACGAGCCCCGTGCGCGTCTGGACGATGCGCGTGACACCGCGCGGCGTCTCCTTCGTGGCGACCACCCGGGCCGTCTCGGACTCGATCGCGGCGTCGCGCGAGTCGGCGCGGATGACGCGTCCCTCGGCCTTCGCCACCACCTTGCTGGTCACGACCACGACATCGCCGTCGACGAGCCCCGAGGACCCGTCGGGCCAGGTCGTCTGCGCGATCGCCCGGATGACGATCGCCGCCAGGTCGTCGCCTGGTGCTATGCGGGGGATGCCGTCGACGCCGACGACGAGCATGGGCTGGCCGGTCACGGCGTGCGACGCACCTGCTCGGCGACAGTCAGGCAGTGGCCGGCGATCGCGGACGTGGCGACCACGTCGGTCATCATCGCGGGGATCGACCGGCACTCGATGCCGAGAGCGGCGACCGCGTCGACGCAGTCGCTGTCGGCGTCGTCGACGAGCCACGCGTCGATGAGGCCGCCACGCGACCGTGCGCCGTAGTGGGACGCCACCCCGAGCGCCGACGTCTCGACGCCGATCGCGGTGAGGCATGCATCCGCCATGCCGCGCACCGGCGCCCCTCCGACGATGGGCGACACGGCGACGACGGGTGCAAGGGTCGAGCGCACCGCATCGGCGATGCCGGGAACCTGGAGGATCGTGCCGATGGACACGACCGGGTTGCTGGGCGGGAGGAGCACCACATCGGCGCTGCTGATGGCCTCGAGGACGGCAGGGCCGGGCTGGGCCGTGTCGATCCCCACCAGGACGAAGCCGTGGGCAGGCAGTGCGGCGTGATGCCGGATCCACCACTCCTGGAAGTGGATCGCGGTGCGCAGGGGAGTGCCGTCGGCGGCCGTCGCCCCTGAGGGGTCGTCGACGATCACGTGGGTCTCCGCGCGGTCGTCGGACATGGGGAGCAGTCGCACGCCGGGCTTCCAGTGCTCGCACAGGGCAGCCGTGACGTCGGTGAGCGAGTAGCCCGCGGACAGGGACTGGGTGCGGATGAGGTGGGTGGCGATGTCCTTGTCGCCGAGCCCGAACCACGACGGCTCCACGCCGTAGGCCGCCAGCTCGTCCTTCACCGTGAAGGTCTCGCCCTCACGGCCCCACCCGCGCTCCTCGCTGATCCCGCCGCCCAGCGTGTACATGACGGTGTCGAGGTCGGGGCACACGCGCAGGCCATGCACCCAGATGTCGTCGCCGGTGTTGCCGATGACGGTGATCTCCGATCCGGGGTGCTCGGCATCGAGCAGGGCGCGGAGGCCGCGGAGGAAGCGGGCGCCGCCGATGCCGCCAGCGAGGACAGTGATGCGCATCGGCCCATCCTGTCAGAGCACGGGGCCCGCCCCCGTGCCGACGAGACGCCGCGCGACAGGGGGCGTCGATGACGCGATCCGGGCCCGTCGGTGAACCACAATGTCGGGATGGGCGACGCCACGGACGACACGGCCGAGCTGTCGGCTGTGCCCGCCGCGCCCGACACGTCCGGGGCCGTGACCGTGCCCCCCATCGCCTCGCACCGGGCCCCACGCCGCCGTAGGCGCTGGCCCTGGGTCGCGCTGGTGGCCGTCGTCGTCGCGCTCGCCCTCGTGGCGGGCGCCGGACTCTGGCACATCAGCGGACTCATCGGCGCGGGAGCCCGCATCGCGCAGCCGGACCCGGGCTTCCCCCTCATCATCACGGCCGCGGAGGGAACGAGCGTGACCTACTCGGGGCCGGTCGCCGAGGACGCCGACCGCGGCCTCATGGGACTGGCCACGGTCGAGGGCGGCTACGTGCAGACCGACCGGCCCAGCTCGGCGGGGGGCCAGACGACCCGGGCGGTGACGGCGCAGGCGCTCCCGCCCGTGCCCGCAGCGGGCGAGGGCGCCGTCCTCGACGGCTGGTACTTCCCCCGCAATCCGCTCGTGGGCCTGGGCCTGTCGTTCGAGGAGGTCCGCTACGACGCTCCGCTGGGTGCGACTCCCGCCTGGCTCATCCCGGGCCCGGCGACGACATGGGTGGTCTTCACCCACGGCCGGGGTGCCTCGCCGGCCGAGGGCCTCCGGATGGCCGAGACGGTGAGCGGGCTGGGATATCCCATGCTGCTCATCCGGTATCGCAATGACGCGCGCGCTCCTCAGGCGGACGGCCTGGGCCGCTTCGGCGCCACGGAGTGGCGCGACCTCGAGGCGGCCGTGCAGTACGCGCTCGACAACGGCGCCCAGAAGGTGGTGCTGGCGGGCGCGAGCATGGGAGGGGCCATCACCTTGTCCTTCCTGCAGAACTCCGCCCTGGCCGACCGGGTCGTGGGCGCCTTCCTCGACTCCCCGGTGACGGACTTCGCCGCGGTGGTCGAGGGCGAGGCGGCCGACATGGGCCTGCCCCCGCTGGTCACCTCGGCCGCCATGTCCGTCGCGGCGTGGCGGTACGGGTTCGACTGGGCCGCCACCGACTACACCGCAGCAGCGGCCGGCTTCACCACTCCCATGGTGATCGTGCAGGGCACCGCGGACGCCACCGTCCCGGCTGCCGTGACCCAGGCGTTCGCTGCCGCGGCCGACCCCGCGGTGGTGACCCTCGAGCTGTTCGAGGGTGCGGGGCACGTGCTCGCGTGGAACGTCGACCGGCCGCGCTATGCCGACCTGCTCACCGCCTTCCTCGGCCGGGTGGCGCCCGTCGCGTGAGCCTGCGCGGAGGAGGGCGGGGCCTCAGGGGCCGCCGCTGCCCCCTTTCCGGCAGAAAAAGTCGGCATGATGCCCGATTTGCACCTTTTCCTCTTGACTTCGGCAAATCACACCGGTGTAATGCGGTCCCAAGGGTGCGTTCCGTCACTCTGGGTCGAGGAGGTCCTGCAGGTGGCTGACATGGCAGTGGTGCCTCTGTCCGACGTCGAGGAACTGGGGTGGCAGGAGCGTGCCCTGTGCGCCCAGACCGACCCCGAGGCCTTCTTCCCCGAGAAGGGCGGCAGCACCCGCGAGGCCAAGAAGGTGTGCCTCTCGTGCGACGTCCGCGTGGAGTGCCTCGAGTACGCCCTCGGCCAGGACGAGCGATTCGGCATCTGGGGCGGGCTGTCCGAGCGCGAGCGCCGGCGCCTCAAGCGGCGGGCCGTCTAGCCCGAGCCCGGACGGTCGGCGCGGGTCAGCGGCCGCCGGTCCGACAGCACGTACAGTGAACCGGTGATGGACGACGACTGGCCCGAGGACGATCTCGGGGCCGCACTGACCTCGTCGTCACCGGACGACCCCCCTCGCGAGCCGTCGTTCGCGGAGATCGACGACGTCACCGCCGACCCGTCCTCCGCTCCCGACGACGCCCTCACCACGGAGTGGTTCAGCGTCGAGGACTACCTCGCGGCCGAGGAGGCGCCGCCGGCGCTGCCCCGCCGCCACCACCACGTCACCGCGGTGGTGGTCAGCCACGACGGCTCTGTCTGGCTGCCGGCCGTCCTCACCACGCTCGCCCAGCAGACCCGCCCGATCGATGCCGCCGTCGGGGTCGACACCGGCTCGGTCGACCAGAGCGCCCAGCTGCTGGCCGGCTCGTTCGGCATCGAGCGCACCGTGACCCTCGACCACCGCTCCGGCTTCGGTGACGCGGTGCGGGCCGGGCTCGCCTCGCTGGGCCGGCCCGAGCACGAGCCGTTCATGCCCGACCCGATCGAGTGGGTCTGGCTGCTGCACGACGACAGCGCCCCCAGCCAGTCCTGCCTCGGCGACCTCCTCGACACCGCCGACGACAATCCGAGCGCGGCGATCCTCGGCCCCAAGGTCCTCGGCTGGCATGACCGCCGACTCCTGCTGGAGGCGGGCGTCACCGTCACCGGCTCGGGCCGGCGGGTCACCGGGCTGGAGAAGCGCGAGCACGACCAGGGCCAGCATGACGGCGTGCGCGACGTGCTCGCCGTGAGCTCGGCGGGGATGCTCGTGCGCCGCGACGTGTGGGATGCCCTCGACGGGTTCGATCCCGCCCTGCCGCTGTTCCGCGACGACCTCGACTTCTGCTGGCGGGCGCACCGCATGGGGGAGCGTGTCCTCATCGCGACCGATGCGGTCATCCACCATCGCGAGGCATCGGCCCACGGACGGCGGGCGGATGACGTCGCGCCTCGACCGCACCGGGCCGACCGCGAAGCCGCCACCCACGTGCTGCTCGCGCAGGCGCCGGGACTCGTCGCGCCCTTCGTGGCCCTGCGCCTGATCCTCGGAAGCCTCGTGCGCGGTGCCGTCTACCTGCTCGGCAAGGACGTCGCGGGTGCGCGCGACGAGGTCGGCGCCGTGCTCGCCGTCGCCCTGCACCCCTCTCGGCTGCGCAGCTCGCGCGCCCGCGTGGCCCGCACCTCGACCGAGCCGGCGAGCGTCGTGCGTCCGCTGCGGCCGGGTGCTGCCGCCCAGGTCCGCCAGGCGCTCGAGGTCGTGGGCGCCGTCGCCACGACGAGCGGATCGGCCGGACCCAGCGCCTCGGTCAGCGCCCTCGACAGCGGCCCGACCGGCGAGGACGCCGACTTCCTCGACGACGGGTCCGCCGGGCTCCTGCGCCGCCTGTTCGTGCGGCCGGCGGTGCTGCTCACCCTCGTCCTCGCCGTCATCGCGATCATCGGAACCCGGGGGCTGTGGCTCGGTGACGGCGTGCTGCAGGGGGGCGCGCTGCTGCCGTCCCCGCAGGGGGCCGGAGACCTCTGGGAGACCTACCGGCAGGCCTGGCATGACGTCGGTCCCGGATCGACGACTCCGGCACCGCCCTACCTCGCCGTCATCACGGCCGTGGCCGTCGTCCTGCTCGGCAAGGCGCCGGCGGCCGTGACCCTGCTGCTCCTCCTGGCGATCCCCGTCGCCGGGTGGAGCGCCTACTTCGCGCTGCGGGGCCTGGTCGAGAGCCGATTGGTCCGGGTGTGGGCGGGAGCGGCGTACGCACTGCTGCCCGGCCTGACGGGCGCACTGGCGGGCGGCCGCATCGGCACGACGATGGCCGCGATCGCCCTGCCCTTCGCGCTGCGATCGCTGGTGCGCATCTCCGCTCCGAACGGCACCCTGCGGCGCTCGGCGGGGACGGCGATCCTCGTCGCGGTCGTGCTGGCCGTCGCCCCGACCCTCTGGCTCGTGCTGGTCGTCGCGGGCGTGATCGTCGCCGTCTACCTCGCCCGCACGCGGGGCAGCAGCGATCGCGGGGTGATCTCCCGACTGGCGCTGGCGCTCCTGGGCCCGGTGGTGCTGCTGCTGCCGTGGACGCTGTACGTCGTCACGCAGCCGACCATCCTCCTGCTCGAGCCCGGCCTGAACACCATGGCGCTCACCGATCCCGACCTCAAGCCCTGGGACGTCCTCCTGCTCCACCCCGGTGGCCCCGGCATGACCCCGCTGTGGCTGACCCTGGGCATCGTGGCCGGAGGCTTCCTCGCCCTGCTGCGCCTCGACCGCTTCCGCGTCATCGGGGCCATGGCGGGCGTGGCCGGGCTGGCCCTGCTCATGGGGCTGTTCCAGTCCCTGATCATGGTCACGCCGCCGGGCGCGACAGCCGAGGTGCGCCCCTGGCCGGGGCAGGCGACCCTGCTGCTGGGCCTGATGATGATCGCGGCGGCGGCCGTGGCCATCGACGGTCTCCGCGAGCGCATGGCCGGGCGCAGCTTCACCCTCGGGCAGCCGATCGCCATCATCGTGGCGGCGGCCGCCCTGCTCGCGCCGATCCTGTCGGCGGGGTGGTTCAGCGCGGGCCTGCGGCTCGACATCCGCAAGGCCCCTGCGACGTCCGTCCCCGCCTTCGTCGCCGCCGATGCCGACAGCCCCCAGGCTCCCCGCACGCTGGTCATCGACGCCGACAGCGCCGGCCGGGTGACCTACGCCCTCCTCAACGGGCCGGGCCCCGAGCTCGGCGACGCCGAGACCGGCCCCCCGGCCTCCGTGTGGGAGGCGCTCGATCCCTATGTGGCCGCGATGGCCTCCGGCCGAGGCGGCGATGAGATCGAGGCGCTCGCCGGCTACGGAATCCGCTACATCGTGCTGGCGCAGGGAACCTCGCGTGGCCTGGTGCCGACCCTCGACGGCGAGCCCGGCCTCCGACGACTGTCGAGCGCGGGCGGCGAGGTGCTGTGGCGGGTGGCCGGCACGACGTCGCGAGCCCGGCTGGTGGCCGACGGCAAGCAGACGCCCGTGGGCCTCGCGGACGAGGGCCGCGTCACGGCCGACCCCTACATCGCTCAGGCGATGCCGGACGGGGGCGGTCGCCGGGTCCTCGTGACCGGCGCGGCGCTCGACGGCGGGTGGGGCGCGGTGTCCATCGCCGCGGACGGCACGCGGTCGGAGCTCGAGCCGGTCGAGGGCCCGCGCCTGCTGGCGTAGTCGCAGGGCTTCCTGGCACCGGAGGGGGCCAGCGACGTCGAGGTCTCCTTCGACTCCAGTGCCCGTACGCGCTGGCTGTGGCTGCAGGCCCTGATCCTCCTGGTTCTCATCGTCATGGCCCTGCCCGAGCGCCGGCGGGAGGACCCCGATCCCGACACCGACGACCCTGATGCGAGCGCCGAGCTGGCGATCGAGGTCGAGGCCGAGGCCGAGCGGGAGTCCGACGCCCTCGCCGAGATCGCGTACGACGACGAGCCGGCACGAGCGGAGGGCGACTGACCATGGCCCGACCCCGCTTCAACCCCGGACCGGCGCTGGCCGGCACCCGACCGCTGGTCCTCGCGGCTGCGGTCGCGGTGATCGTGACCCTCGTGGCCACGCTCGTGCAGCCTCCGGTCCCCGCCGTCACCGAGGGCGCCACGTCGGTGCAGCCCATCGGGTCGTCGGTGCTGCTGTGCCCCGAGCCGGGCGCCGGCACCGATCTCGGCGTGCGGGTCACTGCGGCGATCGTTCCCGGGCAGCCGGGCCAGGACGTCCCGGACGCGGCGGACGACGAGCCGAGTGCGGCGGGGCTGGAGACGCTCCCGGGCCGAGAGTCCGCGTCGTCGCGCATCCTCGTCCCGGGCGGTCAGGCCCAGATCGAGGCCTTCGGCACCCGGCTGCCGGCCATCCGCGCCTTCGGCGAGGGCAATCTCGCCCCCGGACTGGTCGCCGACCAGTGGGGCCGTGACCCGGGCGGTCGTGGTCGCGGCATGGCGAGCACGGAGTGCGCGCCGGCCGCCTCGGAGTTCTGGTTCGTCGGCGGCGGCGCCATCGCCGGCCGCCAGACCCGCATCGTGCTCGTGAACCCCGACGAGACCGCGGCGGTCGTCGATGTCCTCATCCACGGCCCGAACGGCCTCATCGACGCGCCTGCGGGCCGAGGCCTGGTGATCAAGGGCCAGGACCGCCTGGTCGAGCGGCTCGACGTGCTCGCGCCCGGCGTCACGGCGACTGCCGTTCAGGTGCTGGCGCGCACGGGACGCGTCGGGGCGTCCGTCGACGACGAGCAGCGCGTCGGACTGTCGACGGTCGGGACCGACTGGATCCCCCAGGCCGATGCGCCGGCGACGAAGGTCTACGTGCCCGGCATCGTCAGCGGCGACGGTGCGCGCGTGCTGTCGGTCGTGGCGCCCGGGGACGACGACGCGATCGTGAGCATCCGCCTCATCACGTCCGAGGGCACGTTCACGCCGACCGACCGCGCGCGGCTCGAGGTGCCGGCCGACTCGGTCGTCACGATCGACATGTCGCCCGTGCTCGACAAGCAGCCCGCCACCATCGAGCTCACGTCCGACGTCCCGATCGTTGCGGGCATGCGGATGTTCTTCGGCGGGCGCAGCGTGCAGGCCGAGACGGCGTTCACCGCCGGTGCGCAGCCCTTCCTCGCCCCGTCGGCGGTCAGCGGCCTGCCGGTGCGCGCCGCGACCGACGTGCGCGTCTCCATCACGGCGCCGGACACCGCGGCCGAGGTCGACATCGTGCTGCTGCCCTTCCGCGGCGGCAAGGAGGCGGCCGTGCCCACGGAGCCGCGACGCGTGCGCATCGGTGCCGGTCGCATGCGATCCATCAAGCTCGCGCCGACCGCCGGGATCGACTGGTACACCGCCGTCGTCACCCCGGTCGAGGGGTCCGGCCCGGTGCTGGTGGCCCATCGCGTGCGCGAGGAGTCGCGCTTCGGGGATCTCGTCACGGGATACCCGTGGAGTCCGCTGCGCACGCAGGTCGTGGTGCCGACGGCGCAGCAGGACCTCGCTGTCGCGAACCGCTGACGGACGACGGCGCGAGGTCGTCGCGAACCGCTGGCGGATGAACGGCGCGTCGCCGTCGATCGACGGCTCGCACTCGCTACCGTGCCACCGTGAGCCGACGCCGTTGTTCCAAGCCGTCCTGCAACGGTGCTGCCGTGTCGACGCTCACCTACGTCTACGCCGACTCGACAGCGGTGCTGGGCCCGCTCGCGACCTATGCCGAGCCGCACTGCTACGACCTGTGCGAGATGCACAGTGAGCGCATGACCGCGCCGCGCGGCTGGGAGATCGTCAGGATCACTCCCGACCCCGACGCCCTCAAGCCCACGAGTGACGACCTCGAGGCCCTGGCCAATGCCGTGCGCGAGGCCGCCCGTCCGCGGTACGAGCCGGGAATGCCGCTGCCCAGCGAGGTCCCGTCGGGCTCCGTGGAGACGTCGCGCAAAGGGCACCTTCGGGTATTGACGTCCGTCGACAGCATCGAGCCTGATCTGTTCAGCGGCCACGACGAGTAGGCACGCCGCAACCGATAGCCTTGCGAGGTGCGAAACCTCGACGCGATCATCAAGGCCTACGACGTCCGCGGCACGTATCCCGACCAGCTCGACGAGGATCTCGCCCACGAGGTGGGTGCGGCCTTCGTCCGCGTGCTCGGCATCTCCGCCGCTGAAGGCGGCCCAGGTGCTGTCGTGGTGGCGCACGACATGCGCCCCTCGGGACCGTCGCTCGTCGCCTCCTTCGCGGAGGGCGTGCGCGAGCAGGGCTGCGAGGTCATCCTCATCGGGCTGGCGAGCACCGACGGCCTCTACTTCGCCTCGGGCCACCTCGACCTCCCCGGCGCGATGTTCACGGCCAGCCACAACCCGGCGCAGTACAACGGGATCAAGCTGTGCCGTCAGGGCGCTGCACCGGTCGGCCAGGACTCGGGGCTCCGCGCGATCAAGGAGATGATCGGCGCCGGCATCCCCGACGGCCCCGGCCTGCTGGGCGAGGTGCGAGAGGACGACCTCCTGGCCGCGTACGCCGCCTATCTGCGCGGCCTGGTCGACATCTCCGGCAGTCGCCCCCTGCGAGTCGTGGTCGACGCGGGCAACGGCATGGGCGGCTTCACGGTCCCGGCCGTGCTCGGCACCGGGGCGGGACTGCCCGCACTTCCCCTCGACATCGACCCGCTCTACTTCGAGCTCGACGGCACCTTCCCCAACCACGAGGCCAATCCGATCGAGCCGGCCAACCTGCGCGACCTGCAGGACCGGGTGCGGGCCACCGGTGCCGACCTGGGGCTGGCCTTCGACGGCGACGCCGACCGCTGCTTCGTGGTCGACGAGCGCGGCAAGATCGTCAATCCGTCCACCCTGACCGCGCTCATCGCCGCCCGCGAGCTGGCCAAGAGCCCCGGCTCGGTCATCATTCACAACCTCATCACGTCGAAGGCGGTGCCGGAGGTCGTCCTCGAGAACGGCGGCGTGCCCGTGCGCACCCGGGTCGGCCACTCGTTCATCAAGGCGACGATGGCCGAGACGAACGCCGTCTTCGGCGGCGAGCACTCGGGGCACTTCTACTTCCGCGACTTCTGGCGGGCCGACTCCGGGATGCTGGCAGCGCTGCACACGCTCGCTGCGCTGGGGGAGACCGCGGAGGGCACGACGCTGTCGAGCCTGCTGTCGTCCTACGACCGGTACGCGCAGAGCGGCGAGATCAACACCGAGGTGCTCGACCAGGCTGCCGTGACCGCGGCCATCAAGGCGGAGTTCGGCGGTCGCGAGGGCGTCGAGCTCGACGAGCTCGACGGGCTCACGGTGACCGGCGACACCTGGTGGTTCAACGTCCGGCCGAGCAACACCGAGCCGCTTCTGCGGCTCAACGTGGAGGCCGACGACGAGTCGCAGATGACGCGACTGCGCGACGAGGTGCTGACCATGATGCGCTCGGGAGGCTCGCATGCCTGACACCCCGTCGGCCCCGCTCGGGATCCCGGACGCCCTCTGGGACGTCCTGGCGTGCCCCTGCCCGCAGCACGCGCCCGTCGCCCCCGACCTGGCGACCGGCAGCATCGTGTGCACGCGATGCCGTACGAGCTTCGAGGTGCGCGACGGCGTGCCCGTCATGCTGCTCGACGAGGCCGTGGCGGGTCCGCAGGGCATCGGTGCCGACGTGAGCGCCGACGGCCTCGGCTCGGGCGCCTGAGCCATGCTGGTCGTCCGAGGGGCCGTCAAGGACTACGACTGGGGCATCGTCGACGGGCTGGCGTCGTGGAGTGGCGTCGCAACCGGCGGCCCGCAGGCCGAGCTGTGGTTCGGCGTCCATCCCGGTGGACCGTCGCCCCTGGTCGACCACACGGGCACCCCCACCGGCGAGCACCTGGCCGACCACTTCGACATCGAGCACATCCCCATCCTCGTCAAGCTCCTCGCCGCAGCCCGCCCCCTCTCCGTCCAGGTGCACCCCACCACCGCGATGGCCCAGCGGCTGTGGCAGGCGCAGCAGGACGGCAGCGGCCCGGCGGTCCTCACCGACCCGTTCGAGAAGTCCGAGATGCTCATCGCCCTCGGCCCCTTCGAGGCGCTCGCGGGCTGGCGCGACCCTGCCGGTGCGCAGGCCATCCTCGCCGGCCTGCCCGGGTGCGCGGACGCGGTGGCCGAGCTCTCCGCCGGCGACGTCAAGGGGGCGATCGTCGCCCTGCTCGCGGTGGCCGACGTGTCGACCGCGGTCGCGCGACTGCCCGAGGCGGCTGCCGCGGCGGGACTCGTCGGGGCTGAGCAGCACGCCTACGCGACGATCGCGCAGATGTACCCGTCTGACGCCGGTGCGCTCGTGACTGCGCTGCTCTCCTTCGTGGAGCTCTCCGAGGGCGAGGCCGTCTACGTGCCGGCGGGCGTGCCACACAGCTACATCCGCGGCACCGGCCTGGAGGTGATGACCTCGTCGGACAACGTGCTGCGCCTCGGGCTCACGCCCAAGGCGGTGTTCGTCGACGAGGCACTCTCCGCGCTCGACGCCGACTCCCGGCCCGCGGTCCTCCGCACGTCGATCGGCGAGGAGGTGGCGCCGGTCGGCGCGTCGTTCGCCGCCACGCTCCACCGCGATGCCACGATCGTGGCCGCCCGGGGCACCTACCGGATCATCCTGCTGATCGAGGGAGAGGCGCGCGTGTCCACCTCGCTGGCCGACATCGACCTGCACCTCGGCACGGCGGCCGTGCTCGCTGCCGAGGACCCGTCGGCTGTGGTCACCGTCACGGGGCGCGCCGCGGTCATCACGTCGGGCACGGTGGCGACGGTGGGCGCGTGAGCACCGAGGGAGGGATGCGCGCGGTCATCGCCGCACTGCTGGCCAATCTCGGCATCGCGGTGAGCAAGTTCGTCGCCTTCTTCTTCACCGGCTCGTCGTCGATGCTGTCCGAGGCGATCCACTCGGTGGCGGACTCGGGCAACCAGGTGCTGCTCCTCGTGGGCAACAAGCGCTCGAAGAAGGTCGCTGATGAGCACCATCCGTTCGGCTACGGGCGGCGTCGCTACGTCTACGGCTTCATCGTGGCGATCGTGCTCTTCCTGGTCGGCGGCCTGTTCTCGCTCTACGAGGGCATCCACAAGTGGCAGCATCCCGAGCCACTCAACGACTGGTGGATCGCCGTCCTCGTGCTGGGCATCGCCATCGTTCTCGAGTCCTTCTCGTTCCGCACCGCCATCCGCGAGGCCAACCACGCACGCGGCCGGCGGTCGATCTTCGGCTTCGTCAAGGCGTCGCGGCAGCCCGAGCTGCCGGTGATCCTGCTCGAGGATGCGGGCGCCCTCGTCGGGCTGGTGTTCGCGCTGTGCGGCGTCAGCCTCGCGGTCATCACAGGCGACGGCCGGTTCGATGCCATGGGCGCCATCGCCGTGGGCACGCTGCTCGTCGTCATCGCGATCTTCCTGGCGATGGAGATGACCGCGATGCTCGTCGGCGAGGGCGCGCTCCCCGAGGAGGTGGAGGCCATCCGGGCGGCGCTCGAGTCGTCCGACGGGGTGGCCCGCGTGATCCACCTGCGCACCCTGCACGTGGGCCCCGACGAGCTGCTCGTCGCCGCGAAGATCGCCATCCGGCACGGCGAGACCGGTGAGCAGATCGCGCGCGACATCGACTCGGCCGAAGCCGCCCTGCGCACGGCGGTGCCCACGGCCCGCTACGTGTTCCTCGAGCCGGATCTCGACCGCACCTCCTGATCCGTCTCTCCCGCAGAACGGGACAACGGCGCACTTCCGGGCCGAAAAGCCCCGAAAGTGCGCCGTTCTCCCGGCCATCGGTGCCGCCGCGGGCCCGTCGAGATGTGCCGAATCGCCGTCCTTCTGGCACACTGGGGGCGTCGTTGATGGTCCGGAGCCCTGGTTCCCGTCGCGGCCATAGCTCAACCCCTTGGCGAACCATCGAAGCCTCGTGCCGTTCGCACCACCTTCGCGTCTGAGGAGTTACGCATGTCCGTTGTCAAGCCCGATGGGACCCCCGACTACAAGGTCGCCGACCTCTCGCTCGCCGAGTTCGGTCGCGACGAGATCCGCCTCGCCGAGCACGAGATGCCCGGCCTGATGGCGATGCGCGCCGAGTACGGCACCACCAAGCCGCTCAGCGGCGCCCGCATCACCGGCTCGCTGCACATGACCATCCAGACCGCCGTCCTCATCGAGACGCTGGTCGACCTCGGCGCCGACGTGCGCTGGGCCTCCTGCAACATCTTCTCGACCCAGGACCACG
>CALGTB010000243.1 GCA_937902285.1 uncultured Actinomycetes bacterium | reverse complement strand
TTGTGCCGCACGTCGCACCCCGGTGATGACGGTTGTCGGGGGATCGACCACCCCGGCGCCGAACTCCCGCACCTCGAGGTCGACCAGTCCGGCAGCCGAGGCGGCGGCGTGGCCCTCGGCGAGCTCCGCCGAGGCGCTGCTGCCCTTGAGGGCGACGAGCCGGCCCCCCGGGGCCAGGAGCGGAACCGTCCACCCGATGAGCCGCTCGAGGGGCGCCACGGCGCGAGCGGTCACCACGTCCGCCGCGTGCCAGCCGGACGTCCTCGACAGGTCCTCGGCTCGGTCACGCCTCACCTCGACCCGATCGGCGACCCCCAGCTCGGCAGCGGCCTCCGCCAGGAACACGCTGCGACGCAGGAGCGGCTCGATGAGGACGATCTGGAGGTCCGGGCGCACGATCGCCCACACGAGGCCGGGCAGCCCCGCACCGGACCCCACGTCAGCCACCCGGATGCCGGTCGGGATGAACCCGTCGCCCGGCTCGACGACGACCGCACAGTTGAGCAGGTGGCGCTCCCACAGGCGCGGAACCTCGCGTGGGCCGATGAGCCCCCGCTCCACGCCCACGTCAGCCAGCAGGCCGGCGAAGGCGGTCAGTGAGGCGCGGTGCGCCTCCAGCCACCCGGGCAGGGGAGGTGGAGGTACCGATGTTTCACGGGAAACCATGACTGCGGTGCGCGCAGTCGATCAGGCGGTTCGGATGACCACGTAGCGGCTGGGCTCCTCGCCCTCGGACTCGCTCTGCATCCCGGCCGCAGCCACGACGTCGTGCACGACCTTGCGCTCGAACGGGGACATCGGGTCCATGCGCACCGGCGCACCCGTGCGCTGGGCCTCGGCGACCGCCGCCTCGCCCAGGGTCACCAGCTCCGCGCGCCGGGCCGCCCGATGGCCGGCGATGTCGAGCATGAGCCGCGACCGCTCTCCGGTCTCACGCGTCGCGGCGAGCCGGGTGAGCTCCTGCAGGGCCTCGAGCACCTTCCCGTCGCGGCCGACGAGGTGCTGCAGGTCGCCGTCGTTGATCTCGAGGATCGACACCATGGCCCGGTTTCCCTCGACGTCCATCTCGATGTCACCGTCGAGGTCGGCGATGTCGAGCAGCGCCTCGAGGTAGTCGGCCGCCGCGTCGCCCTCCTGGTCGAGCAGCTCGGCCTTGCTGGGCTTGACCGGACCGCTCTCCACCTCGACCGAGACCTCGTCGATCACGGTGCCGTCGTCAAGGACGACCTCGTCCACGACCGTCTCGATGGTCTCGCTCTGCACGTCACTCATTGCTCACTCCACACGGTTGCTGGGATCGGCGGGCCGCCACGGCGGCGGCTGCTGCTACTTCTTCTTGCGCTGGCTGCGGGACTGCTTCTTGGGCTGCACCCGGGTCGGTGTTTCCGACGCAGTGTCGGTAACTTCGCCGGGGATCATCTCCTGGGCCGGAGGCCCGCCCTTGGTGGCCTTGGCCGCCTTGCGCGCCTCCTTGGCCGCGAACGCGGGAGTGTCCGGCTGAGGGTTGTTCCGGATGACCCAGAACTGCTGCCCCATCGACCACAGGTTCGTTGTGAACCAGTAGATGAGGACACCGATCGGGAAGTTGATGCCGGACACCGCGAAGATGACCGGGAACACGTAGAGCAGGATCTTCTGCTGCTTGACCATGGGGTTGCCCGGCGCGCTGTTCTTGACGATCAGCTGCCGCTGGGTGAGGAACGTGGTCGTCGTCATGCAGATGATCAGGATGATCGCCAGGATGCGGGTCGCGGTGGGATTCGGAGTCTCGTCGGCGTTCATGAAGGTGCCGTACAGCGGGACCCCGAAGATCTGCGCATCGTGCGCGCTGGCGAGAAGGTCGCTGTACTGGTCCCAGCGGAAAACTCCTTGCGCCGTATAGGTGGGATCGTCCGGGTTGTACATGGCGATGCTCTGCAGCACGCCGAAGAGGGCGAAGAAGATCGGTGCCTGGAGGATGATCGGCAGGCAGGAGGCAAGGGGGTTGGTCCCCGTCTCCTTGTAGAGCTTCATCATCTCCGCCGACTGCTTCTCCTTGTCGCCGGCGTACTTCTTCTGGATCTCCTTCATCTGCGGCTGGATCAGCTGCAGATTGCGCTGGCTCTTGATCTGCTTGACGAACAGCGGGATCAGGGCGATGCGGATGACGACGACCAGGCCGACGATCGAGAAGGTCCAGGTCCAGCCACTGTCGGGGTTCATCCCCAGCGCGCTGAAGAGCCCGTGGAACATGACGAGGATGAAGCTGACGCCATCCTTCAGCCAGTCGAGAATGAACACGGGTCAGGCCTTCCCTAGACGTTCGAGTCCGAGACGATCGAGTCCGAGGCGGTCGCGGAAGCGTCGCTACGGGACCCCATCGTTCCAGATCGCGGTTCACCGTTCGGATGCACGTCCGGCAACCAGTGCCCCCGGGCCGGAACCGGGTCGACGCCACCGCCGTTCCACGGGTTGCACCGACCTAGCCGCCACACGGTGAGGACCAGTCCCTTGACCGCGCCGTGGGTGCGGATGGCGCCCAGTCCGTAGGCCGAGCAGCTGGGATGAAAACGGCACGAGGGGGGAAGCAGCGGGGAGATCGCCACCTGGTACCCGCGGATGACTCCGACGAGCAGCCACGTGAGGACGAAGCCCAGGCTGTGATCCCACACCCACACCACGCCCCGCCAGGCCGACGCCAGCGCACGCCCCACCGCCGTCATGATGCTGCCGCCGTGGCGTCCGCCGACGATCCTCGTCGACGCGCCACCTTGGTCAGAAGCGACTCGACCCCGTCACGAACCTGTTGCGCCAGAAGGGGATCCGAGTCTGCACCGGGCAGCGCACGCACGACGATCCGCACCCCCGACGGCCACTGATCGAGCAGTGGGAGAACCGCGCCACGGATGCGCCGCGTGGCCCGGTGCCGCACGACGGAGCCACCGATCGACGAGCTTGCGATCACGCCGACGCGCGCCGGCCGTCCATCACCGGAGTCGAGGAGGTACACCACGACCGATGGCCGCGACGCCTTGGCGCCGCGGCGAGTGGTCTCGCGGAAATCAGCCGCGGTCCGGATCCGGTGCGCGGCGGGAAGCACGAAGCCTCAGGCTGACAGTTCCTGGCGGCCCTTGGAGCGGCGCGCGGCGAGGATGGAGCGACCGGCGCGGGTGCGCATCCGGGCCCGGAAGCCGTGGGTCTTGGCCCGACGACGGGTGTTGGGCTGGAACGTGCGCTTCATGGTCAGGCTCCTGATGACTGGTGCAATGGGGAAGTCGGGCTCGCGCGTCGAACTGCGTAAGCGTACGGAACCCACCTTCGGGCGGTCAAACCGGCGTCCCCTGCCTCCCGTCCTCCACCGGCCGGCACTCCGCCACTTGTCTGCCCGCTCTGCTTCTGGCTAAGGTCGCCGATGCCGTTCCACACCTGTGGATAACAATGTGGACAGCCTGCCGATAAGGGGACAGCGTGATGGAACCGCCCACCGACCTCGCCGAGGTCTGGGCGACGGCCATCGCCAGCCTCGCCGATGGCAGCCTGACCCCCCAGCAGCGGGCCTTCGTGGCCCTGACCCGTCCCCTGGGCCTCGTCGAGGACACCGCACTCATCGCGGCGCCCAACGAGTTCACCAAGGACGTCCTCGAGACCCGGCTGCGTCCCATGGTGGTCGAGGCGCTGTCGGCGACCCTGGGTCGGGAGATCCGCCTCGCGGTGACCGTCGACCCTTCCATCGACCCCACCCTCGACGACACGACCGACGAGGTGGCCGATGCCACCTACGCCGACGCAGACGACGCCGCGCCGGTGGCCGGTCCCGTGACCCTCGACCGCCGCGATGACTCGCCCCGACCGGGCGCCGGCTCCCCCGGCACCCGCAGCGAGGACGGTCGACTGAACGACAAGTACACCTTCGAGACCTTCGTCATCGGCTCCAGCAACCGCTTCGCCCACGCCGCCGCCGTCGCCGTCGCCGAGCAGCCGGCCCGCGCGTACAACCCGCTGTTCGTCTACGGCGGTTCGGGCCTGGGCAAGACCCATCTGCTCCACGCGATCGGCCACTACACCCGCACGCTCTACAAGGGCACGCGCGTCAGGTACGTGAGCTCCGAGGAGTTCACCAACGAGTTCATCAACAGCATCCGCGACGACAAGGCCGCCAGCTTCCAGCGCCGCTACCGCGAGGTGGACGTGCTGCTCGTCGACGACATCCAGTTCCTGAGCGGAAAAGTCCAGACGCAGGAAGAGTTCTTCCACACGTTCAACACGCTGCACAACGCCAACAAGCAGATCGTCGTGACGTCCGACCTGCCCCCCAAGCAGCTTCCGGACTTCGAGGATCGCATGCGCTCGCGCTTCGAGTGGGGCCTCATCACCGACGTCCAGCCGCCCGACCTCGAGACGCGCATCGCCATCCTCCGCAAGAAGAGCGTCCAGGAGCGCCTCGTCGCGCCGCCCGAGGTTCTCGAGTACATCGCGTCCAAGATCTCCAGCAACATCCGCGAGCTCGAGGGCGCCCTCATCCGCGTCACCGCCTTCGCCTCGCTGAACCGGCAGCCCGTCGACCTGGCCATCACGGAGGTCGTCCTGAAGGACCTGCTCCCGTCGGACACCGGGCCCGAGATCACCGCCGCGCAGATCATGGCGGCGACCGCGCAGTACTTCGGCGTCACGGTCGACGACCTCTGCGGCTCGAGCAGGTCCCGGGTGCTCGTCACGGCACGCCAGATCGCCATGTACCTGTGCCGCGAGCTGACCGACCTGTCCCTGCCCAAGATCGGCCAGGCCTTCGGCGGACGCGATCACACGACCGTCATGCACGCGGACCGCAAGATCCGCCAGCTCATGGCCGAGCGGCGCAGCCTGTTCAACCAGGTCACCGACCTCACGAGCCGGATCCGGTCGCAGCCCCGCACCATGTGACACTCCGGTCACACCAGCCGCATTCATCCCCATGATGTCCCCATATGTGGACAGACGAGTCTGCGCAGCATCCATCCGAACCCCTGCCCACACCACGTGGATAGCCTGTGGATAACTCGGCCCCATCCATCCCCTGTCGCCCCGAATCGGTGGACAACCTCGTCCGGAATACCCAGTCGTCCGGGGAAATCCCCACGCCATGCCTCGATATCCACCGGGACCATGTGGTTTTCCACAGGCGTCAGCAGACTGGACACGCCTGCTGAGCAGGGACAATCTCTGTTATCCACCGTGTCCACAGCACCTATGACGACGACTACCCCTAGTGATGGTGGCGATGATGAACAACCATGGGCACGGGGCCGGTGGACAAGCTCGGGAGTGATCCCCCTGCACGAACGACGGCCTTTCCTGTCAGACTGACCCCTCATTGCCGAAAGTGGAGGACATCGTGAAGCTTCGGGTCGAGCGAGACGTGCTCGCTGATTCTGTGGCGTGGGCCGCCAGGACGCTGCCGTCCCGGCCGTCCCTGCCCGTTCTCGCCGGCCTCGTCCTCACGGCATCGGACTCGGGTCTCACCCTGAGCAGCTTCGACTACGAGGTCTCCGCCCGCGTCGATGTCTCGGCCGACGTCGCCACGGCAGGGACCACCCTCGTGTCGGGGCGTCTCCTCGCCGACATCGCCCGCTCGCTTCCCCCGCAGCCGGTGCAGATCGAGAGTGAGGGAACCCGCATCGCGATCACGTGCGGCCGGTCCTCGTTCACCCTGCCCACGCTGCCCGTCGAGGACTACCCGCAGCTGCCGGTGATGCCGACGTCGTCGGGCACGGTGACCGGACAGCTCTTCGCGGCGGCCGTCGCCCAGGTGGCGATCGCCGCCGGACGCGATGACACCCTGCCCACGCTCACCGGAATTCGCATGGAGATCGAGGGCTCGACGATCGTCCTCGCCGCCACCGACCGGTACCGCCTGGCCGTCCGCGAGTTCTCCTGGAACCCGCAGTCGCCGTCGGTGTCCAGCCACGCGCTCGTGCCGGCCCGGACCCTCGCCGACACGGCGAAGTCCCTGGCCGACGTCGACGAGGTCGTCATCGCCCTCGCACTCGGGGGAGCCGGCGAGGGTCTCATCGGCTTCGAGGGCCACGGCCGACGCACCACGACCCGCCTCCTCGACGGGGAGTTCCCCAAGTACCGCTCACTGCTCCCAACGGAGTCGGCGGCCATTGCCACCATCGACACGGCGGCCCTGATCGAGGCGGTCAAGCGCGTGGCGCTCGTGGCCGAGCGGAACACGCCCGTGCGCCTGGAGTTCGAGGGCTCCGAGCTGACCTTGCGGGCGGGGGCCGGCGAGGATGCCCAGGCGGTCGATGTCCTCGAGAGCTCGCTCGAGGGCGACGCGATCGACATCGCGTTCAACCCCGCGTACCTCCTCGACGGACTGGCAGCCGTGGGATCGGCGGTCACGCGATTCTCGTTCACCCAGCAGAGTCGGCCCGCGGTTCTCACGGCTGTGGGCGACGACGGCCAGGCCACCGACGACTACAAGTACCTGCTGATGCCTGTTCGCCTGACTGGCTGATTTTCATGTGGGTGAAGGAGGTTCGGCTCGCCGACTTCCGGTCCTACGAGCAGGTCGAGGTGACGCTGGCACCCGGCGTTACGACGTTCGTCGGCGCCAACGGGCAGGGCAAGACCAATCTCGTCGAGGCCATCGGCTACGCATCGATCCTCGCCAGTCATCGGGTGGCCACGGATGCGCCGCTGGTGAGAATCGGCGCCGATCGTGCCGTCATCGGGATCGACGTCGTCAAGGATGACCGCTCGACTCTGCTGGAGCTGGAGCTCAATCCCGGCCGCGCCAACCGCGCACGGCTCAACCGCTCGCCCGTCACTCGCCCGCGCGAGCTGGTCGGGCTGGTGCGGACCGTGCTGTTCGCGCCAGAGGACCTGGCGCTCGTCAAGGGGGATCCCTCGGATCGACGCAGATTCGTCGACGATCTCCTGGTGCAGCGCAGCCCGCGGATGCAGGGCGTGAAGATGGACTACGACCGGGTGCTGAGGCAGCGGAACGCCCTGCTCAAGTCCGCCGCATCGCGCGGGGGCGGCGGCCCTGACGTCCTGTCCACCCTCGAGGTCTGGGACGAGCAATTGGCGTCCGCAGGAGCCGAGCTCATTGCCGCGAGGGTGGCCCTCGTCGACGACCTGCGTCCGCACCTCACCTCGGCGTACGAGCTCATCGCGGGCGGAGTCGATGCCGTCAGCGCTGCCGACGTGAAGGTCGACTACCAGTCGGGGCTGGGGTCCGATGTCGTCATGTGCGTGGATCGCGCGGTCTGGAGGGACCAGCTGCTGCAGGGCATCGAGCGCCGCCGCCGCGAGGAGCTCGTCCGCGGCATCACCCTGGTCGGTCCGCAGCGCGACGACCTGGCCATCAGGCTGGGCGACTCCCCGGCGAAGGGCTTCGCGTCGCATGGCGAGTCGTGGTCGATCGCCCTGGCACTGAGGTTCGCGGCCCTCGACGCGATGCAGTCCGATGGCGACGACCCCGTGCTCATCCTCGACGATGTGTTCGCCGAGCTCGACGCCTCCCGGCGCCGTCGGCTCACCGCGAGGGTGGAGGGGGGCACCCAGGTGCTCATCACCGCAGCGGTGGGGGAGGACGTTCCGCCCGAGCTGGCCGGACGTCGCATGCGCGTGACCAAGGGACAGGTGCACGATGACTGACCCGGAGCCTCCCGGCAGCGACGACGAGGCCGCTGCGGCGGCTGCCGCCGCTGCCCTCCGACGGGTGACCACGTCGACCCCCCGGGCCAAGCCGCGCACCCCACGGCCGAAGCCGGCCGCGTACTCCGACGACCGCGACCCGCAGCTCCTCGGCGCGGCGGTCGACCGGCTCGTCCGCGACCAGGGGTGGCAGGAGCAGTCCGCGGTCGCGGTGCTCATGGCCGAGTGGGCGCAGATCGTGGGGGACGACCTGGCCGAGCATGTCGTGCCGACCGCATTCGACGGCACGGAGCTCACCCTCCAGGCCGACTCGACGGCCTGGGCGACCCAGGTGCGCCTCCTGCTGCCCGACCTGCACCGGGCCATCACCGCGCGCGTGGGCTCCGGGGTCGTCGAGCGCATCCGGATCCTGGGTCCGCAGGCCCCCTCGTGGGTGGCCGGACCGCGCCGGGTCCGGGGTCGCGGACCGCGCGACACATACGGCTAGACGGTCACAGAAGGCACCGATCAGCCGTTGGCAGCATGTTTTCGTACAGGTGATTGTGGACGGGGGGTCAATTCGCCCCTAAGGGCTCTCGCGGGCCGTGGCGTGGCAATCGATGTCGGCCTGAACGGGTAGACTGAATCCACATCGATCAAGCCCCGTGCGGCATCTCGCACCACCCTGGGAAGCTGAGGCCCGCGTGTCCTACGACGCCAGCGCGATCACTGTTCTCGAAGGTCTCGACGCGGTCCGCAAGCGTCCTGGCATGTACATCGGATCCACCGGCGAGCGGGGCCTGCACCACCTGGTCTACGAGGTCGTCGACAACTCGGTCGACGAGGCGATGGCCGGCTACGCCACGACGATCTCGGTGACCCTCCTCGCCGATGGCGGCGTGCGGGTCATCGACGACGGCCGTGGCATCCCCGTCGACATCGTCGCCAGCGAGGGCAAGCCGGCCGTCGAGGTCGTGCTCACCGTCCTGCACGCGGGCGGCAAGTTCGGCGGCAGCGGCTACTCCGTGTCCGGCGGCCTCCACGGCGTCGGGGTGTCGGTGGTCAACGCCCTGTCGACCACGCTCGACATCGAGGTGCGTCGCAACGGCCACGTCTACCGGCAGTCGTACCTGCGCGGCGTGCCGACGGCTCCCCTGTCGAAGGAGGAGGTCGCCGACCACACCGGGACGACCGTGACGTTCTGGGCCGACGCCGACATCTTCGAGACCACGCACTACGACTTCACGACCCTGTCGCGCCGGTTCCAGGAGATGGCCTTCCTCAACAAGGGCCTCACCCTCGAGCTCGTCGACGAGCGCGCCGCCGCGATCGTCGACTTCGACGACGACACCGACCCCGAGGTGGCCGAGACCGAGCGCGTCCGCCGCGTGCGCTACCACTACGAGGGCGGCATCGCGGACTTCGTGCGTCACATCAACGCGAGCAAGGGCGTGGCGAATCCCACGGTCATCGACATCGAGAACGAGGCCGACGACAAGCGCATGAGCGCCGAGATCGCCATGCAGTGGAACACCACCTACTCCGAGTCGGTCTACACGTTCGCGAACACCATCAACACGACGGAGGGCGGCACCCACGAGGAGGGATTCCGCGCGGCGCTCACGACGCTCATGAACAAGTTCGCGCGCGAGTGGAACATCCTCAAGGAGAAGGACCCGAACCTCAGCGGCGAGGATGTCCGCGAAGGACTGACCGCGATCGTCAGCGTGAAGCTCGCCGAGCCGCAGTTCGAGGGTCAGACGAAGGCCAAGCTTGGCAACACCGAGATGAAGACGTTCGTGCAGAAGGTGGTCAACGACCAGCTCGGTGAGTGGCTCGAGAAGAACCCCACCGAGGGCAAGGAGATCGCGCGCAAGGCGGTCAATGCCGCCACGGCACGCATGGCCGCCCGCAAGGCCCGCGACCTGGCACGCAATCGCAAGGGGCTGCTCGGCGGGGCGGGGATGCCCGGCAAGCTCATCGACTGCTCGAGCCGCGAGCCCGAGGAGTGCGAGGTCTACATCGTCGAGGGCGACTCCGCCGGCGGCTCGGCCCGGCAGGGACGCGACCCGCGCACCCAGGCGATCCTGCCCATCCGCGGCAAGATCATCAACGTCGAGAAGGCCCGCATCGACAAGGTGCTGCAGAACACCGAGGTCCAGGCGCTGATCTCGGCGTTCGGAACCGGCATCCAGGACGAGTTCGACATCAACCGGCTCAGGTACCACAAGGTCGTGCTGATGGCCGACGCCGACGTCGACGGCCAGCACATCCGCACGCTGCTGCTCACGCTGCTGTTCCGCTTCATGAAGCCGCTCGTCGAGCAGGGCTACGTGTTCCTCGCCCAGCCGCCGCTCTACAAGATCAAGTGGTCGCGCGAGGTCGCCGACTTCGCCTACTCCGATCGTGAGCGCGACGCGCTCATCGAGGCCGGCTTCGCGGCGGGCAGGAAGCTGCCCAAGGAGGAGGCGGTGCAGCGCTACAAGGGCCTCGGCGAGATGAACGCCGATGAGCTGTGGGACACCACCATGGATCCCGAGCATCGCGTGCTCCTGCGGGTGACCCTCGACGACGCCGCGCAGGCCGACGAGATGTTCAGCGTCCTCATGGGCGAGGACGTCGAGTCACGCCGCAACTTCATCCAGCAGAACGCGCGCGACGTGCGCTTCCTGGACATCTGACGTGACGACTCCGCGCCACCACCCCAGCAGGGAGATGCATCGTGCCTGACGACACCACCACGGAGGCCGTGAGCCCCGGCCAGCACGGCCGGATCGAGCCGGTCGACCTCCAGACGGAGATGCAGCGGTCGTACCTCGACTACTCGATGTCGGTCATCGTGTCGCGCGCCCTGCCCGACGTGCGCGACGGACTCAAGCCGGTGCATCGACGCGTCCTCTACGCGATGTACGACGGCGGCTACCGCCCCGATCGCAACTTCTCCAAGAGCGCCCGCGTCGTCGGCGACGTCATGGGCAGCTACCACCCGCACGGCGACTCCGCCATCTACGACGCCCTCGTGCGACTGGCACAGCCGTGGTCGCTGCGCTACCCGCTCGTGCAGGGCCAGGGCAACTTCGGCTCCCCCGGCAACGACCCCGCCGCCGCCCAGCGCTACACCGAGTGCCGCATGGCGCCGCTGGCCATGGAGATGGTCCGCGACATCGACGAGGACACCGTCAACTTCGGCCCCAACTACGACGGTCGCACCCTCGAGCCGCTCGTGCTGCCGGCCCGCTTCCCGAACCTGCTGGTCAACGGCAGCTCGGGCATCGCGGTCGGCATGGCCACCAACATCCCGCCGCACAACCTCCGCGAGATCGCTGCCGCCGCGCAGTGGCTGCTGGCCCACCCCGAGGCTGGCCGCGAGGAGCGTCAGGACGCTCTCATGGCGCTGGTGAAGGGTCCCGACTTCCCCACGGGTGCGCTGATCGTCGGACGCAAGGGCATCGAGGACGCCTACCGCACCGGACGTGGCTCCATCACCATGCGCGCCGTCGTCACGGTCGAGGAGGACGCACGCGGGCGCCAGGTCCTCGTGGTCACCGAGCTCCCCTACCAGGTGAACCCCGACAACCTGCTGCTGCGCATCGCCGAGCTCGTCGGCGACGGCAAGGTCACGGGCATCGCCGACGTGCGCGACGACTCGTCGTCACGCACCGGCATGCGCCTCATGATCGAGCTCAAGCGCGACGCGGTGGCGCAGGTCGTCCTCAACCAGCTGTTCAAGCACACGCAGCTGCAGGACAACTTCGGCGCCAACATGCTCGCGCTCGTCGACGGCGTGCCGCGCACCCTCACCCTCGAGCAGTTCATCCGCTACTGGATCGCGCATCAGATCGAGGTCATCCAGCGGCGCACCCGCTTCCGCCTGCGCAAGGCCGAGGAGCGCGCCCACATCCTGCGCGGCTACCTCAAGGCCCTCGACGCCCTCGACGCGGTCATCGCCCTCATCCGGGCCTCCGCCACGGTCGAGGACGCACGCAACGGGCTCATGGAGCTGCTCGAGATCGACGAGGTCCAGTCGACGGCCATCCTCGACATGCAGCTGCGCCGGCTTGCGGCCCTCGAGCGCCAGAAGATCATCGACGAGTTCGAGGAGCTGCAGGCGCGGATCGCCGACTACAACGACATCCTCGCCTCGGAGCAGCGCCAGCGGACGATCGTTGCCGACGAGCTCACCGAGATCACCGAGAAGTTCGGCGACGACCGCCGCACCGCCTTCGTCGCCTGGGACGGCGACGTCACCGATGAGGACCTCATCGCCGTCGAGGACGTCGTCGTCACCATCACGGCGGGGGGCTATGCGAAGCGGACCAAGTCCGAGCTCTACCGGTCGCAGCGCCGGGGCGGCAAGGGGGTCAAGGGCGCGGCACTGCGCCAGGACGACGTGGTCGAGCACCTGTTCGTCAGCACGACCCACCACTGGATCCTGTTCTTCACGAACAAGGGCCGGGTCTACCGCGCCAAGGCCTACCAGCTCCCCGAGGCGGGGCGCGATGCCCGCGGCCAGCACGTGGCCAACCTGCTGGCCTTCCAGCCCGACGAGGCCATCGCGCAGGTCCTGGCGATCCCCGACTACGCCGCGGCCGACTACCTCGTGCTCGCGACCCGCCGGGGCCTGGTGAAGAAGACCCGGCTGACCGAGTACGACTCGGCCCGCCAGGGCGGCATCATCGCCATCAACCTGGCCGACGACGACGAGCTCATCTCAGCCCGCCTCGTCGCCGACACCGACGACCTCCTCATGGTGTCGCGCAAGGGCATGTCGGCGCGGTTCACCGCCAACGACGAGACGCTGCGGCCCATGGGCCGGGCCACCAGCGGAGTCATCGGCATGCGCTTCCGCGGCGACGACGCGCTGCTGGCCATGGACGTCGTCCGCCCGGACACCTTCGTCGTCACCATCACCGACGGCGGCTTCACCAAGCGCACCCCGGTGGGCGACTGGGCGACGAAGGGTCGCGGCATCCTGGGCGTTCGGGCCATGAAGCTGGTCGAGGAGCGCGGCTCGCTCGTCGGGGCCATGGTGTGCGAGGCGAGCGACCAGCTCTTCGCCATCGCCTCCAACGGAGTGGTCATCCGCACTCGTGTCGATCAGATCCGCCCGTCGGGCCGTGACACCATGGGCGTCACCCTGATGAACCTCGCCGAGGGCGACGCCATCGTGGCGGTGGCCCGCGGCGCGGAGTCCGACGTCGATGACCTCGATGAGGCCGAGGGCGCGGAGACGGATGGTGACGTGCCGGATGGCGTGGAGACGGACGGTGCTGGGGTCGAGGCCGCGGAGGTCGTCGACGTGATCGAGGATGAGGCGGCCGAGTGAGCAGTGGCGAGGCGGTGCGCGCGCCCAAGCGCGCGCGCCTGTACGTCACCCGCATCGACCCCTGGTCGGTGACCAAGGCCGCCTTCATGCTGGCCCTGGCCATCGGCGTCGTCCTCGTGGTGGCGGTCGCCGTGCTCTGGTGGGTCCTCGACTTCACCGGGGTCTTCGTCACGCTCTCCCGCACCATCGACGAGGTCGTGGGATCAGCGACGACGGGCTTCGACCTGCTCAGCTACCTCGAGTTCTCCCGGGTGATCGGGGTCGCCACCGTGGTCGCGTCGGTCGAGATCGTCCTGGTCTCCCTCCTGGCGACCCTCTTCGCGGTCATGTACAACCTCACGGTCGGCCTGACCGGCGGCATCGAGGTCGTGCTGTCCGACGAGGTCTGACCGGCGGATCGACGACCACCCGATCGACCGCCGCACCCGCGTCCGGTAGTGTCACCGGACGTTCGGGCCTATAGCTCAGTTTGGTTAGAGCGCTTCCCTGATAAGGAAGAGGTCGGTGGTTCAAGTCCACCTAGGCCCACATGAAGAAACTGTTGATAGTGCTGCTGCTCGCTGGAATCGGCTACGTCGTCTACCGGCAGATCGCTGCCAACAAGGCAGAGCAGGATCTGTGGTCAGAGGCCACGAGCGAGCCCGACCTCCGGTAACCGCGTCCGGCCCCGCACGGGGCCGGCAGCGGGGGCTTAGCTCAGCTGGTAGAGCGCTGCCTTTGCAAGGCAGAAGTCAGGGGTTCGAGTCCCCTAGCCTCCACCCATGCCCGCGATCGGGCGCGTCACCTGCCATCCCTCGCATCTGAGTTTCGACCCCGGTGTTGACATGGGTACTATCGCGATATATCGTTACTACATCGCGAACAGTTGCGATAGATAAGAGGTTGACATGAGTTACGCAGAACCCTTCAGCATGAACATGCCCCCGTGGGCCCGTCGGAGTCCGGGTGGCCGAGGCCGTCGCGGACGCACGATGATGTGGGCCGCGCAGATCGACGAGAGCACGCGGGACGACCGCCAGGCACCACCGTCGCCCGAGGCGGGCACCGATCGTGGAGGCCCGCACGAGGGCCGTGGACACCATCGCGGTGGCCGGGGCCGTGGCCCGGGCGGCCCCGGTCCCTGGGGCGGCCGTGGCCCGTGGGGCCCGCCGCGCGGTCGTCGTCGCGAGCGCGGCGACGTGCGGGCGGCGATCCTCCTGCTGCTCGCCGAGCAGCCCCGGCACGGCTACGAGATCCTCACCGAGCTCGCCGACCGCAGTGACGGCCAGTGGCAGCCGTCACCCGGGTCGATCTACCCGGTGCTCAAGCGGCTGGCCCGCGACGGGCTCGTCACGGCCGCCCACGAGGACGGCAAGCGGATCTTCTCCCTCACCGATGAGGGACGCTCGGTCGTCGAGGCGGAACGGGGGGCGTGGGGCGAGCCCTGGGCCCAGTCGAGCAGCCCGGACGAGGAGGCCGCGATGGAGCTGTGGTCCGAGGGGAAGCAGCTGGGGGCCGCCGTCTGGCAGGTCAGCCAGCTGAACGACCCCGAGCAGCTCGCAGCGGCCACCGCCGTGCTCGTCGAGGCGCGCAAGCGGATCTACGGCCTGCTCGCGCAGTAGTCGATCACCGCACGTCCACGGACCGCACCTGACCCTGTCAGGTGCGGTCCGTCGCGCATGGGGCAGGATGGCGGCATGACGACGACAGCGACCCTCCACACGTCCCTCGGCGACATCCGTGTCACCCTCTTCGCCGACCAGGCGCCCAAGACGGTCCGCAACTTCACCGGACTGGCCGAGGGCACCCAGGAGTGGACGGATCCCAAGATCCGTGCGAAGTCGACCGCCCCGCTGTACGACGGCACGATCTTCCACCGCGTCATCTCCGGATTCATGATCCAGGGCGGCGACCCGCTCGGCACCGGCACCGGCGGCCCGGGCTACCGATTCGCCGACGAGTTCCACCCCGAGCTGTCGTTCGACCGGCCGTACCTGCTGGCGATGGCCAATGCCGGGCCCAACACCAACGGCTCGCAGTTCTTCATCACGGTGGCCCCGACGAAGCACCTCAACTTCAAGCACACCATCTTCGGCGAGGTGGCCGACCAGGAGTCCCGCGACGTCGTCGACGCCATCGCGGCGGTGGCGACCGGACCGGCCGACCGGCCGCGCACCGACGTCGTCATCTCCTCGATCACCATCACGCGTGACTGACCCCACCCGGCCGTGACCGAGCCGACCGTCCTGCCGGGCTGCTATCGGCACCCCGATCGGGCAACGGGCATCCGCTGCACGCGGTGCGAGCGCCCCATCTGCACCGAGTGCATGATCGCCGCACCCGTCGGCTTCCAGTGCCCGGAGTGCGTCGCCGGTGCCGCCGCGCAGACCCGCCAGGCCACCACCATCGCCGGGGGCGCCCTCATCGGGCGGCCCATGGTCACGTACACCCTCATCGGCATCAACCTCGCGGTCTTCCTCGTGCAGTTCACCGTCGGCATCAATGCGGTCGCCGGCGACTACGGCATGTGGCCGGTGGGCATCGCGGTCGGGGGCGAATGGTGGCGACTGGTCACGGCGGCCTTCCTCCACGGAAGCTTCCTGCACATCGCCTTCAACATGTACGTGCTCTTCGCCCTCGGCCCCACTCTCGAGCGCATCCTCGGCCACTCCCGCTACCTGATCCTGTATGTGCTCGCCGCCATCGGCGGCGGGGTCGCGTCGTACGTGTTCTCGGACATGCGCACGGTCTCGGTGGGTGCGAGTGGCGCCATCTTCGGGCTCATGGGCGCACTGGTGGTCGCCGGGCGTCGGCTCCGCTACGACGTCACCCAGGTCCTCGTCCTCCTGGGGATCAACGTCGTGATCGGATTCATCGCCTCGGGAGTCGACTGGCGCGCGCACCTCGGCGGCCTCGTGACCGGTGCCCTCGTGGCGGCGATCATGGTCCTTCCCTCACCTCGGCATCGCATGGCGGTGCAGGTGGGTGGCATCCTTGCCCTGCTGGGCGTCATGGCGGTCCTCGTCATGTGGCGCACGGCGCAGATCCAGGATGTCCTGGCTCCACTCGGGGCCTTCACCATCTGAGTCCACCGTCACCCGCGCGAGAGGAATCCCTGTGAGCACCAACGACGCCGTCATCGTCTCGGCCGTGCGCACCCCCGTCGGCATCGGCAAGCCGCAGAAGGGCGTGCTCAGCGGGATCCATCCGGTCGACCTCTCGGCGACGATCCTCAACGAGGTCACGGGCAGGGTCGGCCTCGACCCGGCCCTCGTCGACGACGTGATCTGGGGTTGCGTCTCGCAGGTCGGCGAGCAGAGTGTCAACGTGGCGCGCAACGCCGTGCTCGCAGCAGGCTTCCCGGAGAGCGTTCCCGGCGTGACGATCGACCGGCAGTGCGGGTCGAGCCAGCAGGCCGTCAACTTCGCAGTGGCGGGGGTCATCGCGGGTCACTACGACGTCGTGGTCGCCGGTGGCGTCGAGTCGATGTCGCGGGTGCCGATGTTCTCGAACGCCGTGGGCGGAGATGGCCCGTTCGGGCCCCTGATGAACGAGCGCTACGACAACGGCCTGGTCAACCAGGGAATCAGCGCGGAGATGATCGCTGCGCAGTGGAACCTGTCGCGGGGATACCTCGACGAGCTGGCCGCGACCTCGCAGCAGCGGGCTGCCGCAGCGCGGGACGCCGGACTGTTCGACGAGGAGATCGTGGCGGTGCAGACGGCCGACGGCCTCGTCACGCAGGATCAGGGCATCCGGCCCGAGACCACGGTCGAGTCGCTGTCGTCGCTCAAGACCCCCTTCCTCGAGGACGGCGTCGTCACCGCGGGCAACGCGTCGCAGATCTCCGACGGCTCCGCGGCCCTGCTCATCATGAGCTCGGCCCGCGCGGCCGAGCTGGGCCTCACGCCCCTGGCCCGCGTCCACACGGTGGCCATGGCCGGCGTGGATCCCATCATCATGCTGACCGGCCCGATCCCCGCCACCGAGCGGGCCCTGCGACGCTCGGGACTGTCGATCTCCGACATCGGCGCCTTCGAGGTCAACGAGGCCTTCGCCTCCGTCGTCGGTGCGTGGCTCGCCGACACCGGCGCGGATCCCGCGCGCACGAACATCAACGGCGGGGCGATCGCCCTCGGCCATCCCCTGGGCGCGTCCGGCGCACGGCTCATGACCACGCTCATCCACCAGATGCGGCGCAGCGGCTCGCAGTACGGGCTGCAGACGATGTGCGAGGGCGGCGGCATGGCGAACGCGACCATTCTCGAACTGCTCTAGACACTCCTGTCACACGCACCCGGGCACTCCCGTTACACGCACCTGTGGACAGCCCGCACAAGCGCACGAGGTTGTCCACAGGTTTGTCCCCAGCTGGGGACAAATAACAGTCGTGTAAGTCGCCCCGACCTTGTGGGCAGCGGACGGACTAGTGCCAGCGCATCGACAGGAAGAACCCGCCGGCGATGAAGGCGAAGCCGATGCCCACGTTGATGAGCGGGGTGAGGTCGCGCATCACGGGGATCTGCGACCCCGCGATGTAGAAGACGACGATGTAGAGCAGCCCGATGCAGAACATCGCGACCATGGTCGGAGCCAGCCAGCGCGGCGAGCCGAGACGGGCCACCTTGCGCTCGCCCTTGGTCGTGGGCGGAGGCGTGTACACGTCCTTCTTG
The DNA here is from genome assembly GCA_937902285.1 of uncultured Actinomycetes bacterium. GTDB lineage: Bacteria > Actinomycetota > Actinomycetes > S36-B12 > S36-B12 > UBA10649. The sequence continues at coordinate 6,365 of CALGTB010000243.1, read as the reverse complement.
CGGCCTTTGGATTCGGGCACGGTACGTCCTTCCGGGGCTTGCGGGCTCAGCCGAGCAGGGTCCAGCCTGCCACACCGGGCGATCGTGCGGTTACCGTGGGCGAATGCGCTGGCCGACCCGCAGCCCCGTCTCCGGCCTCCACCCCGCGCTGGTGGCCAGCGGCCTCGTGTTCGCCCTGGCCGGTCTGATGTTCGTCGCAGCCGCCAACACCAGCCAGGGCACCGACCTGCGCGCCGAGCGTGCCACGGAGCTGCGCGACCTGGTCCGGCAGAACTCCACGCGCATCGCCGCGCTCGAGAGCCGCGTGGCCGATCAGCAGCAGCGCGTCGACGATCTGGCGGCCGGGCGCTCCGGTGATCCTGCCGTGGCTGTCGCTCGTCGGGGCGTGGCCGGCCTGGCTCCGGCAGCCGGGATGACCGAGGTCACCGGTGCTGCGCTGTCGGTGACGCTCGATGACGCCCCGCTCCGCGAGCCGGACGACCCCCTGTGGGCGGCCATCTCCGCCAACGACGTGATCGTTCACCAGGCCGACGTGCAGGCGGTCGTGAATGCCCTGTGGCGCGGAGGCGCCGTGGCCGTGCAGGTGATGGACCAGCGGCTCATCAGCACGAGCTCGATCCAGTGCGTCGGCAACACCCTGCTGCTGCAGGGGAGGGTCTACTCACCGCCGTTCGTCGTCACCGCCGTCGGTCCGCGCAAGAAGATGCGCGCCGCCCTGCGCTCGGACCCGGGTGTCACCGCGTACCGGTCATGGGCGCGTGTCGTCGGACTCGGCTACGAGGTCGAGTCGTCGGCGGCTCACACGATCCCCGCCTACACCGGGCCGATCACCATGTCCTACGCGTCGACGACCGCCCCCGCCGTCGCAGCGGCCGGCACGCAGCCGCCACAATGACGCCCGTGGTGAGCATTCTCGTCGTGGACAACTACGACTCCTTCGTCTTCAACCTCGTCCAGTACCTCGCGCAGCTGGGCGCGGAGGTCGACGTACGGCGAAACGACGCGGTGACGCCCGACGAGGCACGCTCCTACGACGGCGTCCTGCTCTCGCCCGGACCGGGCACCCCCGAGGATGCCGGGGTCTGCATGGACATCGTGCGCCAGTGCGCCGGCGACGTTCCGCTGTTCGGGGTCTGCCTCGGGCATCAGGCCATCGCCGCTGCGTACGGAGCCTCCGTCACCCGCGCACCCGAGCTGCTTCATGGCAAGACGTCCGAGGTGTTCCATGACGGCGTCGGGGTGCTGGCGGGACTGCCCTCACCCTTCACTGCGACGCGCTACCACTCGCTGTCGGTCGAGCCCGCGACCGTGCCCGACGCCCTCCGGGTGACCGGGACGACGGCCAGCGGGGTGATCATGGCCGTGCGCCATGCGGACCTGCTGGTCGAGGGCGTGCAGTTCCACCCGGAGTCGGTGCTCACCGAGGGCGGTCACCTGATGCTCGCCAACTGGCTTGCTGAGTGCGGCGATCCCTCTGCCGTCGAGCGCGCGCGGCACCTGTCGCCCGTGGTGGGCTGACGCCGGTCGAGCCTAGGCCGGGGGCGAGGACTCGGTCGGGGGCACGACCGTCGGAGGCGCGTCGGTGGGCGTCGGTGTCGGGATCGGGATGTCGGTGGGCGTCGGCGTGGGCGTCGGTGTCGGCACCGGTGGCGACGTCGACACGGTGATCGTCACGATCGACCCGCGCGGCAGAAGCTCCCCGGCCTGCGGCGACTGGGCGAGGACGGTGCCCGCCGGCACCGAGCCGTCCTCGAGCTCGACGATCTGCACGTCGAAGCCGAGCTGGGCGAGGTCGCTGCGTGCCTGGGCCTCACTGGTGCCCGTCACCTTGGGCACCTTGACGAGGCCGGACGAGACCGTGATGTTCACGGCGACGCCGGCGTCCAGCTGGGTGCCCTCGGCAGGGTCCTGGGCCAGCACGTAGCCCGCCGGCTGCTGTGAGTTCTTCTCCTTGATCGTTCCGAGCACGAGGCCGGCGTCCTCCAGGGCGATGCGGGCCGCGTCGACGGACGTCAGGGCCACGAGCTGCGGAACCGTGGCCTGCTCGAGCCCGCTGCTGATGGTGACGTTCACCGACTGCCCCTGCTCGATGGACTCGCCGGCCGCCGGCTGCTGCGCGATGATCGTGCCCTCCGGCCGGTCGGAGGTCGTGGGGGTCTGCGCTCCGAGGCGCAGGTCGAAGTCGGAGAGGGTCGCCGTGGCCACCTCGACCGTCAGGCCGTCGAGGTTGGGCACCTGCACCTGCGTCACCGAGGAGCCGCCGAACACGAACCGGCCGATGAGCAGCGCGCCGATGATGGCGGCGGCGATGCCGACCAGGCTCAGGGCCCAGAAGCCGATGCCACGACGCCGCCGCGAACGCGAGGAGTCGTACATCGGCTCGTAGTGGGCGACGCCCGCCGCATCGACCGCTGGCATCATCTGCGTGCGGTCGATGTTCAGGGCCGGAACGGCCGCCGTCACCGGAGACCCGGCGATGGCGCGCTCGACGTCGGCGCGGAAGTCGGCGGCCGTCTGGTAGCGGTCGTCGGTGCGCTTCGCCAGCGCATGGAGGACCACGGCGTCGACCTCGGGCGTCACCCCCGGATCGACCTGCGACGGCGGCAGCGGCATCTCGCTGACGTGCTGGTAGGCGATGGACACCGGCGAGTCCCCGCGGAACGGCGGGCGCCCGGTGAGCAGCTCGTACAGGAGGACGCCGGTCGAGTAGAGGTCGCTTCGGGCGTCGACGACCTCGCCGCGCGCCTGCTCCGGCGACAGGTACTGGGCGGTGCCCATCACCGCGGACGTCGCCGTCATGGTGCTGCCGACGTCGTTGATGGCCCGGGCGATGCCGAAGTCCATCACCTTGACGTCTCCGGTGCGGGTGAGCATCACGTTGGCCGGCTTGATGTCCCGGTGGACGATGCCATGCCGGTGCGCGTAGTCGAGGGCGGACAGGACCCCGGCGGTGATCTCGAGGGCCCGCTCCGGCAGGAGGCGGCGGCCACTGGCGAGCAGCTGCCGCAGCGTCATGCCGTCGACGTACTCCATGACGATGTAGGGGACGACCGTGCGCTCGCCGTCGGGCGACGTGAGCACGTCCTCGCCGGTGTCGTACACCGCGACGATGTTGGGGTGGTTGAGCGCGGCCGCTGACTGGGCCTCGCGGCGGAACCGGGCCTGGAACGTCGGGTCCTTGGCCAGGTCGGGGCGGAGGATCTTCACGGCGACCCGTCGTCCGAGGCGCAGGTCGCGGCCCTCGTGCACCTCGGCCATCCCGCCGCGGCCGATGACCTCGCCGATCTCGTAGCGATCACCGAGCATGCGCGCCTTGGTGGGGTCCGTGGTCATCTGCCCATTCTCTCAGTAGTGCGGCGCTCCTCAGCGCAGCACAGCCTCAATGACGGCTTTGGCGATAGGTGCCGCGAGCTGGTTGCCGCTGACCTCGGGGGCGCCGGCGTCCTCGACGACGACGGCGACCGCGACGGTGGGTGCCTGCGCGGGCGCGAAGGCCACGAACCATGCGACGGACGGGTTGTCGTTGCCGGTCTGCGCCGTTCCGGTCTTGCCGGCGACCCGGACGCCGGAGATCTGCGCGTTGCTGCCCGTCCCGTTCTCGACGACGTTCACCATCATCTCGGTCAGCTGCGCGGCATGCAGCGGGGTCATGGCGTCCTCGAACGTGACGGGGTCGGTCGTCTGCACGATGGCGAGATCAGGACCCCGGACCTCCTGCACCAGGTACGGCGTCATGGTGCGTCCGCCATTGCCGATCGCCGCACCCACCATCGCCATCTGCAGCGCGGTCGCCCGCACGTCGAACTGACCGATGGCCGACATGGCGACCTGGGCGGCGTCAGGATCCTCGGGGAACACGGAGGTCGCGGCACGCAGGGGGATGCGGAACGCGGTGTCGAAGCCCATGAGCTCTGACTGCCGGCGCAGGGCGTCGGCGCCCAGCTCGTTGCCGAGCCAGGCGAAGGCGGTGTTGCACGAGACCGCCAGCGCCTCGCGCAGCGTGACCAGCCCGTCGGGGCTGCAGGCCTGGCCGTTCCAGTTGCGCAGCTTCTTGGTCGACAGCGGCAGCTGGTAGGTGCGGGGCCCGGGCAGGACGGAGTCCGGCGTGAAGCGTCCGGACGCGAGGGCGGCCGCCGCGGTGACCAGCTTGAAGGTGGAGCCCGGCGGGTTGAGGGACACGATCGGGCGGTTGAGCAGCGGCTTGGCGGGGTCGGCCTCCAGCGACGCGTAGTACTCGCGGATCTGCGCGGGATCGTGGCTGGAGAGCAGGTTCGGGTCGAACGACGGGAACTGCACTGACGCGAGGATGCGCCCGGTGGCGGGCTCGATCGCCACGACCGCGCCCTTCTTGCCCTTGAGCCCGTTGAAGGCGGCCTTCTGAGCGAGTGCGTTCAGCGTCGTGCTCACTGCGCCACCGACCGGCTCGCGCCCCGCGAAGAGCTGCTCGGCCCGGTCGACGACGAACAGGCTCGACCGGCCGGTGAGGATGCGGTTCTCGGTGCGCTCGAGGCCGGTGGCCCCGTAGACGAGCGAGTAGAAGCCCGTGACCGGCGCGTACAGCGGACCGTCCGAGTAGACGCGCAGGTACTTCAGGGTGTCGCCGGTCTCCTTCGACCGGGCCACGGGGTTCGGGCCGACGAGGATCGGGCCTCGTTCGCGGCCGTACTCGTCGAGCAGCACGCGCTGGTTGCCCGGCCGGTCGCGGTAGTCGCCGGCGAGGACGACCTGGATCACCGTGATGTTCACGAGGAGGGCGACGAGCATCAGGGCGAGCACGGCGGCGATGCGCCGGATCGGGCGGCTCATACGCGTCGCACGACCTGGGTCACGGCGTCGTCAGGTGACTGGACGGACACCTCGGGCCGGCGGGCTCGATCGGAGATGCGCAGCAGCAGGGCGATGATCACCCAGTTGGCGATGAGCGACGATCCGCCGTACGAGAGGAACGGCGTCGTGAGGCCGGTCAGCGGGATGAGCCGGGTGACACCGCCGATGATGACGAACACCTGCAGCGCGAAGGTGATGGACAGGCCGGCTGCCAGCAGCTGTCCGAAGGAGTCCCGCACCGACACGGCCGCACGCAGGCCCCGCTCGACGAGGATCGCGTAGAGCATGAGCATGGCGATGAGGCCGGTGAGGCCCAGCTCCTCGCCGAGGGCCGCCACGATGAAGTCGGTGCTCGCGAAGGGCACGAGGTTGGGGAAGCCCTGGCCGAGCCCGGCGCCGAGGATGCCGCCGTTGGCCAGGCCGAAGAGGGACTGCACGATCTGGTAGCCCGCCGTGTCGGCATAGGCCCACGGATCGAGCCAGACCGTGACCCGCAGCCGAACGTGCCCGAACAGGTAGTAGGCGAGGAGGGCGCCGCCGGCGAAGAGGATGCCGCCGAGGATGAGCCAGGACCGTCGCTGCGTGGCGATGTAGAGCATGGTGACGAACAGGCCGAAGAAGAGCAGCGAGGTGCCGAGGTCGGTCTCGAACACGAGGATGGCCAGCGAGATGAGCCACGCGATGACGATCGGGCCGAGGTCCTTGAGACGGGGCAGGCCCATGCCCAGGAACTTCGTCCGCACGAGCGCGAGCGAGTCGCGCTTCTCGACCAGGTAGCCGGCGAAGAAGATCGTCAGCATGATCTTCGCCATCTCGGCCGGCTGGAACGAGAATCCGCCGATCCGGATCCACAGGGTTGCGCCGTTGACGGTGGTGCCGATGACCGGTGCCAGCGGGAGCACCAGAAGGACGAGGCCGACGAGGCCGAGCGTGTAGGTGTAGCGCTGCAGGATGCGGTGGTCGCGCAGCAGGACGAGGGCCGACACGAACAGGATCACCGCGACCGTGAACCACGTGAGCTGGGAGTACACGTCGGGCGTGGGCGGCGGGTTGCCGTTGAGGGATGCGCGCGAGGCGGCGGCGACGTCGATGCGGTAGATCATGACGAGGCCGAGGATGGTGAGGAGCGTCGCCACCGGCAGGAGCACCGGATCCGCGTACTTCGCCTTCCATCGCACGACGACGTGCATGACCAGTGCCAGGACGCCGACCACGGCCGCGACGACCCAGATGCTGTTGCCGGCCGTCTCACCGGTCGCCCAGCCCACCTGGAGCGTGCCGAGCACGCCGATGCCCCAGGCGAAGACGAGGAGCACCAGCTCGACGTTCCGGCGGCTCGGCTGCCTGCGGACCCGCGTGCCCACCGGGGGCATCGTCGCGGCGGGGATGCTCATGGCGCCGTCCCGGGGCAGCCCGCCGGCGGCATGAGGGTCTGGCAGTCGGCGGCCCGGCTCGTCAGCTCGGCCACGATGCGCTGTGCGTCGACCTCGTCGGCTGCGGGGATCCCCTTGCTCACCAGCTCCTGGTCGAAGTACGGG